>CAKZLM010000066.1 GCA_937126915.1 uncultured Alphaproteobacteria bacterium
CCTGAAAAATGATGGTGACATAATTGCTAAATCAAATTGCTCCACATCAGGCAGAGTTTCAGACACATTGGCAAACTCAGAAACCCCTGTTATGGGCATTTTTCTAATCGCAATATCACGCTGTTTTTTCGCCCAAACGGCCGCAACGTCATCATGGAAAGTTCCTGATAACAAGACATCCAGCGCTCCACCCTTTGCCTCAATATCTTGGAACAGCGCCCATGCCTCTTTAGCTAAATCATTGGTCACCGATTCAAGCGTATGCGCGCCAGCAGCGGGGTCAGATACCTTGCCAAGAGATGCCTCTTCTTGCAGTAAAATATGAATGTTTCTTGCAATTCGATCAGCGCCTTCACTGCTACCCCCCAGCGCCATTGTGTATGGCGTTATGGTTAAAGCATCAGCACCCGCCACGGCGGCACTAAAGCCCGCCATTGTGGTTCTTAAAATATTCACCCACGGGTCACGGCTGGTCATCATTTGTTCAGACGTTTCAGCACCAATTTGCATGCTGTTTTCAGCAACCCCGCAATGCTTTAACACCTTAGACCACAACAAACGCATGGCGCGGAACTTGGCGATATTAAGAACAAAATGCGCATTAGCTGATACCGTGAATGCCATTAAAGAAGCTGCCTTTTCAAGGCTAATACCTGCCTTTTCCATCGCCTTTAAATAGAAAAGACCACTGGCTAGCGCCATGGCAATTTCCTGCGCCTCGCTGGCACCTGCACTGTGGTAGGGCATGGTGGTTACTTGAAACGCTGTGGCATTACCTTCAAAGCCATCAGCCAACTTTGCTACATAATGCAGTGATGCTTCTAGATTTCCTTGATCATAGGGCAGATTCCCCGTTTTTGCCAAAACCGACAGCGGGTCAGCCATTAAATGAATCGACATATCCGCGTTATTGCTATCGTGATCATTTAAATAATCCATCAGCAGCGTTGATGTTTCAACATAAGCAGCACCACCGGAAAGCGCCAAGCTCATCATGTTGAGATAAACACCCTCAAGGGCACGATCCAACCATGTTGAAGAAAGTGACGTCGCACCACGGATGTGCCCCCCAAGAATGACAGAGGTAGCGCCCCCCTCAAGATTAGTCAAAATTTGCTTATTAGCCTTGGCAGCGTCATCGGTCATCACGCGCTGGCGAATATCCCAAGCATTGTCATGGCTGGCAATTGCTCCCTCTGGGCCAGCATCACCCGCAGCATAGCGGGCTTTATAGCTAAAGTTATTATGACTTTTATTATACAATACTTTTTCAGGGTCAGCGCCTTTAAGGGCCTTTTCAACGGATGCCATCCATTGCTCTTCGGATACTGCGGAAAAGTCTTCGGCCAGTGATAATTTTGAGGACATGCCTGGTTCCTAATACTCTTGTTTTTTTTACAAATCGCCACCGCGATAATGATGCCTACTGTTATAGAATAAATCTCTTAGCAATCAGTCTTGTCTTCTTTTATGATGCTGCCTCAGAATGGTCAAGAAAGACAGTGTCTAAAAATCACTTTTTATGCACCAAACATCATTCGAAGGGAGGTTATCATTAAAAACACCCCAAAAACACCCGACAATGCTTTTGGAGAGATTTTATGCGCCATCTTCACACCATATGGTGCACAAAGGATAGACAATGGTGCCACAAACAAAAATAACAAACCGTTAAAATAGCCCACCTGCCATGGGTTAGAAAGCGCCCTCCCTTCCGCAAAAACACTCAACCAGGCAAAGCCTATAACCGCAGGCAGCGCTATTAACAAACCAAAGAAAGATGCCGTCCCTACAGCCCGCTGAATGGGGCGCCCCATCAGGGTTAAATAAGGAACAGCAAAACTGGCACCGCCAATGCCCATAAGGCTTGACGCCACCCCAATAAACAGCGCCACAAATTTAGAAAACGGCCCAGTCACTGACCGCTCAACTCCCTCTTGCTGCTGACCTTTAAACGCTAAAAGTAATAACCGTAGCGCCATTAAAAACAGCATCACCCCAAAGAATGTAACCAATTGTTGCTTATCTAGATCATTAGCAATCAAGGCACCAACTAAGGCCCCAATAATGATGAAAGCAGCCCATGTCTTGGCCGTTGGCACCTCTACCCCCCCTTTTAAATAATGCGCACGGGCAGATCGAATTGAGGTGGGAATAATGACTAATAAACTGGTCGCCACTGCCGTATGCATACGAAGGGCGTCATCCACCCCCAAATCACCCATAGCACCCAAAGCCCAATACATGATGGGAACAGAGACGATCCCCCCGCCAATACCCATTAAGCCAGCCAAGAAGCCAGCTAATGCCCCAGCCATGATTAAAATTAAATAAAGTTGATCAATCACAAAAATGCCCTCGATATTGATTGCCACATAGCTTACTTGAAGGCCCCTAAAAAAAGCCAGAAGAAAAACATAAATAAACCATTGCCATATAGTCTAGGCTGGATTAATCTCCATTCAAACATTACAATAACACAATAAAAACAGTGAGTTAAGAGAGAATGAATCAATCAGCACTGATCCTTTTGGGGCTTTTACAAAACAAACCCATGCATGGGTATGATATTGAACAAACCATCAAAGACAGCGGCATGCGTCATTGGGCGCAAATTGGCACCTCAACCATTTTTGCGACCCTAAACCGATTAGCAGATAAGGGTTTATTAGACATTCGTGAAGAACGTCAAGGCAACCGCCCTATTAGAAAAGTGTTTCACCTTACCAACAAGGGGCGCGATGCCTTAAGAACAGAATTGGAAAAGGGTTTGCACGCATCATCCCCGCTTTATTCCAGCCGTATAACCGCCGCAGCCTTTGCTGCCAAACAAACCCCTGAAACCGCGGGCGCTTTAATTGATCCGGCTATACAGGCTTTAAAAGAGCGCAAGCAAACCCTGCTTGAAAAAGAAGCCAAACTGACAGAAAAATCTGAAAAAATTCTACTACAATTCCAACGCCAAGTGGTGGAAGCCGAAATGAAGGCCCTGCGCGCTCTTTATACAGATGCCAAAAACATCGCCGTAAATGAAAATGTTGAAACTGATCAACTGGCCTTTTTCTAATAGTCTTCCCTAGATTATTATACAAAAAAAGGAGCCGTAACTTGGCTCCTTTTCTAATTCATATAAGTAACAATCTATATTAAACCAGCCAAGGGGGATGAAGGGTCGGCATAACGTTTTTGCGGCATACGCCCTGCTAAATAAGCAGCGCGCCCTGCTTCAACGGCCTTTTTCATCGCCTCTGCCATAAGAACAGGGTTTTTAGCCTCCGCAATGGCGGTGTTCATTAACACGCCATCACAGCCCAATTCCATGGCAATGGCAGCATCTGATGCCGTTCCAACACCAGCATCAACCAAAACAGGCACCTTAGCGTTTTCTTTAATGATACGAATGTTTACGGGGTTTTGAATCCCAAGACCCGATCCAATAGGGGCCCCCAACGGCATAATGGCGACACAGCCCATTTCCTCAAGTCGCTGACAGGCAATGGGATCATCATTACAATAAACCATCACTTTGAAGCCTTCTTTGATCAATGTCTCAGCCGCCTCAAATGTTTCAGGCATGTTAGGATAAAGGGTTTTTTGATCGCCCAAGACCTCTAGCTTCACTAAATCCCAGCCACCGGCTTCACGAGCCAAACGCAGGGTGCGCAAGGCATCATCACCAGTGAAACAACCAGCCGTGTTAGGAAGATAAGTAATTTTCTTAGGGTCTAAATAATCCACCAACATTGGCTCGTTTGGGTTTGAAACATTCACACGGCGCACTGCAACGGTAACAATTTCAGCGCCACTGGCCGCGACAGCCTCAGCCGTTTGTTCAAAGTCTTTATATTTCCCCGTTCCCACAATTAAGCGAGACTTATATGTTTTTCCCGCAATGTTAAAGCCATCGTCGTGTTTATCCAAAACGCTCGACATCAACCACCTCCAATAAAATGTACGATCTCTAGTTGGTCATTAGCAGCAAGCTTGACCTCTTGATAAAGGCTTTTTGAGACAATTTCTCGATTGCGCTCAACCGCAACTTTTGTTGGGTCAAGCCCAAGCCCCTCAATCAATTGATGAACAGTTGTATCATCAGCTACTGGCTTTAAATCACCATTAAGCTGTATTTCAATCATGATCATTTCCACCTGTTTCTTAGAAACACTCTTACACTGATAGACAAGGGAATAAAAGACCTGTATTAAGATATTTGGAAATAAAAAATATTTGTCTTTTCACCCTCTATCAAGTTCGATATAGAGAGTGATACTTTATGGGTAACCATTTGACATAAGATTCAAATGGGATTGAGGAAAAATTGGAGCAAAATCAATGACAAAGATTGATGCCAGCAAAGAATTTATTCAGGATTTAGCTGAGATTCTTAGCGAAAACCAACTAACTGAAATTGAGGTTGAAGGCAAAGAAACCCGCATCCGCGTTGTACGTGAAGCGGCCCCTGTAAATGTTGTCGCACAGACCCCTGCCGCCGCGGCACCAATGGCGGCATCAGCCCCTGCCCCAGCCGCACCTGCACCGGCTGCTGATAGCACCCCTGCTGCTAGCGATCCAGCGGACCATCCTGGTTGTGTTAAATCGCCCATGGTTGGAACCGCCTATATGGCACCATCCCCTGAGGCATCTAACTTTGTGTCTGTTGGTTCAAAAGTTTCTGAGGGTGATCCCTTAATGATTGTTGAAGCCATGAAGGTGATGAACAACATCCCTGCCCCTAAAGCTGGCACGGTAAAAGAAATTTTGGTCAATAATTCCGATCCTGTAGAATATGGCCAACCTTTGATGATTATTGAATAATATATAACGGGAGACACTCGCATGTTCGAGAAAGTCCTGATTGCTAATCGTGGGGAAATTGCCTTACGTATTCACCGTGCATGTCATGAAATGGGCATTAAAACCGTTGCTGTTCATTCAGAAGCTGATGCCGATGCCATGCATGTGCGCCTTGCTGATGAAAGCATTTGTATCGGCCCTGCCCCCAGCACTGAAAGCTATTTAAACATTCCGCGTATCATTGCCGCTGCTGAAGTGAGTGGTGCCGATGCGATCCATCCGGGCTATGGCTTCTTATCAGAGAATGCTGAATTTGCCGATATTATCGCCCAGCATGACATTACCTTCATTGGCCCTAAAGCGGAACACATTCGCACCATGGGCGATAAAATTATGGCCAAAGAAACCGTTAAAAAATTGGGCATCCCTGTGGTTCCCGGTTCTGATGGTGGCATTACCGACATGGACAAAGCGGTCAAGATTGCTGAGAAAATTGGCTATCCTGTGATTGTAAAAGCCGCCGCGGGTGGCGGTGGTCGTGGCATGAAGGTTGTGCAAAGCGCCGATAAATTAGTGGCCTCTGTTCAAGCCTGTAAAACCGAAGCCAAAGCTGCCTTTGGGGATGATGCGGTTTATATTGAAAAGTTCCTTGGCACGCCGCGCCATATTGAGTTTCAAATTTTAGGCGATGGTCAAGGCAATGCTATTCACCTTGGTGAACGCGATTGCTCCTTACAACGCCGCCACCAAAAGGTATTGGAAGAAGCACCTTCTCCGGCGCTGACCCATGAGCAACGCATGGAAACGGGTGGCATTGTTGCCAAAGCCATGGCTGATATGGGCTACATTGGTGCTGGTACGATCGAATTTTTATACGAAAATGGCGAGTTTTATTTCATCGAAATGAATACCCGCCTGCAAGTGGAACACCCCGTAACTGAAATGATCACAGGCGTTGACTTGGTTCGTGAGCAAATTCGTGTTGCGGCTGGTCAAAAACTAACCCTGAAACAAGAAGATATTGAGTTTCGTGGTCATGCCATTGAATGCCGTATTAATGCCGAGGACCCACTAACCTTTGCCCCATCACCGGGCGCGATTACTGATTATCATCCCCCTGGTGGTCTTGATGTGCGTTGTGACAGTGCGCTTTACTCGGGTTACCGTGTGCCTCCTCATTATGACAGCATGATCGGTAAGTTAATCGTACGCGGTTCTGACCGTGCGGGCTGTATTCGCCGCTTGCGCCGTTCTTTAGAAGAATATGTTATCGGCGGCATTAAAACCTCAATTCCTTTGCATCAGATGCTATTGGACCAACCTGATTTTGTTGAGGGTAACTACAACATTCACTGGTTGGAAAAATTTCTTGAGGACTTAAATAAACAGGACTAATCAACCAATATGGACGCCATCACGCCTGACATTCTTCTTAAAGCCTATATGTGTGGATTATTTCCCATGGCTGAAGATAAGGACAGCGATGGCGTTTTTTGGGTTGATCCTGAATACCGCGGCATCTTCCCGCTTGAAGACTTTCACGTCTCAAAATCTTTGAAGAAAAAAATCAAACAAGAACCCTTTCGTGTAACCGTTAACCAAGACTTTGGTCGTGTTTTGGACATGTGCGCCTCTGACAAAGCTGGACGAGATGAAACATGGATCAATGAAGACATCCGCTATCTTTATAATATTCTTCATGAAAAAGGCTTTGCCCATTCGGTTGAATGCTGGAATATGGGGCGTTTGGTCGGGGGCTTGTATGGTGTATGTATTAACGCAGGCTTTTTTGGTGAAAGCATGTTTCACACCGAACGCGATGCCTCAAAAATTGCTCTTGCCTATCTCATTGCACGGCTGAAAAAGGGTGGTTTCAGCTTATTGGATTCGCAGTTTATCACCCCGCATTTAGCAAGCCTAGGGGCAATAGAAATTAGTCGTGCTGATTATCAAAAACGCCTAAATCAAGCCATGCACAAAGAGGCAGACTTTTTTGCCCTTCATTCAGAACCTGCACCAGAAACGGTCCTACAATTGATCGCCCAAACATCATAAACAGGGTGCTCTAAAGGGTTTAAGGCTGGGCTTGAAGCCAACATCCAGCCGCTGAAAATACGCTCGCTTTGGCCGTTTTTCTTTAATTCATCAATGGTCAACAACACAAACGATTCAGGCGTTTCTTCAGGGGGATTAGAACGGCATTGCGGTGATTTGATCAACAAGTTCCCAAAGCTCACCCCTTCATCACCTGTTGGCACCTGTAATTCTGTGATACGGGCAGTGATTTTGTCTAACGCCCTCAAAACAGCGATACTTTTTGGAGGCAAGTCCTCTTGACCGATAACAGTGGTTTTAACGGCTTGAATATCTTCTTGTGAGGCAGCAAGCACTTGTCCTTGATCCAAAAGCAATAAGGCACATACCGCCGAGGCGACACATGCCTTTTGTAATGCTGATGAATATTGCTTTTTAAACAAAAGAATCATATTCCTTAAATAACTGATTAATTTCCGCTATCACCATCAGTGGCACTAAACACAGCTTGACCGATAAGTTCCATTAAATCAACCGAACCTTGGGTAATTTCGATTTCATCACCGGGCTGCATGACATAATCTTCAAAGCCATTTGACAATGATAAATAAGCACCGCCTAATAAGCTTTCTGAGGAAATTTTAGCCGAAGCGCCGCCCTGCAATTTAAGGTCATTATTAACCGTGAACTTTACAATAGCCATAAAGGTTTGCGGATCCAGCTCTTGCGCCGTAACACTACCAACCTTAATGCCAGCGATACGCACATCAGACCCAATTTTAAGACCATCAACACTATCAAAGCGTGCTGCTAATTCATAGCCCGCTTGGCTGCCAGCATCAGTTCTTCCATAAGTAAACGTTACAAAAAAAGCGGCAACAAGTAAGACCACAGCACCAATGATCGCTTCAATATAATTCTTAGTCATAAATTTTCCCTTTAGGCCCAGTAACGAGTATTCCCCAGCTTAAGCGCATTTTTAGGCCAATATATAATTTGGGTCGTTATAGTTTTCACAACCTGTATATAAGATGAACAAGGTTACTCTGTCAGTAATTATTTTCATAAAAAAAGGGGCAAAATTATGCCCCTCTTTGTCAAAATCATGTCGCCTAACTTACTCAGGCTGCCAAGCTTCATAATCACCAGTGGCTTTAGCACGGGCACCTTTAGCATGCGGACTACCATCCGGAAAATAAGCCCCTTCACCGCCAGTTGGGTTTTCAACATGGTCTTTTTCCCAAGGCTGCACTACTGGTGCTTGTTGGTTAGGCGGTAGCTTAACGGTTTTATGAATCCAAGCGTGCCACTCAGGCGGAATACGCGAGGCTTCAATCTTGCCAGAATAGATCACCCAACGGCGACCCTCTTTAGATTCATAATAGGTACTGCCTTGATCATCTTTGCCAACCTCTTTACCAAAACGCATTGTATAAAGAGCCGTGCCAACGGTACAATCAGCATCCCACCACAAGAAAATTCTTTTTAAGAGTTTCAACATATCAGCCTCACATCCTAATGGATTGAAATTTTGAATCACTATATGGCAGTTTTCAAGCACTCAGTCAAAGAATAACAATCTAAAAATCATCAAAAACAATCATTTAATGAGCCTTCATTTCTGATGATTTTATAAAATCTTGCTCAGAATTAAAAATATTTTAATAAATTTATGATTTATATGTTGATCTTATGATAAATATTACCTTATCTGTGATAATATAAGAACAAATAAAGAAATTAGCCCTGTCAGGACACCAGTGATTATATGAGTTTAAAAAACGACATAAGCGAGGCCCCTCAAAACTTAGAATTGCTTAAAAGCGCCTATGACAGCGGTCACGTCAATCCTTATTGGATTGTTGAAAACCTTCCACATGGTTTATTCAGCTTAACTGTCCATGAAAACGCATTGATCTGCAATCATATTAACCAAAAATTTTCGGCTATCTTTCATAAAGACAAAGAAGATGTGCTTGAGCAATGCATTATAGATAATCGCAACTTCCCCTCAAACACATTGATCACTCAAAAATGCCAAGAAGCCATTAAAAACAAGGCCCCTGTAGTTTTCGAATGGCAGTTTCATACACCACCCAACGAACATTTCTTAATGTGCTATTTAGTGCCCGAACTTAGAAATGATGAAGTGGTCAACATTGTTGGTGTCATCAACGATAAAACCTCAGAAAAACGAGCAGAACGCAATTTATTGCACAATGCCTTGCATGATCCGCTCACTAATTTACCAAACCGCAGCATGCTGCAAGACCAAGTCAGTGACTTTTTAGCAAAGAAAAACGAAATAAATGCCGATAACCAATGTGCCGTTATTGTAATTAATGTGGATAGATTCCAACACATCAATGAAACCTTAGGGCATCTTGCTGGAGATGAATTTCTCATTACTTTTGCCTTGCGCATTAAAAAGATCATGCGCTCTGAGATTTTATTGGCCCGCATCAATGGTGATGAGTTTTCCATTTTCATTCCCAATCTAAAGTCCGAAGATGATGCTAAGCGTGTTGCTGAACGCATTCATGATGCCATGGCTGCGGCCTTTACCATTGGTCAAACCGAGTTTTTCGCAACCGTTTCCATAGGTATGGCAACAACTTATGACAGTAAGCCTTATGCGGAAGAAATTATTCGTGATGCAGATTTTGCCATGCACCGCGCCAAAAAACGTGGCCGAGGACAAACCGAACTTTACGCAAGAGATCACCACAGACGCGCCCAAAATCAGTTTCAGCTTGAAATTGAACTTCGAAAGGCTGTTCAAAATGGTGATTTAGAACTACATTATCAACCAATTGTTAGTCTTGAAACGGGAAAACTATTAGGCTTTGAATCGCTGTGTCGTTGGCGCCATCGTGACCGCGGTTTGGTTCCGCCATCTGATTTTATTAGCTTGGCGGAGGAAAGCGGCATCATCATCGAATTGGGTCGCTGGGCATTGCTAGAGGCTTGCGAGCAAATGAAAGAATGGCAATCTCGCCTTCCATCAAGCCAAGATCTGTATGTCACCGTAAATGTCTCCGGTATACAGTTTGCCAAGGTCGATATGGCCCATGAAACGGCCGTTGCACTTGCAAGAACGGGCCTTTCTGGCAAATCATTGTGCATTGAATTAACCGAAAGCACATTGATGGACCAACCAGAAAAAACCACCCAAATTCTAGAACAATTAAAAGAACTGGATGTTAAATTAGCCCTTGATGACTTTGGTACGGGCTATTCATCCCTTAGTTACCTTCAAACCTTCCCGCTTGATATTATCAAAGTAGACCGCTCGTTTGTTGGTGATATTGAATATAATGACAGCAATAAAACTATTGTCGAAATTATTAGCATGCTGTCCCATACAATGGGCTTTAAAATTGTTGCTGAAGGTCTCGAGAAACACGAACATATTGGCATTTTAAAGTCACTCGATTGCCATATGGGGCAAGGATATTATTTTGCCAAGCCGGTTGAACCAACCGAGGCAGAAAATCTCATCAAACAAAACAAAAAATGGCTTGACTAAGTCACTATAGACGTAAGCTTTTTACCACTTTTTGATATCAAACACATGTTTTCTTGATTTTTTCAAAGAAATCCTTACCTTTAAGATATTGAGCAATATCAGCATTTTAAAGTGGGGATTACATATGGCCGAACAAAATGACAGCGAGAAAA
>CAKZLM010000067.1 GCA_937126915.1 uncultured Alphaproteobacteria bacterium
TAAGGCCCAGAAGGGCGCGAGGAATGAGACCTAAGCATGACCGTTTTTCATAACGCACCTGCCCCTGTGGCGGACCCAATTTTCGGTGTTGTTGAACGCTTTAAAAATGACACAAACCCCAAAAAGGTTAATCTTGTCACAGGTGTTTACAGTGATAACACAGGCGCTGTTCCACTGATGAAATCGGTTAAACAAGCAGGCGAAATCATCGCCCAAAACGCCAATGCTCATACCTACCAAGCTATCACTGGCAATAGCGCTTATAATAGTGCCGTTCAAAAACTTATTTTGGGTGATGACTTTGTCGCTGCCAATTCAGACCGCCTGATCACTGTTCAAGCCTTAGGTGGAACAGGGGCGCTTAAATTGGGCGCAGATCTTTTAAAACGCTTAGCAACAAAGCCCACAAAAATTCTTATTTCCAATCCATCTTGGGAGAACCATCAAGCCATTTTTGAAAAAGCGGGCTTTGAGGTTGGCACCTACAGCTATTACAGTCCTGCCCTAAAAGGCATTGATTTTGACGCCATGCTGGCTGATCTAAAAGCAGCCAGTGAGGGCACCATCATTATACTCCATGCCTGCTGTCATAACCCAACCGGCTATGACCTAAGCAATGATCAATGGCAGCAAGTGATTGAGGTTATTAAAACAAATAACCTGATGCCATACTTAGATATGGCTTACCAAGGGTTTGATAAAGGACTGGCAAAAGATGGCGCCATCATTCGCCGCTTTGCTGAAGAGGGGCTAAGCTTCCTTGTTGCCTCATCCTTTTCAAAAAGCATGGGATTATATGGACAACGAGTTGGTGCCCTATCGCTGGTATGCCAAGATGGCGATGAAACAAAACGTGTTAAAAGCTTAACCAGCAATGTCATTCGCACCAATTATTCCAACCCACCCATTCATGGCGCGGCCTTGGCAGAATTGGTTTTAACAAATCCTGACCTAAACAAATTATGGCAAGATGAATTGGCCGAAATGCGTGACCGTATTAAGGACATGCGCCAACAATTAGTGCAGGGTTTAAACGATCGTCAAGTGCATGGTGTTGATCATATCGCCCGTCAAACAGGCATGTTCAGCTATTCAGGCTTTAGCGCCGAAGTGATGACCCGCCTGCAACAAGACTTTGCCATTTATGGCCTTGAAAGTGGCCGCATGTGCGTAGCCGCCCTTAACAGCAACAATATCACCTATATCTGTGACGCCATCGCAACCACCGTTAAGGGTTAGATATAAACCCTTTACGACAAAAATCCGATATTTCAACTTATCGAGTCATTGATCAATATTGTTATAAAAAACAAGCACCAACAACAAGCACAGACAATATGATGAACTAAAAGTCACAATCATAGTTGTCGGTGCCTGTTTTATGTTTCTTTAAGGCTTCAAAGTGATGCGCAAGCTGGCGTTATCCTCAATTTTGTCCTTGGAATAATACATCGGGAAATAGGTGCCCTCGTTCCAATTTTTGAAGATATTTTTATAATGCGGGCTATCGGGATTACCCGATTGGCCCGGCGCGTTGGTGCCCATGGTGGCATCCCAGTTAGCGGTATCGACAATCATTCTAAAGCTGGCTCCTGATCGTTGCTGACCCTTTCCATGGTTAGCATTCAGGGTATTACCCGCGCCACCACGCGGCAGGGCAGCCGTATCCAATTTCGCACGCATGTCTTCATCCACCAAATGACTGAGGGGGTGAATGACTTGGGCATAATGGATGGCGCCGTAGGTCCAAGTGCTCATGTCATCACCAAAACGGCTTTCTAAGTCAGCGACAGCTTCAACCAACGCCGATAGCATTAGCTGATCGCGCGTTATCTGGGCCTCTTTCCCAAACACCCATTGAGGCATATCGCGCAACCATTCTGATAGTTTTTGACGGCTTAACGCAGGCACCTCATCTTGCTTGTCTTTGGGGATGACAAGGTCGGTGACCTTTGTCAGCATTTTTTGCTCCCAAATATCATAGATGGCGGCCCCCACACTGTCGCGGTCCATCATATGGTCCCATACTGCTAGATAGTGTTGTGCAGGCTTTAAATCATCACTGGCTTCTAAACCCGCCAATGTGCCCGCAATGCGTTCAGCATACATTGATTTATTATCATATTGCAGCGCCATACTGTCTTTAATGGTATGGTTTTGATAGGTCGGCATTATCTCATTCAATCGATATGACCGCGCGGGATCAGAGTAAAAGTCTGAGAAAATGTTAGGATAGCTTTCTGGCACATTGTTATGATTTGCCGTGCCATACCAACCAGACGAAGGATTGGTCACATGAGGCATTGATTTGATCGGCACATAACCCTGCCATTCATAAGTGCCGTCGCCTGGCATGGGTAAGCTGCCATCCCAGCCAAAGCGAACAGGCGTTAAACCTACCGATTGCCACCCGATAGTGCCATTGGCATCAGCCCACACCATATTTTCACCAGGAAGACCTGAGAAACTGCAGGCCTCGCGAAACTCTTCAAAAGTTGTGGCTTGATCCATTCTAAGGCTTGCCAGATAGGGGGCCGCTCCAATATCCAACCATGCTGCCCTCATGCCATAGGCCACTTGGCGGCCAGCATCTTCCTTCAACACAGGGCCATGCTTGGTATATTTTAAAGTCACCGTCTCATCCGCTTGCCCCTTCACCTTGATGGTGGTGGTTTCCACGGTCATGTCATGCCATTGGCCCTGATAATAATATTGATTGGGGTTATCAGGATTGGTTTTATACACATACAAATCTTCCTGATCGATACGGAAAATTGTCAGGCCCCACGCGCCATGACCATTATGACCGATAGACACCCCGGGCAACACAGGCTCGCCCGCGCCAATAACATTCCACCCGCGCTTGCCATCTTTAGCGGGGGCGTTAAGATGAACCATATATCGTAAAGATGGACTTTGGATTGAGCGATGCGGGTCATTGGCCATAATGGGCTTACCACTGGCGGTTTTATTGCCTGCAATAACCCAATTGTTACTGCCAATATTGTTAATGCCCTCCATCGGATCATGCCAAAAGTTTTCGTCAAACTCTAAGGTGTCTTCCTCTTGAAGATCATCTTCTAACCCATCATCGGGGATCACAGCTTTGCTCCCCGCGGCAATGTCACTGGCCTCAAACTTAGGCATACTCCGTGAGGCGCGATAAAGCGCCATAATATCATCATCCACCTTAGATAAATCAATGTCGCCCATGGCTTTTAAATAAGCATCACGATGAAATGGTATGACATCGCGGGTCAAATCAGCGCCAATGGCGGTGATGCTTTTTGCCAGCATAATTTCATTGGATATGCCACCCGTTAAGGCATTATGGCGTGAGATCACCACCTCTGGCGTCCAAAGCCCAGGCTCAAGGCCTAGCTTTTTAAACTCAAACGGCAGTTCATCAGGGTTAGCTTTAACATGGTTAATATAGGCATTAACCCCCGCCACAAAGGCCATGATAATTTCTTTACCATCCTCATGGTAATGAGCCATTTCTTGCTCTAAATCACCGCGAAACCTTAGAAGGCGCGCACCATGATCATGCTTTAGGGCTTTTTCCCCCATAATCTCTGCCAGTGTGCCTGTGGCTTTGCGACGCCAAATTTCAAACTGGAACAAACGATCACGGGCGGCGTTAAAACCTTGGGCGAAAAACAAATCAGCTTGGGTTTGAGCAAAGATGTGACTGACACCCCACTCATCTTTTATAATCTCAACGGGCTGCGTTAACCCTTGCATAGTTAGCGTTTGTTCAGCAACGTTTCCAACGGCCTCAACACTATCAACCGCCGTCACGGCAACTCCCCCAGCCAAAGGACCTGCCATTAATGTATCAGCCATTACAGTCGATGACGTAACAGCCGTCATCATCGCCACCAAACTGATGGTACCTAATAGTGTTTTTTCACGCTTTTTCATAGCCAATTCCCTCCCCAATATTTTAAATCATTTTCCTAAAATCATATCGCTGGCTTTTTCACCGATCATAATGGTTGGTGCATTTGTATTGCCACCAATTAAGGTCGGCATGATTGAGGCATCTGCCACCCGCAGCCCCTCAATGCCATAAACGCATAAATCCTTGGGCGAGACAACCGCCATCGTGTCTGTGCCCATTTTGGCGGTGCCCACAGGATGATAAACCGTATCAGCGCGGTTTCTAATTTCCTCTTCAATGTCGCCATCATTACTTAAATGGGGCTTATAAAGAACCTCAGTTACATGCTGTGCCAAAGGCGGGCTTTGCATAATTTGTTGTTGAATTTTATAACCCTTTATCAAGGTTGCCATGTCATCATCATGGGCTAAAAGGGCAGGATCAATCAACGGTGCCTGCATTGGGTCAGATGAGGCAATTTCAACAGAACCAACGCTTTGAGGGCGCAGCACACACACATGACAGCTAAAACCATGGCCCCAATGGCTGGTGCGGTTATGATTATCGGCAATGCCACTGACAAAATGAAGCTGTAGATCAGGTCGATCAAGCGCGGGATCCGTTTTCAAAAACCCACCCGATTCCGCCACGGTTGAGGCAAACAAGCCTGATTTCTTGGTTTTATATCGCCACACCTCTCTAATCATTTTGGCAAACCCTTTGATCGAGTATCCCATCAAATCGGTGGTATTTGCTTTATAAGCGGCGATATAATCAGGGTGATCTTGCAGGTTTTGACCAACTCCCGGCAGGTCATGCACCACCTCTATGCCATGTTTTTGCAAAAGGGCCGCCGGGCCAATGCCAGAAAGCTGTAGCAATTGCGGCGTGCCAAAAGCCCCCGCACAACATATCACCTCAAGCTCTGCCTTTACCTCTTTCACCGTTCCTTGGTGGTGATATTCAACACCGACGCATTTTTTCCCTTCAAACAACAGCTTTCTAGAATGGGCTTTGGTAATCAGTTTTAAATTTGGGTGCTTTAAAATATCATATAAATAGCCCTTGGCAGCACTGAAACGCTGTCCATCTTTGGTGGTGGTCTGATACATACCCACGCCCTCTTGGCTCTCGCCATTAAAGTCAGGGTTTAAAGGGTGTTGATTAATCGCTGCTGCTTCAAAAAAATAGTCATTAAACGGGCTGGCGTTCTTAGGGCTTTCCACATGCAAGGGGCCATCTTGCCCATGCATTGAGCCACCAAAGTTTTGATTATTTTCAGCGCGCTTAAAATAGGGCAGCACCTCTTGCCAGCTCCACCCTGCATTGCCAAAGGCCGCCCAATCGTCATAATCGGCCGCATGCCCACGGGTATATATCATCGCATTGATACTGCTAGACCCACCCAATACCTTTCCACGAGGTTGGTAACCACGCCGCCCGTTCAAACCCACTTGAGGCACTGTTTCAAAGGCCCAATTATTAATCTTGGTTGGAAGAGTAACGGCATAACCCATCGGCGCCTGCACTAAGAAACTGTTATCATCGCCACCAGCCTCAAGAAGGCAAACGCGGTGCCCCGCATCGATCAAGCGACGAGTAATAACCGACCCCGCAGAACCAGCCCCAATAACCACATAATCCATAAACACCTCTCTCCCCACAATCCATTTTGCAGGAACCCAAGCCAACTGACAAGCGAAACAAATGAGATCAGCCAAAAAAGAAAACTCAAGACTGCAAAATAAAGAAGCAAAAACCTTTTAGCTGTAGGTTACAATCTAATCTGCAATAACTTAGTGCTGCATTATCTAGATTTTGCCATAGATGGCTTAAGGGCGGAACCTCACTTCATTGGGGCCAACATCATGAAACGGGCAATTCATTTGATGGATAATTACCTACACCCCATGGCAAAACGCGCCTTTGGCACCAGTAGCAAGCCTGAGACTGATCAAAACACGCTTAAACTAGCAAAGTGGATTTTAGAGGAAAAGCCAAAGACTATATCGCAGCGCGATCTTTGTCGTGGTGAAGGACCTTTTAAGTCAAATACAGAAGCAGAAATTGTTAACGCAGCAATATTGCAATTATCAGATTATGGCTGGCTTAAACCAAACTTCACTAGGAAAGGACAAAACGCAGGTAAACAAAAAGCCAGTTTCAAAGTAAACCCAACGATCTATACCTCATGACAATAGTGACATTAGGCACTCAAAATCAGCTATTGTCACTATTGTCATGATTTTCAACCGTCTATTTCGGAAAGAATGTCCCAACCATATTTCTCAATGTATAGGGCATTTATTTGATATGCATTTATCGGGCTTTTATGTTCCAAAACCTTCAAGATTTTAACAATACTCTCCTTTGGGGATTGTGGAAAGTACCCATCTAACATCTTGGTGAATAAACTTGCTACTTCTTCTGGATTGCCCCCAACATGCTTTAACATTTCTTCTATGAAATAATATGAATTATGATTTAGGTTTATATATTCAACAGTTTTAAGCAACCTGCCTACCATTGGTTTTTCAAGAGTTTTACAGTAAACGATGAACAAATTAAGGTCCGACATAATGCCTTTGTGTTCTTGAGATTGTTTTGTAATTCCATTTATCAACTTATCCCATAGTTTTATTATTCTCTTCACACAATCTTCATTGTCTTTCAAGAATTCATTTGCAGACCATATATATCTTATTATTACTGATATATCATTCCCATCCATCTGCTTAATCAATTGATTGAAAGTTGAAGAGTCATTAATTTTTTGAGTTCCTTGAATGTATCCCAATGTTAGTCGCTCTATAAGCTTCTTCCTTACACGGCCTTCTTTATACTTTTCTAGCGCTTGATCAAAAATTCCATTTCCCCAAAGCCTCTCTTCTATTGGGCCATTATTATGGCCTGAATAAGTGTAAGCTTCAACAGCAGCAAGAAAATTCAACTCATTATTGGCATCAAAAAGCTTCAGAATATTTTGCATTAACCAATCACTTGAGAGGTATGCTATATTTGGCAAATGAGAGGCAACCATCACTGTAAATTCAATATTATCATTTTTACTTTTATTTAATTCACAATCAAAAACATTCTTAAAACTCTCCCAATCAACATCTGTTATATGTTTATCTTTCTTTTTTTCTTTAGTACACCTTATTAAAAAATGAAGTAAAGCATCAAAAACATAGCCTCTTGTTGAATTAATAGAAGTATTAACAAAATTTCGATTGGCAAAATCAACTTTTGTTTCAACGAAACTCAATGCTTTTTTTATTATTTTATATATTTCGTTTCTGTATGTTTTAACTACATCAAAGCTTTCAAGATTTGACAGTTTTCTGATTAATCTCATGCTAGAGTGAATAAAACCTGCATTATACCAAGCATCATATACCCCCCTTCCAATCTCTTTTTCTATCGGATACCAATCAGAGTATTTATCGAATTTTTCTTCTAAAAAGCAAAAAACTTGGTCCCAGTCAACTTGTTTTGGATCAGATTTTGCTGAACAATAATTATCTATCCCAGCAATGATTGCCCTCCAATAAATAGGGTAAAGGTCTTCAAACTCTTTAATATTGGCGGTAAACTTATTCGGCTTTTCACTAACTGCTTTCTCTAAACTTTCAGCTAAGCCAGCTACAGTTGGACCTTCCCATTCGTCATTTTTTGTATAGCCCTCAAGATACTTAACAATCTGATTAAGCTGCATTTCAAGCAATTCACTAACCTGCAGAGGACTTGTTTCCCCAAACTGGGTTACACCTAGATACATTAAAAAATCTGGGTTTTCATGTTCGTAACCATATTTATTTTTTAGTGATTGGTATAAATCATCAGCCTCTTTTAGACCTGATCCTATAATTACCGAAAGCCACCTCATTCTATATGAAGCTGTAAGTCGATCTGACACCACACCATCATAATCTTTTATTTTTGACTTACGAATATGGTCAAAAATACGTTGTTTTAATTTCCCATCGAAACTCGCAAAATGTCTTTTTAAAAAATGATAAGTCTCATGAACCAAATCATTCGAAAGCAACTTATCTAGAGGGTATTTAGTAATTTCATTTGGACAATAATAATTCGCTAAATACACAGCTAATCTTTTGTAAAGAACTGTCTTACCCCAATATTCTCTAACCAGAACCTTATTATCTATTCTTCCAGCCTTACAAAGATTGAAAGAGATATCTCGCACACAAAAAATTAAAATATTTGAAGTATCTAATTTGAAGGAGTCATTTTGCTGATGTTCTTCTATAGCCGGTCTATAGACATAGGTAAGTCTATTACCTTCATCTTGAGAAGCAATCCAGAAATCCAATTTTTCAATGATTATATCTAGTGCATATTCTCTTGGAACTAAACTAAGTTGTTCTGTATATCTATTCAGAAAATCCTTAACCCAAAAGGCCTCACACAAGAAAGAAGGCTTATCTCTATGTCTCAGTTTATTATTACCACTTAAATCAAAAACCAGTAAACAGCCAATTAGGACTTTAATATTTTCGTAAGATGATTGCTCTTGAACTTCAAGAAACTTACCTAATAAAGTAATACCCAGATGATGAAGCATTAACCCATTATATCCAACATTAGCAAAGCCCTCACAAACTCTCTCAATAATTTCTGGGTAGATCGTATCAATTGGAACTAACGTTAGTATTTCTGAAAAATCGTCCCAAATATAGCTATTAGTAATTCTTGGATGATCGAGCTTTTCTATAATATCCGCAATGAGTTTAAGGATTTTTTCTGCTAATTTTTCATTTTTACTCTCTGATGATTCAGTAGCAACTTTTTTAATGTATTGCATAGCGGGCCAAGGTTTATGAACAATACCACCTTCTTCAGCCTCATAAGGAATAGGAATTTCTGCTATATCGTAAAACCCATTATTAATTAGGGTGTCAAATATCTCAGAGCCATTTGCAACCTTGAAAAACTCTCGCACCAAAACTTCATCGTTTTTATGTTGAATAATAAAATCTAGAGCGTCTTGCTTCTTTTGTGAAATAGTCGCCATCAGGAGAAACTCTCTTGTAAAAACTTTATATGAGAAGGATAAGGGGAACGCTTAACATTTGAAACACTTTGCAATATTTCATTAAAATAGTGAACTAATTCAAAATATCCATTTTGATCTAAATTATAAGGCAACAAACTAATACCATAAACATCCTTGAAGTAATCTCTGTGAAGCTTCATCAGTTCTTCATCGGTTTTATGATAACCATTCAACCAATATCTATTTTCTGGAAAGATTTGATGTTCTTCTAGATCAAATAAGTGGGCCAATATTTCAGCCTCCTCTAACCCATAACCCATAAATAATACCGTCTTGGACTTAAATAAATACTGCATGAAACTTTTTATATTTTCATTTCTGTAATGATGGATATAATCGGCATCAGAAATTACAGCTTTACTTGGCTCTTTTATGCAGCCATGGATTTTAATTAACTTTGTCCCTTGTTCCAAATCAGTGAGCTTTAACTCCTCAGGTCTATATACTACTTTAAGCTTTTTGGATGATTTCTCTTTCTCAGATACTCTCTTATCTACTTCGGCAGAAATCTCCTGCTCATTCCCAAAATTATTTTCAAAGACTAGCTCTATTAGGTTATCGTAGTTAGTAGTAAATATTGGAATATTAAACGAAAGAATACTCTTCAAAAACTCTTCACCATCTTGTTCCATATCACTGTCAATTATCAAGTTACGAAAGTCATCTGATTCAAGTCGGCCACCTCTCTGATTCCTGATGAATTCACATATAGAAAGTGCTTGCTTAGTCTTAGAATAGCCCTGCTTTTTTACGCAAATCTTCTCTAATATATCAACATCTTGACTTTTTAGATGACCATTGGCACTTAAATTTGTAATTAATGACTTCGCATCACTAAGCACCTTTTTCTCAGTTTCATCTTCCATTAAGCTATTCAATGCAGAAAACTCTTCTGTACTTATCATTCCCTTATTGTTGAGTAAGGCAATATAGTTTTTCGCAAAATCATCCCAACCACATCCACCAGCAAACCTTGAGACGCCTGCTCCTAAAAACATTACAAGATTGCGTGCTGCAGCAGCCCTCAACTTTTCTGGAATTTCAAATCTAGAAATTCTGATCACCTTTTATTTATAACATTCAAAAAATACGACCTATTATTTATCATAAAAAAACAAATTCAACTATTATTTTAACAAACAGATGTAAAAAGAGAAAAACACCTCAATGCCGCTTCCGTATTGCTTCCGCGAATTATTTTTTGAAAATATCAGAAATGAAAAAGCCCTCGAAAACATAATGTTTTCAAGGGCTTAATTGGTTGCGGGAGTAGGATTTGAACCTACGACCTTCAGGTTATGAGCCTGACGAGCTACCGGGCTGCTCCATCCCGCGTCAAGATGCTGTTTTAGGGCCAGTTGCCCACCAACGTTTTAACAACGTCGGTGGCATCGTATAGCCAATCCTTATGGCAAGATCAAGGCCTGATTTCAAATATTTCAATCTTTTATGGTTTTTCTTTATTATTCAGGGTGTTGGCTATCCATCCAAAGGGTGAAGGGACCGTCGTTTATCAGCGACACTTCCATGCTGGCGGCAAACTGTCCGGTTTCCACTTTCAAACCCTGCTCGCGCATGTCTACGACAAACTTCTCATATAGGTCTCTTGCCACATCGGGGGCAGCGGCGCGACTAAGGCCCGGACGATTGCCCTTCTTCCATTGTGCTGCAAGGGTAAACTGGCTGACCACCAACACCTCGCCGCTGATATCTTGCACTGATAAATTCGTCTTGCCGTCATGGTCTGAAAACAAACGAAATTTAGCAATTTTTTCGGCCATCAAACGACTGATTGTCTGGTCATCGCCCGCCATGGCACAAACAAGAACCAACAGCCCCTGCCCAATGGCACCGACAGATTTACCCTCAACCTCTACCGAGGCCTTTTTAACCCGTTGAATTAAAAATCGCATAACAATCACTATCCCTAAGATAAATTATCTAGTGCCATCGCCCAGCATCACAAAAACCATCTAACCGCTACTTACGGCTAATCAAAGGTAGGTTTAACATGTTCACCATAACGACAATCGCCCCCTACAGGCAAGCCACAAGAACCACAAAAGGTGCGAACAAACCCCCAAGATAACGTCATCACCGCCAACTGAACAACGCCCCCCACAAAGGCAATAAGCTTAATCCTTGAAATCTCATCATGACTGATTATGTTAAGCACAAATCCAAACGCCTCTCAGCGCGTAAAAATAATGATTGTCAAAGTCGAATAAAGGACACCGATTTATGAAACAGTTTTTAACAGCCCTCACCCTTCTTTCATCATTGGCCTTTGTGGCTCCTGCCAGTGCAGGTGATGTTGACGCTGGTAAACGTGTTTGGAACAAGTGCCGCACCTGCCATACCCTTGAAGAAGGTGGTCGCAATAAAATTGGCCCGAATTTATTTGGTATTTTTGACAAAGAAGCAGGTCAAAACCCTGACTTTCGTTATTCAAAAGCCATGGCAGAATCAGGTATGGTTTGGACGGAAGAAAACATGGCAAAATATTTGAGATCGCCCGGCCGTACCATCCGTGGCACCAAGATGGCGTTTGCGGGCCTTCGTAAAGACAAAGAAATTGAAGATTTAATCGCTTATATGAAGGCTGAAATGGGTCAATAAAGGCTGATTGAATATTCTATCTTAACCCAAACAAAAAAGGCACCGACAAATTTTTGTCCGTGCCTTTTCCTTTTCTGTATGAGAATTTTTTATTCCGTGCGCAGCGCATCAATGGGGTTTAATTGCGATGCCTTACGCGCTGGGTATGCACCAAAAAATACCCCCACAATAACCGAAAAAATCACCGCTAAGGCAATTGCAGATGGGCTGATTAAAACTGCCCAGCCACCAACCTTGGATAAGGCGAAGCTAAGGCTCATCCCTATGCCAATGCCGATAACACCGCCAATGGCTGATAGAGTCACGGCTTCAATTAAAAACTGCTGTGAGATATCACTTTGACGGGCACCAATTGCCAAACGCAATCCAATTTCCTTGGTGCGCTCGGTTACTGACACAAGCATAATATTCATAATGCCAATACCACCCACGATCAAAGATACGCCTGCCATTGCAGCCAATAAAACAGTTAAGGTGCGCTGGGTTTCACTGCGCGCACTAACAAATTCTGCGCGGTTATAGATGAAGAAGTCATCATCTTGCCCGGGACCAATTTTACGACGTTCTTTCATCAAGGTTTTAATCTGTGCCTCAACGGTTTTAAGGTCATAACCAGGGGCCACTTCAACCTCGATATAGGTCAAATAATCAGGCCCACCAGCGCGGTTACCACCGACTAAACGCTTACGCGCTGTGGTTAAGGGCACCAACACCAAATCATCACCATCTTGACCAAAGCCACTGGTACCTTTTTCAGACAAAACACCGATGACCTCAAATGGCACATTGTTGATGCGCATGCGTTGACCAACCGGCGTGCTGCCACCAAACATTTCTTTGACAATGGTTTGCCCAACCAAAGCCACTTTTCGGCTAGACACCAAATCACGCTCGTTTAAGGGTCGTCCTTGGGTGACGGTTTGGTCTTTAATTTCCAAATAACCTTCATGTACACCAAGCACTTGGGTTGACCAGTTAACCCCACCTGAAACCAATTGCGTGTTGCTGCTAACACGACCAGACGCAGCTAAAATACCCGGTATTTCATTTTGAATGGCTTCCATATCTTTATCAGAAAACGGGTCAGCTGAACCAGCACCACCGCGCCGCGCTCCCCAACCGGCACCGGGGCGAATGGTGAGAACATTGGCACCAAGATTATTGATACGGTTTTCAACCTCTTGCTTAGCACCATCACCAATGGCCACCATGGTGACCACGCTGGCAACACCAATGATTACCCCAAGTAAGGTCAACACACTGCGTAATGCAGTAGCTTTCAGCGCCATCAAGGCATCTTGAAAAAGGGCGGTTAAAT
>CAKZLM010000068.1 GCA_937126915.1 uncultured Alphaproteobacteria bacterium
TATCTTTGGGCAGCCTTTGATATGGTCAATGAGTTTGAGATTGTTATCCAAAATGCTGATGGTTCAGTTGAAACTATTCTTGTTGGCCAAAAAACAAGAGTGCAGCAGATCACAAAGGGTGCCTCGTATGACCTGCCTAGTGACTTTGATTTTAGAATGATTGCAGAAGGTGTGGGTTATTTGAAAGTGGCTAGCTTTGATATCGATCCAGATTGGTTTGAGGATTATTTGGATGAAACGTTTGAAGAAATTAATCGTCAAAATATCCACTCATTAATTATTGATGTTAGGGAAAATACCGGTGGCAATACTGACGCCCCGCTTTATTTAACGCGTTTTATTGCGAAACAAAAATTCCGCATGGCCTCGAAGGTTATTGAAAAATTAAACGATCATAATCGTGGGTTTTTCAATTATAAGGGTGATGTGGGTGATATGTTGGTTGAAGAGTGGGATGATTGGGAGAAGCCTCACTCAGATCGCAAGCGCTTTAAAGGCGATGCTTATGTTTTAACTAGTCCGATCACCTATTCGGCAGGGATTGTCTTTGCCTCAACCGTTAAAGATTTTGGATTTGCAACCCTTTTAGGGCAAGAGACTGGTGGAAATGCCAATCAAACCGCGCAAGGGAATTTATTTAAGTTACCGCATTCACAGTTACGTGCTTATATAGCTACCAGAATGATTGTTAGGCCCAGTGGTGCCGAAACCGCAGGGGGAGTGAAGCCTGATGTAGTGGTTGAAATTACGCGTGATAGCCTCCAAAAAGGCCGAGATAATGTTTTGGACCATACCCTTATGTTGATCAGGCAAAATAAAATTGGTGAATGATGACCATGAAGCACACATCAAATCTTAAAATTTTGTTGGTTGAAGATAATCATGTCATTGCTGGACAGTTATATGATTATCTTGAAGCCCAAGGTTTTATCATTGATTATGCTGAAGATGGTAAGTTGGCGAAAAACTTTCTTGAAGATCAGCACTATGATGTGGCTATTCTAGATCTAAATTTGCCTGACATGGATGGTTTAGAATTATGCCGCTGGATAAAAGAAAATCATGCAACAAACATTCCCGTGTTAATGTTAACCGCAAGGGATAGTCAGCTTGATAAGCGTGATGGCTTTTTAGCGGGCAGCGATGATTATTTAACCAAGCCATTTGATTTCGAAGAAGTGGCTTTAAGGTGTCAGGCATTGGCGCGGCGGCGTGATTTACATGCTGAGAACATACTTAATATTGGTGAGTTGACCTTAGATTATAATCGCCATTATGTGACCCGTGCTGGTCAAAAACTATCCCTAAGTCGTACAGATTTTGATATTCTAAAACACATTGCTCAGTCTTATCCCGCGGTCATTAGTAGAACCGACATCATGCGAAAAGTATGGGGAGATGATTTACCGGATAGTGACGTTTTAAGATCCCACATTTATACTTTAAGGAATGCATTGGATAAACCTTTCCAGAAGCCTCTTTTAAAAACGGTGCATGGTGTGGGCTTCACCCTAGATGTTGAGAATGATGGTGATTAAAGAACAAAGTTTGCAGAACAGAGTAATCACATTTTTCCTATGCTTCACATTGTTTGTAGCAGTGATTTATAGTTTGTTTGTTTTGGTTTATTCTTGGGTGGTGGAAGATAATGTTTTTAATAAAATGGTGGCTGATGAGGTTACCTACATTCAGCAAAGTTTTAATGAAACAGGGCAAATTCCAAGACCACGGGCAGCTTTTCTGAACCTCTATTCAAACTGGGACGAATTACCTGAACCAATATATCAGCAGCATTTGAAGGATATTAAGCGGGTTGAGTTCACAACCAATGATAAAACATATCATTTGAAAGAGTTTTCCATTGATGATGATAGTTTTATCCTTTTAGCAGATGTGACGGCTTTTGAAGTGGGAAAGCAGTATTTCCCTTATATAAGTATCAGCTTGATTGCGGCGTTTTTATTTATAACCTTCACCGCGGCAATAATGGCAGTGGGCTTTGCTCGCAGGGCCTTTGATCCCTTGATCAAATTGTCTGATGATGTCCGCATTGCAAAAAAGCAGGGTATGGCAACAGGGTTTCATGCCAGCTTTCCCGAAAATGAAATTGGTTATTTGGCAGAGCAAATTGAAAAAAGTTTTCTGCATGTTCAAACCCTGCTGGATAGAGAGCGCGATTTTACTCGTGATGTTAGCCATGAGTTAAGAACTCCGATCACCGTGCTTAAAAATAAAATGAACGATTTGAATAAGCAAAATATCTTGGATCATACTTCTTCTAGAATGATGAATGATGCGATCGTGACACTGGAAAGCAGTATTGAAAGCTTGCTGATGTTTGCGCGTGAAGAAACAACAGTGAAGGAAGAGTTCTTGTTAATCGAAGAATTGGAACGGGCCATTCTAGAAAATCACACCTTGGTTAAAGATACCAAGTATGAGTTTGATATTGATATTCCTGCCAATTTTAACATCAAGTCAAATAAAGACTTGTGTAAAATTTTGTTCCGAAATCTCATCACTAATGCATGGCATCATTCCAGTGATAAAAAATGCAAAATATGGATGCTGGACCCTAACACCCTTGTTTTTGAAAATAAGCGTGAGGGCATTTTGGTCTCTGATGTGTTTAATCGCCATGTTAAGGGGCAGGCCAGTAAAGGTTATGGTATTGGTCTCCATTTAGTTGAACGCATATGTCATCATCTTGGTTGGGCAGTGAGCGCCCATCAAGATGAAGAAACGTTTCAATTGCATATTAAATTGTAATCTCCAGCCAATTATCTTCACATTATAACGATACTTCCTATGGCACTGTGCTGGTCATTATCAACATAGGAGGTAACTATGAAAAAAATAATCATCTCTTTTCTGGTTTTGTTTTTATTAGGGTTTGGGGCTAATGCGCAAGATGCAGGGTCAAACGGCACTAAAAAAGTAGCCATTATTATCTCAAGTAATGGTGAGGTGGGTAAAGAGAACTTAAGCTATGACTTAGAAGAATTAGCTCAAGCCTATCTAGTGCTTGAAGAGAATAATATTCAAAGCGACATCATTAGCCCTAAAGGCGGTGCGGTTCTTGTTCCAACAAAAAAAGATGGTTTAGACTTTATCCAAAGGTTTAAAAAAGAGACCACGGCACTAGAAAAACTGGCTAATACCATCAGTGCTGATCAAGCCGTATCCGATCAGTATGACGCGGTTTTGGTTATTGGCGGTGCTGGGGCAATGTTTGATTTGCCTGTTGATACAGGTACACAGAAGTTTATTTCGGATTTTGTCGTGGCTGATAAACCGATAGCCGCTGTATGTCATGGGCCTGCTGCCTTGGTCAATATTAGCGATGCCAATGGACAACCTTTTTTAAAAGGTAAAACAGTCAATTCCTTCACCAATTTGGAGGAAAAGGCATTTGGACAAGATGTCATTCCGTTATTGCCCTTCCTATTAGAAGATAAAATGAAAAGCTTAGGGGCGCATTATACCTATAACCTTCCTATGTTGCCTTTTGTCGCCACGGATGGAAACCTTGTGACGGCACAAAATCCCCCCTCAGTGGGCACAGCGGTGGAAGTTCTTCTCACTAAAATGGGTGTGAAGTTGGCTGATCGCCCTTTGTTTAAAGATGAAGCAACGATGGCTTTAATTGCCCAAGCCAGAAAATCTGGCCCCGCTCTGATTGATGTTGCTCTAGCAAAAAAGACAGCAGCCTATGATTTGAATTACCTGGCCCTCTATGGGTTTTATGCTTACAATTTAGCTCAAACACCTGAGGACCGAAAAATTGAGTTGGGTTTGATGCAGGTGATCTCACATCACTTTAGTCATCCACAATATTCTGTAGCGATGGTTCATGCTCTCATGGCTGAGGGTAATGTGGATGATGCTAAACTAGCTTTGTCCAAACTTAAGGCAGAGTTTCCATCCTTTGAAGGGCTGGATTCTCTTAACAAACAATATCCAATCCTTGTGGATTGACAATATTAATGCCTGATCGTAACGCGCCATGGTGGGTTAAGGCGATTCTCACCGGCGTGGTATATTTTAATCTTGTTTGATGCGGGGTCTTCAATTAAGGCCTCGCGCCACAAGTATCTTTTGTCTTCGGCGGGTTCTTTAATGACAAGGCCCCGCTCTTCCAGCTTTTTGACCACAGCATCGACATCATCCGTTTCAAAATAAATGATCACGCCGGGAGCTGTTTCTTTCGCCAGAGACAAGGATAACGTGGCTTCTCCATCAGGGCATAAAAAACGCGCATAATGAGGGGTGTCGACGATTTGCGTGCAGCCTAATTTTAAATAAAAATCACATGACTTTTTCATGTCAACGGCGGGCAGAGTAACTTGATTTAATTTCATGATAAAAGTCACTTTGTTATAGGTGTATGTTTTAAAAGGCACTTGTTTTGTTGTCAGTAAGGTTAAGCATTAAAACCCACTATATTCCTTGCGGTGGCAGTTTATTTGTCTATGTAATTCATAAACATTGATCGGTCAATTAATATACTAGAAATATCGAATAATTATATTTAAATAGGTTAACATCTCCCTTACCAGCAGGTGTTACCACTTTTTTGACGCGATATCTTTGAGCATGGCTCATTCAAGATGAGTATCTGCAAGCAGTGACTGTAAGCGGCGGTTCTCATCCTCAAGCGACTTCAGTTTCTTGGCGTCACTCACTTCCATGCCGCCTTACTTGGCTTTCCATTTGTAAAAGGCGCTCTCAGCAATCCCATGATGGCGAAAAATATCTTAAGTCTTCTGACCGGCTTCCCGCTCTTTCAGGATGCGGATTATAAGTACTTCGTTGAAACGGCTCTTCTTCATTACTCTTTCTCTTTAATTGGAGACATTACACTTTTTATTGGAGGGATTTTAGGGGCTCAGGTCAACGGTAGTGCTTAATTCTTGGTATAGAATAAATTGTGGAAATGTGGTGCTTAGGCGGCATGATGGTTTATAAAGTCGCAAAGCCGAGTTTCAGTTCAAGCTATTAGAAAAAGTCGGGTGTATAAAGATTTGTTTGTATTTTTCTATATTTTGGTCTCTGCTCTAACATCTTGTTATTAATGTTTTGTTTTTCGTTCTGTTCGATACATTAATCTTGGTTGATCTCCTAAGAAGGAAGACCAATTTTCATAAAATGATATATTGCTTTTTTCAATAATTTGAGTGCGGGATATTCCAATCCAATTTAAATATACTCGGTCTATGGTTCCATCGACTTCCATGGCGATTAGAACGGTATCCATTCGATCACGCAATTCTTCACTGTTGGGTTTAAAGAAGTGTTGATGTTCAACATGCGTTATCGCGGGTTCCAGAAAATGGTATTTCTTCGGGTCTAGGTCAGGTAAAAACTCCAGAGGAGAGCTTGTGATGAAATAGTCTATTCGGCCGCGCTCCAGTGACAACACAAGGCTTTTTATATTGTGAAAATTGGTAACAATTAATCCAAAATCTGTTAATGCATTTAATGCCGCTTCTGAGGCCTGAACCATGCCTACACGCTGGCCTTGAAACTGTTTGATTCCGTCAAAAACTTTTATCTTAGCGTTCTTATTTGCCAAAATCCTAATATTGTTCACAGTGGCGTTAAAGTCGGAATAAAGAATTCCCCTGTCCAAAATACTATCTAGACCCATATCGAATATACCTTGCTGTACCACTCGAATGCATCGTTTCCACGGTAAAGCCTGAAATTGAGCTCTAAAGCCGAGCCTGGCAATAGCTTCTCGTACGATAGCAACAGATAATCCGACTGAGCGACCATTTTCAGTAAAGCTGAAAGGCGACCATTCAGCATGACAAACTTTAATTGTCACGTTTGTGTTTGGTTCTAAATCTTGCGTGTTCGCTTTCAAAGGTACATTGAATAATAGAGCGAGGAAAATAACACTGTATATGAGAAACTGTTTTATCATCTATAAGTCTTTTATGTTCAGTCAATGTGTGAGCGAAAGTTCATTAGATACTACACAAAACATACATAAATAGGACGATAAACAAATTCCATTTCACTGATCATTCTAGACAATTAAGATATAATTCATTCTAGCTAAAATCAAAATAAATGATATCAAAGCCTTTAGTTAAGCGTCGTTCTGAAGTGCAACTTGTAAAGTCGGTAAGCTTCAGGGTTTGTTTTTAGGAATAGTATTTCCCCTGGTTATTCAAATTTAGTTAAGGGACTCAGGTCAAAAAGAATGTGTTTTCAGGCAACTGTAATTATTTTTTGAGCTATAATTGTTCTCATATAGACCCAGAAGCTCACCCACTTTTAGGTTTGTAAATGGTGCTAAATCATAACTTATTGAACTTTATGTTGAAAAGTGGTGCTCATATTTCTTCTGCGGGGGTTTGAACCGCTAAAAGAATTGGGCAAGCGGATTTTCAACGGCACCATAAACGATAGCAAGTCTTTGCGTTCAGTGGTGTCTTATAGCATCCAGCCCTTTGAATTGCTTGCCAAAGTCGTGGCGTCCAATAACATCATTAAGCAAGGTCTTGCAGTCAAGCGCAAAGAGAAAGTGCACCCAATTGGCACCCAGTTATGAAGATGGAGATGAATATGGCAACGCAATTAACAGATAGGTTGATAAAAACTAGTGTTTGCCCTCTAACAGATAAGCGAATTGAATTTCGCGATAAGAATGTTTGTCAACTTGTTGTTCGCATTACGAAGAGAAATAAGGTTTTTTATTTTTCGGGTCGAACGTTAGGTGTCAGAAAAAAGAAAAAAATTGGCACCTATCCAGCAATGTCATTAAGTGAGGCGCGTGTTGCAGCCAATAAAATTCAATTGGATATTGAGCGCGCAGAATTGACAGGA
>CAKZLM010000069.1 GCA_937126915.1 uncultured Alphaproteobacteria bacterium
ATCCCTCCGCCAACGTTCTGCACGTAAAAATTACGCAACACACAAAGCTTTTTATCGAATGGACCCCACTTGCTGCAGATGGTTCCAGCTACCTCTGGGTGTGGCGTGAACATGGCTACAGGTGGCGCAATCCATCATGTCAAAACCGTCTTTTTTACAAAGAATTGGTCCTTGGTGGGTAATGCCTAAATCATCTTGATATGCTTTCTGCTCACTCATCACTTATTCCTGAATATTATGCTCGACCCAGTGGTTCCGCACGTGTTTTAATGGGCGCAGGCCATCACTAGGGTCAGCGCGCCAATCGCGGTCATCAATTTCGGCTGGGGTTGGGTTTTTATGGCCGTTACCATCGGCGCCATCGACAATGGTACCCTTAAGGCCCGCAATGACAGGGGCAGTTTCTTCCGGTAGCCAACAATGCCCAGTTTTATATTCTGCACCCTCTTCATCCAAGTCTAGATGAAACTCTATAGCCTTTGCCGACCATTTGTTAATAGCGGTTGCAACCACATCAGGGTTGCGTGAATGATCCGACCAGCCCACCTTTTGATCTGTTGCCATGCGTATGGTTTCAATGGCGGCAAGATTACAATGTTCAGCTGCAACAGGATAACCAGAAACGCAATGAAAAAGGGTAAGGTCTTTCCCGCCGGCATTGTGGAAAACATCAGTAGCATGGCACACTTCGTCTAAGGTTGCCATGCCTGTTGACATATAAAGCGGTTTGCCCGTTTTGGCGCACTCGACAATCAAATCATCCCAAATCATTTCGTATGAGGCGATTTTATAAAAATCAACAAAGGGGAATAACTCCTCAACCGCTTTTAAATAGAACGGGGTACAGGAAAACTGTATTTCGTTTTGTTGGCAGGCAGCGCTTAAGTCAGGCAAAAAGTCCAGTGGTAGTTCCCATTGCCCACGATCAGAATGGTTTTTACTGCGGGCTAATATTTCAGGGGCAAAAAGCTGGTCAATTTTAAACAATTGAAACTTTACCGCATCACAGCCAATTTCGGCTGACTTTTCAATGAATTGCACACAGCGGTTCATGTCTCTGGCATGGTTGCTAGAAACTTCTGAGATGAAAAAGCAGTTTTGCCGATGTGTCATTGGCCCCTTAGACCCTTTTTATAAATTTATCAGTTTCTCTAACGAAGCAAATATAAGGCCAATTTGCAAATAAATATAAGATTTTATTGAATATTTTTATTCTAGGGGCATAATGATAATGCTGTCATTTATGGCGGCAAAAAAGGTTTGAAACCGTCAGAGGTGAGGGATTGCTATGGGCGAAACAAAAATGCCTGATTTAGAAGGTAAGTCAATATTGATTACAGGTGGCACAGGGTCTTTTGGTAAAGCCTTTGTTCGTCGCTTAAAAGAGGGGTTTAATCCACGCCGTATTGCAATTTTTTCGCGTAGTGAATTTGAACATTTTAAGTTCCTAAATTCATTAAAGGATGAAGAGCGTAGTATGTTTCGCTCGTTCATTGGTGATGTACGGGATCGAACTCGTTTAAAAACCGCAATGAATAATGTGGATATTGTTATTCACGCAGCGGCGTTGAAACAAGTGCCCTTGGCTGAATATAACCCTTTCGAATGTATTCAAACCAATGTGTTGGGGGCTGAAAATGTTGTCCATGCTGCTATTGAGGCAGGTGTGAAACAGGTTGTGGCCTTATCCACTGATAAGGCCTGTAATCCAGTAAACCTTTATGGCGCTAGTAAGCTGGCATCAGATAAAATTTTTGTCGCCGCCAACGCGTATGGGTCAGGATCAGGGACGTCTTTTTCGGTAGTTCGTTATGGTAACGTTGTTGGTTCAAAAGGCAGTGTTGTGCCATTTTTTAGGAAATTGGTCGATGATGGCGTTGAAGAAATTCCAATTACAGACACACGAATGAGCCGCTTTTGGATTACGCTTCCACAGGCCGTTGATTTTGTTTTAACCTCTTTGACAACCATGCGCGGTGGCGAAATTTTTGTCCCTAAAATTCCTTCTATGAATATTGTCGATCTTGCAACGGCCATGGCCCCAGGCATTAAGCATAAAATCATTGGTATTCGCCCAGGTGAAAAGCTTCATGAAAGTATGATTGATGATTATTCATCTCGCCACACAGTTGATATTGGTGACCGATATGTGATTGAGCCCGATTGGACGTTTTGGCCGCGCCGTCGTTTTAGTGAAGATGGTTATCCGATATGCCAAGAAGGCTTTGAATATCGCAGTGACCTTAATGAGGATTGGTTAACATCAGATCAATTGGCAGAGATGTTAAAAGTCTCGGAAGATTATATTGAACCCTATAAATAAGATGCGTTGAAATGACCAAATCTCAAGATTTTCTGCCATATGGACGCCAATCAATCGATGAGGATGATATTGCTGCTGTGGCAGACGTGTTGCGCTCAACTATGCTAACAACGGGTCCTAAGGTTCAAGAATTCGAAGCTGCTTTAGCAAAGGTTACAGGGGCTAAGCATGCGATTGTTTGCAATAGTGGTACAGCCGCCTTGCATTTATCTTTGCTGGCGTTAGGCGTAACGTTTGGTGATTTAGTCATTGTTCCTGCTATTTCATTTGTTGCAACCGCCAATGCTGTTCGTATGACAGGCGCGGATGTGGTCTTTGCAGATGTTGATCCTGATACGGGTTTAATGACAGCAGAAACACTTAAGCTAGCCTGTGAAAAGGTGGATAAAAGCCTTGTTAAGGCAATTATTGCCGTACATTTAACGGGACAGTGTGAAGATCTCTCTCTTCTTAAAGGCGTTGCTGAAAGTATTGATGCGGTTCTTATTGCCGATGCGTGTCATGCACTTGGCGGGCAGTATCACTTTGAAGCAGGAAAACAGGGAGCGATAGGGGATTGCCAATTCGAGCTGATGTCATGTTTTTCCTTTCATCCAGTGAAGGCCATTGCTATGGGTGAGGGCGGTGCTGTGACCACCAATGATGATCAATTGGCAGAGTTGATGCGGTCATTTTTAAGTCATGGTGTTGAACGTGATGCGGAAAGCTTTGCCAACAAGGCGATGGCTTTTGATGGTGACACGTTAAATCCTTGGTATCATGAATTTCAACGATTAGGGTATAACTATCGCGCACCTGATATATTGTGCGCCTTAGGAGAAAGTCAGCTTTCAAAATTACCTGCTTTTTTAAAGCGCCGTGAAGAAATTGCAAAAGCCTATGATGCTGCGTTTAAAGAATTATCACCGTTGTTGAGGCCTGTTAAGCGACTGGTAAACTGCTCATCAGGATGGCATCTATACAGTGTCTTAATTGATTTTGCTGGGCTAGGGTTATCGCGCCAACATGTGATTACCTCGTTACGGCAAAAGGGGATTGGGTCACAAGTGCATTATATTCCCATCCATCAGCAGCCTTATTATGAAAAGCTTTATGGTGCGCAAATCTTACCAGGTGCTGAACGTTATTATCAGAGCACCCTGTCGTTACCTTTTTATCAATCCTTATGTGATGACGATGTTGTCCGCGTTATTGAAGCGGTTACAAGTATAATCAAGCAAGCATAAAAAAAAGCCGGACCTATGATCCGGCTTTTTGTGTCATGGGGACGACTAGTTTTAACCAAACAGTGACAGAATGGCCTGCGGTGATTGGTTGGCAATTTGTAGGGCTTGTACCCCTAATTGCTGTTTCACTTGAAGGGCTTGCAAGTTGGCGCTTTCTTTTGCCAAATCAGCATCGACAAGGTTGCCAATACCAATTTCAATCACGTCGGATAATTTGTTGGCAAGGGTGCGGTTGTTTTCGAGAGACGTGGCACCAGCACCAAGTTTGGTCAGCACAGAGCTAACGTTTGACATGGCAGTCACAAGTAAGGTTACTGCCTTAGAGGCAATTGTCTGCGTATCTAAGTTTAAGCCAGCAGAGAAGGTGATGTTTGATCCACCAAGAGCTAAAGTGGCATGAGATACCGTTAGGGTTTGGGTGGCATCAGGGTTGGTGATGGCGACAATGTTATCGCCTTTACCATCAAGCAAATTTGTGCCGTTAAAGGTGGCATTGTTGATGATGGTGCCAATTTGTTTACGCAAGCTGGCAAAATCTTCCGATAGCGCTTTACGGCTGGTGTCGTCCAAACCTTGGTCAGCAGCCGCCACAGCTTTCTCTTTCATCTCGATCAGCATGTCAGAGATTGAGTTAGCAGCAGCTAAAGAGACATCAACGGTCGAAATACCGCGGTCCAAGCTTTGTTTTACGGCATTGTAACCGCGCAGGTCACCACGAAGCTTTTGCGCGATTGAAAAGATTGCCGCATTATCCTTTGCAGATGAGATTTTCAAACCTGTATTAATACGGGTTTGCGTTTGTTGCATCTCAGCTGTTGAGGCGTTTAAATTTCTAAGTGCTGATAGCGCACTAGCGTTTACATTAATCGAAAAGGCCATTTTTAGTCCCCATTCATTTCGTATATTCTACACGGTTTAAAACTTAACTTGATCATTGTTATGCATATAGTGTGCCAATTAATAACTTACTGATTTTATTCTATAATTTGCGTTTTAAACAAAAAAATAGGGTGGTAAAAACCACCCCATGTTTGCGGAAAAAATAACCTAAAGAGGCAAGAATTAGCCATTGAATAGTGACAGGATTGATTGCGGTGATTGGTTGGCGATACTTAGGGCTTGTACGCCTAATTGTTGTTTCACTTGCAGGGCCTGTAAAGTGGCGCTTTCTTTTGCCATGTCAGCATCAACAAGGTTACCAATACCAATTTCAATAACGTCGGCCAATTTGTTGGCAAAGGTACGGTTTTGTTCTAACGATGTTGCACCTGCACCCAATTTGGTGAGAACAGAACTAACATTGGTCATAGCAGTAACAAGTAGTGTCACAGCTTTCGCGGCAATGGTTTGGGTGTCTAAGTTCAAGCCAGCAGAGAAGGTAATGTTCGATCCTCCAAGCGCCAAGGTTGCGTGTGCAACTGTTAGGGTTTGGGTGGCATCAGGGTTCGTGATCGCAACAATGTTATCACCATTACCATCAATAAGATTGGTACCGTTAAAGGTGGCGTTATTTAAGATGGTGCTAATTTGTTTGCGCAAGCTGGCAAAGTCTTCTGATAAGGCATTACGGCTTGTTTGATCAAGGCCTTGGTCGGCAGCCGCAACGGCTTTTTCTTTCATTTCAATAAGAAGGTCAGAGATTGAGTTTGCTGCAGCCAATGATACGTCAACAGTAGAGATACCACGGTCCAAGCTTTGTTTTACCGCATTATAACCACGTAAATCGCCACGTAATTTTTGGGCGATTGAGAAAATTGCCGCATTGTCTTTTGCAGACGAAATTTTCAAACCAGTGTTAATACGTGTTTGTGTCTGTTGAATTTCTTTACTAGAGCTATTTAAGTTACGCAGTGCCGAAAGGGCGCTAGCATTAACATTAATTGAGAAAGCCATTCTCATTCTCCTTAGGACTTTTTTTCCATTGAGCGCATTCTGCTCAAACACTATAAGCGCAAGGAGTGTGCCAGTTTTATTATTGGGTCTAAGTTATTGATATTTATTTGTAATTATAAGAATGTTTTTAATTATAGGCGTTTTTGGGAAATGTGAATTTTCCGCTAACTGGTTAATTATTCCGTGTGTAAGGGGGAGATTCTTGCCGCCTCTTAAGGCAAAAAAAGGTGTCAGAGCCATACGGTAATGTTAATTTATAACAAAAAAAATCTTGAGAAAAGCGTGATTCATGATTATGTCAATATCGCTAAACAACAAAAATAATTAAACCTCTAGAGAGTATCGGGTAAGCAATGACTTTTCGCGTCTTAAGTGGCAATCAGCAAATGAAAACAGCAAGGTGTCTTTTGTCTGTTTTGTGCTTTGGTTCAGCTATGGTGTTAATGCCTCATGCCGCGGTGGCAGAAAAGACTGCTGACATTCAAGAAATTACCATCATTGGCAGCCAGCGATATCAAAGTGCACCATCAATAAATCAGGTCAGTAATGATTGGTTAGAAGCGGTTGGTGGGGCCACCTTAGGCCAGCAATTGATCAAATTGCCAGGGGTTCATATACAAACTAATTCACGCGGGGAGACCTTGTTTTACTCCCGTGGTAGCGGTGAGCGCCAAGTGGCACTGTTTTTTGAAGGCGCCCCTTTAAATGTTCCTTGGGATAATCGCTTTGATTTGGCTGCTTTTCCGACCGCTTTAATTGGTAGTATTAGATATAGACCGTCTGCGAGAACACTAGAATATGGCCCCAATTCGGCTGCTGGTGGTCTTAACCTGCTTTTGGGGCAGTTAACTGACAAAGAGCAAATTGATGCTGAATTGTCGGTTGGACAGCGGGGTTATCAGGCGCTTGAAAGTGCCTATAGACAGCGTTTTGATCGTTTGTCGCTTAATGTTGGCCTTACATGGCGCGGGTATGACGCACAGCCATTAAGTGGTGATGCCAACTTGCCTTATAATCAAGGCAGTGATGGGTCGCGCACCAACAGCTTTAATGATCAAATGGGTATAGCGTCAAATTTGACTTATGATCTTAATCTAGATTGGCAGGTAGGTGTCAGTGTGCTTTATGTGGAAACCGATAAAGGCGTTCCGCCAGAGGGGCACTTAGATGGCATCATTGATGAAGCCCGATACTGGCAAAAGCCCAAAACAGATGTGACCATGCTAATTGCCAATACATCAGGGCAATATGAAAACCTAGCGGTTAAGGCGTCAGGTTGGTATCAAGCCTATAAAGAACATATTTATGCTTATCAATCTGTGGCTTATGAAACCCTTGATGAAATCTCAATTGGGGAGGGTGATACGTTTGGCGCAAGGCTTAGTTTGGCGCTGACAGCTGGTAATGTGGAGGTTGATTTTTATAATCAATTTAGCGTCACTGACCATGACAAATATGATGGCTTATTGTCGCTGGCTGATAAAACTAATCCTGAAAATTTTGAGCAAAATTTATACAGCACGGGTTTATCAGCCATCGCAGACATGGGGTCGCAGTCACAATTTAGCGCGGGGCTTGGCTATGATAGGCAAGGTTTGCCCATCACGGGATTTAAAAACGCCAGCACATCCTTTGATATGTTGACGGCTTTTGCAGGTGTTGATACGGCGATTAGCAATACCGTTCGTTTGGATGTTGGCTTTACCCAAAAGGGCCGTTTCCCGACAATGCGAGAATTATTTGATGGTGCTTTAAACCGCTTTTTACTTAACGCGGACCTGACACCAGAAACGGTGCGCATGTTTGACGCCACAATGGAATTTAAGCAAGATGATTACCGCCTAGCTGTGGTGCCTTTTTATAAAGAGATTAAAGACACCATCTCGCAGGAAAATGTTGTGGTTGATGGTGATCGTAAACGTCGCCGTGTTAATTTAAAAGGCAGCGATGTGTTGGGCCTTGAGTTGAGTGCACAATGGCAACCTCAGCCCAGTTTAACGGTTTCGGCCTCAGCCACCATGTTGGATTATTCTATTAGACATGACGAAGGCGAAGTAAAACGCAGGCCTATCGAAATTCCGCAAACGGTTTTATGGCTGGGAACACATTTTGATGGTGAAACCCTAGCATCGCCCCTTAACATGTTTTTTGCTGGGGTTGAGCTTTATCACCGGGGCGGGGTTTATTCGCCTGATATTTATGGCGATATTGTTAAATTACCCTCTGGTCAAACCATAAACCTAAAAGCAGGTTTGCATCTTGATAAAATAAACCCCAACTTAAAAGGGCTAGACTTTTATGTCTCTCTTGATAACGTGTTCGATAGCTTGATTATTCCACAATCAGGCTTGCCAGAGGCCGGGCGCTGGTTCCGTTCGGGGTTAAAGTTTACTTACTAAAAATTTATAACGGGGGCGTAGCGTGACAAAATTATCCTACCAAGTGAAAAGCATAGGCGCTGCCTTTATGCTTATGGCATCAACGGCGCTTGCGGGTTCTGCGCCTGCACAGGAAAGCTCGGGCGAAACCACCCTCCTTGAAAAGGGCAGTCTTGTTCAAGAGGTTTTAATCCCCTCTAATGGTCAGCTTGCTTTTGAGAATGGTTCCGATGATTATGTGCGCTTTAAATTACAGCAGTTTGATACAGATGGTGCCTTATTGCGTGATCAGTTTAATGCCCTAAAGCGTAATGAATTTGACCAATTACCGCCTTTCATGAAGCTCTTTTTCAAAGATTTAAAGGTGGGGAATAAAGTGCGTTATCATATTCCAGCTCAATCTGAACAGGGCTTGGGCGAATTCAGTGTCGGCAAGTCATCTGTTTTTGATATTGAGGTGATTGATATTGTTAAGCCCTATCCCGCACCGGAAAATGTTTCTTCACCCCCAAGCGATGCGATGATGACAGCCGATGGGGTTTCTTATAAAATAATCCAAGATGGATTTGATGACCAGCATCCAACAACCAAGGATGATGTGGTCGTGCATTATACTGGTTGGCAGGCAAATGGAACTATGTTTGGTAGCACCCGTTTGGCCGCGCAAACCGCACGTGTTCCTCTGGGTAGATGAATCACTGGTTGGCAAAGCGCTGTGCCTCATATGACCCGCGGGTCAAAAATGCTGGTTTGGATACCAGGCGATTTAGCTTATGACAAACGGCCAGATCGCCCAACAGCGCCAAAAGGCATGCTTGTTTTTGAAATTGAATTGTTTGATTTTTACCCAAGTAAACCCGCAGAATAAGTCAACTGCAGCGTGTTAAACAACTTGATTTAGGGCAATGGATTGCGGCCGAGCCATTAAGGACGGCTGCATATTAGCGCGGGCGTTATATTGCTGGGCCACAGGTTTTTGTTTTGACACTTCTTTCGAGATGGCTTTGATCATGCCCTCGGTGGCGTTTTTAAAGCGCATTAAAAGCTTACCATGCTTGATTAGTTCATCATGGAAGGATTTGGTCACTTCTTTAATGGTTTCGCGCACCGGTGAATCTTTGGGGCCCAAAATATTATCATTTATGCGAATACGCTGCATTTCTTTTTGGTATTCGGCAGATAAGCGATTTTTTTCTTGTTGCACGGACTTAATTTCGCTAACGCGGCGCGCCTCTAGAAGACGGTTCTCTTCCTTAATCACGTCGGTTAAGCTTTCGGTTAAGCGAATAAGTTTGCCTGCAGGCCCATCAAGGTGTGGGTTTGCCGATGTGGCTTCTGTTTTACCACTGGCATTGGCTTCGTTTCCTTGAGGGTTAGATTTAATCTCAATCTTATCTTTATCATGACCGGCAAAGGGTTGACTGTTTTGCGGGTCGGAAGATTTGTCTAGGGTAGGGGATATGCCACCACGAAACCCACCATTAGGCTGGGTGTTAGTCCCAATAATGGCGGGGTTGTGTGATGTGGAAATGGGATTTTGTCCATTAAATTGCATATGCAACCTTATCCATTCTTCTATCGGAGGTTTTCCTTAAGCGTTAAACTTCCTGCATCTTCAACATTTCTTTAACGATGGCATCCGCAATACCGATGCCGCCGCCTTCTGATATGGCTTTGGCCATCTCAGTTACTTGCATCCCACGGAACATTTTTTCCGCGTGTCCACCACCAAAATTATCGTCCACTTCAATGCCTTCAAACATTGGGCTTAACATTTGTGAAATGAAAACAGCTTCAAACTCTTTTGCTTTTTCACGAATTTTATCGGCATCGCTTTGCCCTTTAAGGGCGCTGGCGGCTTGTTTAGCCTTATCACCAGCAGCGGTGAGCGTTGCCTGATTGATCATTGCAAAATCCATCTTACATGACCTCCAGCTCAGCTTGTAAGGCACCAGAAACTTTCAGTGCCTGTAGGATTGAAATTACGTCACGAGGGGCTAATTCCAGTGCATTCATGGCATCAACTAGATCTTGTAAGGTAACGCCAGTGTCTAGAACTGTTAGGTTACCCACCTTACCCGTATCAACCTGAATGGAAGATTGTGTGGTGGTAGTGGTTTCACCATCAGATAAGGGGGCAGGTTGGCTAACCTGTTCGGTTTCCGTAACCTTAATGTTTAAGCTTCCCAACGCCACTGCAACAGGGGCAATTCTAACCCGACTACCAATCACAATCACGCCAGAACGGTCATCGATTACCACCCGTGCAGGCAGATCAATGTCAACGGATAGGCTTTCAATGTCTGCAATAAGATCAAACATTGGCTTGGTATAGTCCATAGGGCGGATCAATTGGATGGTTGATGGGTCCATTGGGGTTGCCACTGTTTGACCCATTGCTTCATTGATAGCTTCGGCAATGCGACGGGCAGTGGTGAAATCAGGGTTGTTCAGGGATAGACGAATAGACAGCATGTCATTCATCTCAAAGTTAATTTCTTTTTCAACAATGGCGCCATTGGCAATGCGACCAGCAGTTGGCACACCTTGTGTGATTGAGCCGCTTTCACCTTCTGCGGTGAAGCCCGCCACGGCGATTGAACCAGCCGCAACGGCGTATACGTCGCCATCCGCAGATAGAAGCGGGGTAACCAATAAGGTGCCGCCTGTCAAATCTTTGGCATCACCAAAAGATGAAACAGCGACGTCAACCTCGGTACCAACACGGGCGAAAGGAGGAAGCTCAGCTGTAACCATTACGGCTGCAACGTTACCTGGTCGCATGTTTTCACCGCGAATGTTCACGCCCATCCGCTCTAACATTGCTTCGATGCTTTGACGAGTGAAAGGAGCATTTTGAACGGTATCACCAGTACCATTAAGGCCTACGACCAGGCCATAACCGATGAGTTGGTTGCTTCTTACGCCTTCAACCTGCACAATATCTTTGATACGTTGGGCATTAGCAAAAGAAGAAGAAAACAGCAAAACCAGCCCAAGAATAAGGCTGGAAAGAACTGTGATAACATTGTTGACGCCTGTTCTGGTCATGTCTTTAATCCACACATAATTTCTGTTTGCGTTATTTGTCAGCATCTACAATGCGAAAAGCATGCCAGAAAGTTTCGCTTATTAACCTGCTGTTTTTATTGATAAAAATATATTTTAGTGATAGGGCTTTTAGATCACGATTTGATCATGGTGGCAGGCATTTTTTACCCATTGTAAGAGATTGCCTAATGCCATATTATAGTGCCTAACTTGGTAGTTGCAGCCACATTTGGCTGGGGGAAAAGGAAATTTTATGAAAGTTGGCGGTCCAGGAAAAATTCAAAGTCCATCCGTTAAAAAGTCGAAAGGTGCCAGTAAATCGTCTGGATCTGACTTTGCTAGTCAGGTTTCCACATCTGGTAAAGCGACGCCCTCTGGTGGCATTGCTTCATCAGGGCCTTTAACCTCTGTTGATGCGCTGTTGGGGCTTCAGGAAATGCCTGATGCAACGGCTGGGCGTTCGAAGGGGTTACAGTTTGGTCGTGATCTGCTTGATCAGCTTGAAAACATTCGCCGTGGTTTATTGCTGGGCACCATTCCTGTTCATCAATTACAAAAATTGGCTGAAAGCTTATCCAAAAGAAAAGACCAGTTTCAAGATCCTGATTTAAAAGGGGTGTTGGATGAAATTGAACTTCGCGCTCGTGTGGAATTAGCCAAGTTAGAGGTTGGTTTGTAATAATATTGTTATTTTCCACTTTTTTCTTTAAGGCCCTTGCACAGTTCTCTTGAAAACTATATATAAACACCGCTGAACAACGATTCAGTATAGTTTAATAAAAGCAAAACACCCGCGTGAAGGTGGTAAGCAATATAGTGAGAGCATCAATTATGAGCGATAGCATCTTGGCTGACTATAAGCCCTCTGATAATGAAGAGTTCATGAATGAACAACAGCAGCGTTATTTCCGTGAAAAATTGTTAACTTGGAAAAGTGATCTTCTTAAAGAATCTGCTGAAACCTTGGATAATTTACAAAAAGAAAGTTTGAGAGAGCCTGATATTACAGATCGTGCTTCTTCTGAGACTGATTGGTCCGTAGAGCTTAGAACCCGTGATCGTCAGCGCAAACTTATTTCTAAAATTGACGCAGCTTTGGCGCGCTTGGAAGAAGGCGAATATGGTTACTGTGAAGTAACGGGTGACCCAATTTCTTTAAAACGCCTTGATGCCCGCCCGATCGCAACCATGAGCCTTGAAGCACAAGAGCGTCATGAGAAAATGGAAAAAATCCATCGCGACGATTAGAATATCAAAAGTTCCTTTGAAACTGGATAAAGCCAAGGATTGCCCTTGGCTTTTTTTTCGTCTTAAGAATGCGTTATTTTATGTATTAAAGCATCGACGACTAGGGGCTGATAAGTTTGATTGGATTGCCTATTCGATAATTGGTAACTGAATTAATTGGTCGATTAGTACTTTGATGCACAAACGCCCAATCCATTGTGTGACTTTCTTTGTTAGTCAAACTTAATGGTGTCACTGCCGAAACAACAGAAAACCCAGCTGCCTTTTGCAGCCGGGTTGTGCACTGTATGTTTGTGTCCAAAAAGGACGTCTGCTTGTAGCATCTCGCTTTGCTTAGGAAAGTGAAGCAAGAATTCTTTGAAAAGAATAGTTTAGTTAATTTTTTAGGTTAGGGTAGGGCAGCAACCTATGCTGCCCTTGTTGATCCATTGGTTCCTAGAAGGGGAACAAGATATCATAAAGTTGCTGACCCCAACGGCTTTGCTGTAGTTCGGTAAGTTGACCACGACCACCGTATGAAACGCGGGCCTCAGCAATTTGCGTATGAAGAACGGTGTTTTGGTTAGAGATGTCTTCAGGTCGAATAATACCTGTTACCAAAAGCTCACGAACCTCAAAATTTACCCGTACCTCTTGGCGGCCTTGAATGACCATGTTGCCGTTAGGAAGAATTTGGCTGACAATGGCAGCAACCGTCATGTTGATGGTTTCTGAGCGATCCACACTACCTGCACCTTGCGCGGTTGATGTTGAGCCAAAGTCAGCAAGGTTATCAGCGCTTGGTGACCCAGGAAGCACCTTGTCTAGCTTGCTTTCCATGCCAAGAATGTTGCCAAGATCAACTGATTCCGCTGATGTTCTTGAACGTGAGGTTGTGTTGTCAACCGATGCTTGGTCAGTAATATGGATCAAGACGGTTACAATGTCACCAATGCTAGCGGCGCGTTGGTCTTTAAAGAATGCTTTGG
>CAKZLM010000070.1 GCA_937126915.1 uncultured Alphaproteobacteria bacterium
TTCCAATCGTTTCGGTGAAGATGCTGAATTATATCAGGCTTTGATGTTGGGCCTTCGTGATTATGTCAATAAAAACCGTTTCCCTGGTGTGTTGGTTGGTCTGTCAGGCGGGGTTGATAGTGCCTTGACCGTAGCCTTAGCAGTTGATGCTTTAGGCCCAGAAAAGGTGCGCAGTGTCATGATGCCTTCGCGTTATACCAGCCAAGAAAGCCTTGATGATGCAAGCGATTGTGCCAAGGCCCTTGGTATTAGGCTTGATAGCATTGATATTGAACCGATGGTGGCCGCCTTTGGTGATGCATTAACCCCCCTTTATGAAGGCCGAGCCCCCGATACCACCGAAGAAAATATTCAAGCCCGTATCCGTGGTATCAATTTAATGGCGCTTTCTAATAAGTTTGGTCACATGGTGGTTGCAACGGGTAATAAATCTGAGTTTTCCGTGGGTTATTCAACACTTTATGGCGATCTATGTGGTGGATTTGCCGCCCTGAAAGACCTTTATAAGGTTAAGGTTTTTGATCTCTGTCATTGGCGCAATTCAAACCAGCCTGAAGATGGTTTGGGGCCAAAGGGTGAAGTGATCCCTGAAAACATTATCACCAAGCCACCCAGCGCAGAACTGCGCCCCGATCAAAAGGATGAAGACAGCTTACCGCCTTATGACGATTTGGATGCGATTTTAACGGCTTTGGTAGAAGAAGATCTATCGGTTAAAGAAATTGTCGCCATGGGATATGACTATGAAACCGTCAAAAGGGTTGAGCATTTGCTCTATATTGCAGAATATAAAAGACGCCAAGCTCCCCCCGGTGTGAAGCTGACCAAACGTCAATTTAACCGTGATCGTCGTTATCCTATCACCAATGGTTATCGTGACGCTTGAACTAAGCCGCAAGCCAGTATAAAAGAAGCACAAATTTAACAAAAATCCTTATTTCGTTTTGAAAGGTATTAACCCATGTCGGTTACTGTTCGTTTTGCCCCCAGCCCAACGGGATTTCTTCATGTCGGTAATGTTCGCGCTGCATTGATGAATTGGTTGTTTGCGCGCCAGCAGGGTGGCACCTTTGTGTTGCGTTTGGATGATACTGATCTTGAGCGTTCTACCGAGGAATACGCCAATGCCATCAAAACCGATCTGCAATGGCTTGGGTTAAACTTTGATAAGGTTTATAAACAGTCAGAGCGTTTTACCTCATACGATGCCGCTGTCGAAAAGCTTAAGTCTGACGGTCGTTTATATGCTTGTTATGAAACAGGCGATGAGCTGGATCGCAAGCGCAAATTGCAAATGGCGCGTCGCTTGCCGCCCGTTTATGACCGTGAAGCCTTAAACTTAACGGATGAACAAAAAGCGGCCTATGAAGCCGAAGGTCGCAAGCCCCATTGGCGCTTTAAACTTGAAACACCAGCGCGTGTTGAATTTACCGATCTAATCCGCGGTAAAGTGTCCATTGATATGGAAAGTGTTTCTGACCCCATTTTGATTCGTGGTGATGGCTCGTATCTTTATACTTTGCCAAGTGTGGTGGATGACATTGATATGGGTATTAGCCATGTGGTGCGCGGTGAAGATCATGTCACCAACTCGGCCGTTCAAGTACAAATTTTTGAGGCCTTAGGCGGTTCGGCCCCTGAGTTCGCTCACTTCTCGCTTCTTACGGCACTTGACGGTGATGGCTTGTCAAAACGCAAAGGGTCGCTTTCTATTGGTGCGTTGCGTGACGAAGAAAATATTGAGGCCATGGCGATCATTAGCTTGTTGGCGCGTTTGGGAACATCTGAATCAATCGAGCCAGTGTTGGATATGGCACCCCTAATCGATGGTTTTGATTTTGGAAAATTTGCCCGTAAAGCCGCCAAGTTTGATACCAAAGAGCTAGAGCGTCTTAATGCTTTCATCGTGCATCATATGCCGTTTGATGTTGCGAAACAACGCCTGCAATTAGATGGTTTGGACGAGGCTTTTTGGACTACGGTTCAGCCGAACCTGACCAAATTATCCGATGTGCATGACTGGTATAATATCGTAAAAGGCCCGGTAAAGCCTGTGATTGATGATGTTGATTTCATTGCAAAGGCAGCTAGCTTGTTCCCAGAAGGTGAGGTAACAACCGACACGTGGGGTCAATGGACCAGCATCGTTAAAGAAGAAACCGGCGCAAAAGGTAAAAACCTTTTCATGCCATTGCGTTTGGTTCTTACGGGTCAAAGCCATGGACCAGAATTAAAACCATTATTACCACTAATTGGTGGTGACCGCATTCGCGCCCGCTTAAAGGGTGAAGAGGCTTAAACTAAATGATACTTTATCTGCACAACAGCTTAACGCGCCGAAAAGAAGCGTTTGAACCCATTGATGCTAACAATGTGCGTATGTATGTGTGTGGCCCAACGGTGTATGATTATGCCCACATTGGCAATGGCAGGCCGCCTGTGGTTTTTGATATTCTTTATCGCTTGTTACGTCACCGTTATGGTGTTGATCATGTAACCTATGCCCGTAATTTTACCGATATTGATGATAAAATTATGAAGCGTGCGGTGGAAGAGGGAACCAGCATCGAAGACGTGTCTGAGCGTTTTACCAAGATTTATCAAGACGATATGAAAAGTCTTGGTGTTTTGCCTCCAAACATAGAACCAAAAGCCACCCAGCATTTGCCTGAAATGATTGCCATGATGGAAACCCTTATTGCAAAGGGGAATGCTTATGAGGCTGATGGTCATGTTTTGTTTCATACGCCATCAATGGATGATTATGGTCGTTTGTCGGGCCATGGTCAGGATGAATTGATTGCAGGCAGCCGCGTTGAGGTGGCCCCTTACAAAAAGGACGCCACTGACTTTGTGATGTGGAAACCATCCAGTGATGATCAACCGGGGTGGGACAGCCCGTGGGGCCGTGGTCGCCCAGGCTGGCATCTTGAATGTTCGTGCATGATTGCAAAACATTTAGGCGAAACCATCGATATTCATGGCGGCGGACAAGATCTTATTTTCCCCCATCACGAAAATGAAATTGCCCAAAGCCAATGCACCCATGGCAAAAAGTTTGTTAATTATTGGCTGCACAATGGTTATTTAACGATGACCGGCGAGAAAATGTCTAAGTCACTAGGGAATGTGCGTAAAATTAATGACCTAGCAAAAGAGTTTCCGGGTGAGGCGCTTCGTTTAACGCTGTTGTCAGCGCATTATCGCCAACCGTTGGACTTTAATGGCGATGTCATTAAAGAACAAATCCGCCGACTTGATAAATGGTATCGTGTGGCAGGCGATGTTGAGGCAGCAAGTGAGGCACCACAAGACTTTTTAGAGGCCTTATATGACGATCTGAACACGCCAAAGGCGCTCGCTATTTTGCAAAGCTATCTAAACAGTGACCCAGCTGCCTTTAAGGCTGGTGCACAGTTTATTGGTTTGATGCAACAAACAGCAGACCTGTGGTTTAAAGGTGATGTAAGCGCTGAAGGATCAGACGATGCCGCCCATATTGATGCCTTGGTAGCGGAACGGGATCAGGCCAAAAAGGACAAGAACTGGGGGCGTGCCGATGAAATTCGTGACCAGTTAAAAGAGCAGGGTATTGTTCTGGAAGACAGCCCAGATGGCACTATCTGGCGCCGTGGATAAAATTGTTATTGATTCATAAACTATAGCCCTTAAGGATTGCAAAATAATGTCGATGCTTGTTGTGATATTGGTGCGCCCGCAATTGGGGGAAAACATTGGCAAGGCTGCCCGTGCGATGTTAAACTTTGGCTTGGAGCATTTACGCCTTGTGGCGCCGCGTGATGGATGGCCAAACCCTGTCGCGGGGCCTGCGGCATCGGGGGCTGATATCGTCCTTGATCAAGCTCAGGTTTTTGAGACATTAGAAGACGCGGTTGCTGATCTTCACCATGTTTGGGCTACAACGGTGCGCCCCCGCGGTATGCAAAAACCCGTTGTTACCCCAGAAGAGGGCATGGCCCACGCCCATCAATTATTAGCCAACGATCAAAAATGTGGCATTGTTTTTGGGCCAGAACGCGCTGGCCTTGAAAATGATGATATTGTGCTATGTGATACCATTTTAACTGCAAATGTAAATAAGAATTTTAGTTCGCTTAATTTGGCGCAGGCCGTTATTTTGTGCGGATATGAATGGTTCAAACAACATGACCCTGCAGCACGTCCCGTAACGGAAACCGACCTTGGAGAGCGTGCCACCAAAGAACAAATGCAGGGTTTATTTGAGCATTTAGAGGGCGAATTGGATAAGCGCGATTATTGGCGTGATGAAAACCGTCGCCCTGTGATGGTGCGATCATTGCGCAATATTTTGCAGTCAGCCAATTTTTCTGATCAACAAGTTCAAACCCTGCGTGGGGTGATTAAGTCTTTGTCGCGCCCAGCGAAAGATTAGTCTTTTTTCGATCTCACTTTAACCACAATTGGTTGACATCTTATCATCCCTTAGACAAACTCGTTGGCAAGTCAGACAAGCTTGGGGAAGTGGATTTTATGATCAAGGCAATGACATTTTTTAGTGGTTTCTTGACGTTTGCAATTATGTTGTTGGCGCCTTCTGCCTATGCGCAAAAGGTGGATGTTTTCAGCTATAAAATCGTAAAAATATACCCCCATGACCCACAGGCCTTTACCCAAGGGCTTTTTTTCAAAGATGGTGCCCTTTATGAAAGTACGGGGCGGCGTGGCACGTCTTTCATTCGTAAAGTTGACCTAGAAACTGGCAAGTCATTACAACAAGTTGATCTTGAACCTCATATTTTTGGTGAGGGGTCCGTTGATTTGGGGGATGAGATCATCAGCCTAACTTGGAAGCAGCAAAAGGGTTATATCTGGAAGGCTGAAACTTTTGAACAAACGGGCAGCTTTGATTATGAGGGGGAAGGCTGGGGTCTTACCCGCAACGACGACCACCTTATTATGAGCGATGGCTCTGCCACCTTACGCTTTTTATCAATGGATGATATGTCGGTTATGAAAACCCTTGATGTGAGTATCAATGGCACACCCTTAGCGCGCTTGAATGAGTTGGAATGGTATCAGGGCGAAATTTACGCCAATGTGTGGATGACCAATTATATCGTGGCGATTAACCCTGTAAACGGCAAGGTGACGAAGCTCCTTGATATGACAGGCGTTGATCAAGCAGGGGGCTTTCAAGCTGTGGGAGACTATGTTTTAAATGGCATTGCTGTCAATGAAGAAGGCCGCTTGTTTGTTACGGGTAAGAAATGGCCTAAGCTATTTGAAATTGAAATGGTTAAGCGATAGAGGTTAAGCCCCTTAAACAGGTTTTAAGTTCATGATGGCAATATCACCAACTTCTTGAAATCCATGCTTTTTATAAAGACCCTTGCCCATGTCGGATGCCGCTAGGATGATCGGTTTTTGGCGCTCTTTGGCGATGGCTAGGACATGCTTGAATAAGATATTGGCATGGCCTTGACCTTGTGCTTCTGGGATGGTGGCCATATCATAAAGGCCGATGGTTGCACCATCATCAAATAGGCAAATGGTTGAAACGGGTGTTCCAGCGTCATCCAGTTTTAAAAATGTTTGATAGCGATCATCATGGGCCTGATAGTGTGCTGCAATATTTTGATAGAACTGGCGAACCGATTGTGCCTCAGGGTCATCACCAAAAACCTTAGCAACGGTATCCCCAAAGCATTTCACATCATCAGCCGTAGAAACCTTTTTAATGGTTTTGGGCATTGTCGGTGCCTTTTGAGCTGTTTCGGGGGCAGGGTGAGCCATAATAAGCGCCATTTCATCAGGCACAACGCCGGCTTTTGCGCTTGCTCTCTGCCAGCCAATTGTATCAGTCAGGTCCCATACCCAAAGCGAAAAAGCTTTTTGGCTGAGGCCATAATGCTGAACGGTGCTTTTAAAGGCACTGCCAGCTTGGCTTTCGTTTCCTGCTAAGGGGATAACCACATTGAAAGTATCACTGGATAAGTTGCTATCCACCCGTGCGTAATGCTCTGTTATTTCGTGCTGGATCTTCGGTGACTTCTCGGCCCACCAACTGGCCTTAACCACAAAATTATGCCGTGCCGCAATCATCAAGTTTTGGGTATTTGTATCGTCACGTGTCAAAGGTTAAAACCTTCTGGGCGAGTGTTGGCTTGTCCAAGGGCATCTTCCAATGCTTTTGCAATGCGAATGGCGGTGCCTTCATCATAAAGGTTTGACCAGACGCTGAAACAATGTGGCACGCGTTTTTTGGCTGATTTAGCCCGTTCATCATTGGGCAGAGTGCGATTGTGTTCTTCACTAAACCCTGCTTTAAAGGCGATTTGTGGATGGCCTGTAAAATTGGTAATACCCAGCATGCCAAGGGCATAATTGGGACCAACAATGGCATCAACATTCTCAAAAAAGCCATCCATCATTTCCATCATGGAACGGCGGAAACGATCCATATTGATATAATCCACCGCACTTAAGAACCTCACCAAGCGAAAGGCATTTGGCCTGTCACGGTCATCTTGCCCAATAAGCTCGTCATCGCGGTTGCTAAGGGTTAATTCCTCAAAGGCAGCAGCGGCTTCAGCCCGAACAATGCGGAACAACATGTCGGTTGGCAGATCATCTGCCATGGTTAAGGGCACAAGGTCCACGTTCATAGCTCTTAGGGTTTCAAGGGCGTTTTTATCAACCTCGTTAACACCGTCACCCTCAAAGGCGGCGGGGAAATAGCCTATTCTTAAATCGCTAAGATTTGTGTCTGAATGATAGCTAAATCCTGCAGAAACAGAGCCAGTATCACGGGCGTCAAAGCCATTAATGGCGTCTAACACCAACGCGCAATCTTCAACAGTACGTGTGATAGGGCCAATTTTATCCAATGACCATGAAAGCGCCATGGCCCCATGGCGAGAAACGCGGCCATAGGTCGGGCGCAACCCAGCTAAGCCACAGCGGTTAGCGGGACTGATGATCGATCCCAATGTCTCAGTGCCGATGGAAAACCCGCAGAGACCCGCTGCCGTGGCAGAGGCTGACCCCGCCGATGAACCGCTAGAGCCTTCCTCCACGTTCCATGGGTTGCGGGTGCGATGATCAAACCACAGGTCACCATAAGCCAAGGCACCGCAGCTGGCCTTGCCCAAAAGTACGGCACCTGCTTTTCTCAGGTCACTGACAATGGCGGCATCTTCCTGTGCAAGGCGGTTTTTATAAGGGGCAGCACCCCAAGTGGTGCGAATGTCTCGGGTATCGATCAAATCTTTCAAGGCATAAGGGATGCCATGCAAGGGGCCTTTATAGTTGCCAGCGGCAATTTCTTGGTCGGCTTTTCTAGCCTCTGTCAGCGCCAAGTCACTTGTTACGGTTATGAAACAGTGTAAGATAGGGTTATATAGTTTAATCCGATTAAGATAAAGCTTGGTCAATTGGACGCTGGTGATTTTGCCACTTTCCATCCATTTTGCCAAATGCGTTAAGGGTGCAAAGGCCAAATCATTTAAATCATCAGGGGCATTATCGGGAATGTCTGTTGTGGTGATGACATCGCCATCGGCTTGCTGATAAATGCGCCCTGGCAGGCGTGGGTCAAATTGCGTGGCGGGGGCAAGACCATTGGGACGGATGGTCTGCCGTGAGATTTGCATGGCCTCAACTTGCCCACCAACAGCATCAAGCAGTTGCTGGCGTTCGGCATCGCTATAGCTAAGGCCCATCATTTTTTCAGCCCGTTTAATATCATCAACGGTGATATCGACCTTTTCAACGCGGGGAGGAAAGCTGCTTGATGTAGGTTGTTGTGGCGCCTTTTCAGTGTTTTCTTGTTGCAAACCAGTGCGGGCAAAGGCCACATCTGTTGCCAAGGCCGCAACACCCATGGCAGAAGCCGCGATCATTTCACGACGGCTAAAGGTTAGGTCTTTAGACATAGTATTTTCTTTCTATCAATCGCGTCTATCAAGAAAACTGTGGTGGTGTTTCACCAGAGACACCCAAAGCAGCTTCAAGCGCATTAGCAACCCGTACCATATTACCCTCACCAAACAATGGCGCCCAAACGCTGAAATTATGGGTAACTCGGTAAGTTTGATTAGGGTCAATATCCTTCTGGTCATAGGCGGCGCGGGCAGGGACGTCTCTAAAGCCTGCTCTAAAAGTTAATTGTGGTTGGCCCGTGAAATTGGTGATGGTTAACATGCCACCGCCAAAGTTAGGGCCAATAACCACATCAACGGATGAGAAAAAATCATCCATGGTGTGCATCACCTCACGGCGGAATCGATCCATATTGATCAGGTCAACCGCACTTAAAAACCGCACGGCGCGGAAACTGTTAGGCCAGGCACGGTCTTCCTGCCAAACCATTTCATCATCGCGGTTGTTAAGGGTTAATTGATCAAAATAGGCTGCGGCTTCTGCCATCAGAATTTGCACCAAAATACCATAAGGTTTTTGGGGTAGGCTTAATTCAAACAAGTTCAAACCCAAATCACGGGCGGTTTGCAGAACGTGTCGGTCAATATCGGTTGCCCCTGCTTCTTCTGTAAAGACCTCGGGGATATAACCAATGCGCAGGGAAGATAAATCCTTATCACCATCATAGCTTAATCCATGCAGCAAGCTGGAAGGATCTTGGAAATCTTGCCCGTTAATGGCTTGCAGGACCAAGATGGTATCTTCAACCGAACGACAGATGGGGCCCAATTTATCCAGGGATGGGCAAAGTGTCATGCCGCCAGCGCGGGATACACGACCAAAGGTAGGGCGCAAGCCCGTGGTGCCACAACGGTGTGATGGTGACACGATCGAGCCTAATGTCTCGGTGCCAATGGAAAAACCGCACAAACCCGCCGCCGTAGCAGAAGCAGAGCCAGCAGATGAGCCTGATGAGCCCTCTAACGGGTTCCAAGGGTTTTTGGTAACCCCATCAAACCAAATATCACCATATGCCAAGGCGCCACAGGTTGATTTGCCGATTAGAACAGCACCAGCATCACGCAGCATTTTAATGGATGTGGCGTCGCTATCTGGGACACGATCCTTATAAGGCGCTGCACCCCATGTGGTTTTAATGCCAGCTGTATCCATTAGGTCTTTCATGGCATAGGGAATGCCGTGAAGGGGGCCGCGATATTGGCCCGCTTTTATCTCATCATCAGCCTGTTTGGCTTCTTTGAGGGCTAATTCCTCGGTAACCGTGACAAAACATTCTAAAACTGGTTGGTATTGCTTGATGCGGTTTAGATAAATTTCCGTCAGCTTAGTGCTGGTAATTTTTTGTGTGCGAACCCATTCAGATAAATGCTTTAAGGGCGCAAAGGCAATGGCGGTTTCATCATTAGGTAGGGCAGGGAACACTTGGGTTGCAAGGGTAATGCGGCCATCTTGGGTGCCATATGATTTGCCCGGAATGCGAGGGTCAAATTTTGAGGCAGGTGCCAATGTGTTGGGGTGCTTTAAATCACGGGTTTGAAGCATGGCATTAACTTGCCCCTCAATAGAGGCCAGCATTTGCTCGCGTTCTGCAGCGGTATAATTAACGCCCATAATTTTTTCAGCCGAAGCAACATCATCAACCGTGAAGGCAGTATCTGACGACATGGCAGATTGGTCAGAAATATTTTCCACCATGGTTTTGGATTTTTCTGCATCGTCTGCACCATCAGAGGAATTTGCTGCCTCTTGTTGCTGCCCGCACGCGCTAGCCAAACCACTGGAGCCAACAATGGCAATGCCCATTGCGCCTTTTGTTAAAAAGCCACGGCGACTGGTTGGTTTCTCAATGAGAGAGATATCGCGCTCGGGGTGTAGCTGAGTGGTTTTGTTTTTAAAAGAATTGCCATTATCTGTTGAAGTCATTATCGTATCCCCAATTATTTGATCCCCAAAATCAATTAATGAACAGAATGACAAACAACGCAGCTATGGGCAAGTTTAAATTCTATGATTTTGAGTGTGTATTGTGAAAATAAGTAGAGTTGAGTGAGTCCTTTGATGCCTTATGTGAAATGTCAATTTATGAAAAATGGTTTTTCTTCATATGCCTTTTTGAAGGGGGCTTTCGCTTTTTTTATTTTGTTTCACACTGCCACAGAAAGCCTGCAGGCCAATGAACATGAATTGTTGCAAAATAATACCTCCACTTCACGAAAAGCCATTGTCTACATGGGTAATCAACCACCTTACAGCTTCTTGAATGATCAAGGCGAGGTATCTGGCACGGCCATTGATAAGGTTCGGCGTATATTTGCTGAAGCTGGTGTCGAAATGTCGATGACGTTAAGGCCTTGGTCGCGCGCCATATCTATGTTTGAGGGTGATGAGATGTCATTCTTGATGATGTTAGACCGTGTGCCTGAAAGAGAAGATCGATATGTTTGGATTAGTCCGCTAGCAAGCCAACAGTTTAAACTGATTTCAAGAAAAAGATCAGACTTCATTTATAAAACACATGATGATTTTATTAATGGTGATCATAAGGCGGTCTGTTTTCAAAATAGTTCAATTTGTGAGCAATTGCTAAACTATGGCTTTAAAAAAGAAAACCTCGTAGAAGTGCCTAATTCTCTCAATAATGGTTTGTTACGTATCCTTCAGTTTGGGCGCGCTGATTTTACCATCATGGAAGAGAATGTTTTAAAATGGCAGCAAGAAAACTTTAAAGGCGTGTGGCCGTTTAGGGTTGCAGATGACATTGACTATAAAATGACAAGCTATCTTGCTGGCCACAAAAATATGCCAGAGGACTTGAAGAATAAGCTTATGATGGCGGTGAAAAAGTTGAAGTTTGATCAAATAGATAAAACACAAAAGTAAGTTATTTTTGTGCTTCTTTCTGTTTGCGCCTTTTGTGGGCCAATTGGTTGAGAATTTCAACGCCAATTGAAAAGGCGATGGCAAAATATAAATAACCACGGGGAACGTGGAAATGTAGGCCGTCTGCCACTAAGACAACCCCCACTAATAATAAAAAGCTTAAGGCAAGCATTTTAACGGTTGGGTGTTTTTCAATAAAAGCTGCTAATGGTTCAGCGGCCCAAAGCATAACACCGATGGCAATAACCATAGCGATGATCATAACGCTGATATTGCTGACCATACCAACGGCAGTGATTACACTATCCAGTGAAAAGACAATGTCCAAAATCATGATTTGCCCAATAACATATATTAAGGGTCGTTTGATAAGGGGTTTGTCAGCTTCATCATGATCACCTTCGACGGCCTCATGAATCTCTAGTGTGCCTTTTTGCAAAAGAAACAATCCGCCAGCTATAAGAATGATGTCACGCCATGAAAAGGATTGCCCAAAGGCTGTGAATAAAGGGCTGGTCAAACTAATCACCCATGCAATGGAGAACAACAAGGCAATGCGGGTGAGAAGAGCCCCAAGCAAGCCAATTTTGCGGGCTTTTTCACGATCTTCCGCGGGAAGGCGATTAGCAATGATGGATATGAAGATAACATTGTCCAGCCCCAAAACAATTTCTAGGGTGGTTAAGGTAAAAAGGCTTAACCAAAATTCAGGACTAGCGATGTCTAAGCCAAAGGGCATGTTCGATCTTTCACTTAACGGATAATAAAGCTTACCATTCTTGAAAATGCTTGACCATAGATAATAATATTCTGCCTTTAATCAAATGCTTGATATTTATGTTCAAGATCCCTGAAAAGACATTTAAAGTTTGGGAAATAACTTGTTTTTGAAGGTGGTGTGCCGCTATAAAACGGACAAAGAAATTCATTTCAAAAAAGGGAAAATATGATGATTACCCGTGGACATTATATAAATGGACAAACAGTCGAAGGCACATCTGGCAACTTTGGTGATATCTATAACCCGTCAAAGGGTGAGGTTCAGGCAAAGGTAGCGCTTGCTTCTAAAGAAGAAGTTGAAGGTGCCATTGCAGCTGCACAAGCGGCCTTTGCTGGTTGGTCGGCAACGTCTGTGGTTAAGCGTGGCCGCATTTTGCAAAACTTGGTGCAGGTGCTTTACCGCCGCAAAGATGAATTGGCAAAACTGTTAGCATCGGAACACGGTAAGGTCTTTGCCGATGCCCAGGGAGACGTTCAACGTGGTCTTGAGGTGGCTGAATTTGCCGCGGGTATCCCTCATTTAATCAAAGGCGAATATTCTGATAATGTTGCAACAGGTATTGATGTTTATTCAATGCGTAAGCCCTTAGGTGTTGTAGCAGGCATTACACCGTTTAACTTCCCAGCCATGATCCCATTATGGATGTCATGTGTTGCTATTGCTTGTGGTAACACATTCGTCTTAAAGCCAAGTGAAAAAGACCCAAGTGTACCATTGTTGTTGGCGGAATGCTGGAAAGAAGCAGGCCTTCCTGATGGTGTGTTTAACGTGATCAATGGTGACAAAATTGCTGTTGATACGGTATGCACGGATCCACATGTGAAAGCTGTTTCATTTGTTGGGTCAACGGCTATTGCATCTTATGTTTATGCAACCGCGACGGCCCATGGCAAGCGTTGTCAGGCGATGGGTGGTGCTAAAAACCATGGTATTGTGATGCCTGACGCTGATCTTGATATGGTGGTTGATAGCTTCATTGGTGCGGCTTATGGGTCAGCGGGTGAGCGTTGCATGGCCTTGCCAGTTGCTGTGGCTGTTGGTGGCACCGGTGACGCATTAGTAGACGCTTTGAAAGATAAGGTTGCTGGCCTAAAAATTGGTCACAGCCATGATGACAGTGCTGAATTAGGGCCTTTGGTTACCAAAGAGCACCTTGAAAAAGTAAAGGGCTATCTTGATTTGGCTGAAAAAGAAGGTGCCAAGGTTGTTGTTGATGGTCGCACCTTTAAACAAACCCAAGCAGGGTATGAAGATGGCTTTTTCCTAGGTGGCACATTGCTGGATAATGTGACAGCTGACATGAAGTCATACCAAGAAGAAATTTTTGGCCCTGTTCTGCAAATTGTTCGTGTGGATACGTTTGATGAGGCATTGGCCCTAGCCACTGATCATCCTTATGGCAATGGTACCGCGATTTTCACCCGTGATGGCGATACTGCCCGAGAATATGCTAGCCGGGTTGAGGTTGGCATGGTTGGCATCAATGTGCCAATTCCTGTGCCTTTGTCATTCCACACATTCGGTGGTTGGAAAAAGAGTGCGTTTGGTGATATTAACGAACATGGCATGGAAGGTGTGCGTTTTTACACCAAAACTAAGACCATCACCAGTCGCTGGCCAAAAGGCCAACGTGAGGGCGCTCAATTTAATATTCCGATTCTAAATTAATTAATGCCCAATTTAATCATCTTGAAAGGCCGCGATTACTATCGAGGCCTTTTTTGTAAGTTACTGTTATTTATGTATAAAACAAGCTTGTTAAAATTTTATATAAAGTTGCGTTGAATGCGATTTTTTTAAAAGAGCTGACTAAGCTATAAGAAAGCATAACAAAAAAGACTCGAACAATCTGCTAATCTAAATTCAGGCACTAAACCGAAAGTATATAATCGGGGTGCCAATATGAAAGAGACTTATTTTTACGATTTTCTTTTACAATGGAAAATGTTGCCATTTGAAGATGGGCTTCCATCGATCAAGCATCTAGACAAAATGGACCTAAGCACAATTGGTCACAATATGTTTGTTCTGGAGCGCTGGGTTGATGACTATATGCCTGTGACCCAATTTGGTGGTCGCCTTAAGCGCATTTACGGTCAAAATATGCGTGGTCTTAACTTTTTAGGCTTGTTCACAGGTCGTGATCGTGCTGTTGTCTCTCATAATATCAATACCATGATCGACTATAAATGTGGTGGCCTTGTTGGCTGGTTGGGTATTAAACCCGGTGGCGAATACATGGAAATTCGCAATTATGGCTTACCTTTTATGTCAGAAGATGGTGAAACCCCACAAATTGTTGGCTTTACTGAAGTTGTAAACGTTGAAAATCAAGCGATGTTGGCGCCCGGCCGTATTTCAGTTTGGCCTGTTAAACGTTCAAAGCTCTTTGATCTTGGTAATGGTGTGCCTGCGTTTGCACAATTTGAAGATAAAAAGTATGCCCGTCTAGTTTAAGAACAACCAATAATAACAATAAAAAAAGGGACTTTGTCATGTGGCAAGGTCCCTTTTAATTTGTCTGGAATGGTGTGTTTAGAAGTTTAAAACAGCACCAAATAGAATACGCATGCCAGATGTTTTAAGCCCGGGAACGATAGAGGTGTCGCCAAAGGCACTGTGACCGCCGGCATCAAAGTAGGTTCCTGTTAAGCTAAGCCCTAAGCCGCCAAAAATTTTATGCTCAACACCAACGCCAAGCTCATAACCACCTTCATTTTTTGAAATTAATTGTTCAATACCAGCATCATCAAGCAGGGCCGTTTTAACGCGGCTGTATCCTGCGGTGCCGAACAATAACGTATCATCGGTGATTAAAAAGCCAGCCAACGCATTGAAAGAAATAGGGCCACTGGCTTTTTGGGTGAAGTTTTGAATAGCATCACCCGTATCACTAGTTAAAGGGTTTTTGGCGGAATGAAAGCCGATGTTTGCTTCTAAACCAACGACAACCAAATCAACCGCTTGTAGACGGTATCCAGCCTTCAGGCCGTAATAGCCTTTGCCTTTTGCTGTGCTATTGCCCGGATTGTTGGTGTCCAGTTTAAAGTCAATGTCTTCGTAACCAAATGAAAGGCCAGCATAAAGCCCATCAAAATCTGCCGCTGAGGCTGAGTGGGTGCCAACAAGCATCATTCCAGCCATAGCTGTCGTTAAAAATAAGGTTTTTTTGGGGTTCATTTTCGGTTGCTCCCTGAGAATGTTTTGAAACATAATTATGCCAGTATTTCTTTAAAAAGCAATGGCTTAATCTTTATGGGCATAGAAACCACGTATGGTTACCCTATCTCTTTGACGGCAAAATGTGGTTTTTTCTGGACATAAAGGCTACATTTTGTCATCAACGATCAAACTTTAGGCCAAAAACTAAGTGTAATAGTTGAAACAAGACAGAGAGAGTTCTATGGATTTTCAGTTTACGGAAGAGCAAAAAGCCATTCAAACCATGGCAGGAGATTTTGCGCGTAATGAAATTATGCCCCATGCTGAAAAGTGGGATCAGGAAAAAACCTTCCCCAAAGACATGATGAAACAGGCCGCTGAACTTGGTTTTGGTGGTATGTATTGTAAGGCTGATGTGGGAGGCTGTGAATTAAGCCGCCTAGAAACCGCTTTGATCCTTGAACAGCTATCCATGGGTTGTCCATCAACGGCAGCTTTTATCTCTATTCATAACATGGCGACTTGGATGGTTGACCAGTTTGGTTCTGAAGACTTGCGCCAAAAATTTGTGCCAGCACTTAGTTCCATGAATAAAATTGCCAGCTATTGCCTAACCGAACCTGGCGCGGGCTCTGATGCCGCTTCCTTACGAACCAAAGCTGTGCGTGATGGTGATCACTATGTTTTAAATGGTGCTAAGGCGTTTATCTCTGGTGCTGGCGAAGATGGCTCTGATATTTATGTTTGTATGGTGCGCACTGGTGAAGAGGGGGCCAAGGGCATCTCATGCATTGTTGTTGAAAAAGACACGCCGGGTTTAAGTTTTGGTGCCCAAGAAAAGAAATTAGGCTGGCATAGCCAGCCTACAGCGCAGGTTAATTTTGATGATTGCCGCGTGCCTGTCTCAAACCTTGTTGGGGCAGAGGGTGAAGGTTTTAAAATTGCCATGAAAGGCCTTGATGGTGGGCGTTTAAATATTGCCGCTTGTTCTTTAGGTGGTGCCCAGTTTGCTTATGAAACAGCGGTTGAGTATGTCAAAGAGCGCCGCCAGTTTGGCAAAGCCATTGCTGATTTTCAGGCAACCCAATTTAAACTAGCTGATATGGCTACGGACCTAGAAGCAGCGCGTTTGATGCTTTATAGTGCGGCCCAAAAGGTTAGTCAGAAAGCGCCTGATGCAACGGTCAGTGCAGCCATGGCGAAAAAATTCGTGACAGATCACTGTTTTGATGTTTGTAATGATGCACTGCAATTGCATGGTGGGTATGGTTATCTTATGGATTATCCGATTGAACGCATTTTGCGTGATTTAAGGGTTCATCAAATTTTAGAAGGCACCAATGAAATTATGCGTGTGATTATTTCACGTTCTGTTTTGGCCAAATAAACCGATTTATGTGCAGTTGAAAGACGCTAAGAGAGACCGAATTATGAGTGATATATTGTTCAATCGTCGCGGCCATTTAGGGCTCATTACCCTTAACCGCCCTAAAGCATTAAATGCCTTAAATACAGGTATGGTGCGTGAGATGCGCCAAAAGCTGATAGAATGGGAAAGCGACGATGATATCCACGCTGTTGTTGTTATGGGAAGTGGTGATCGTGCATTTTGTGCGGGCGGCGATGTCGTTAGTATTTATAAGTCGGGCCAGGCATGGAAAGAAAATGGCTGCCAGGGTGAGGCCGAATGGCGCGACTTTTTCCATGATGAATATCTTTTAAACGCGACAATTTTTCATTATTCAAAACCCTATATCGCTATTTTAAATGGCATTGTCATGGGCGGTGGTGTTGGTGTGTCGGTTCATGGCTCGCATCGTGTGGCTACTGAGAACACACTTTTTGCCATGCCAGAAACGGGCCTTGGTTTAATCCCTGATGTTGGCGGTGGTTATTTTATGCCGCGATTACCGGGTAGTGCTGGTATGTATTTGGCACTGAAAGGCGATCGCTTGAAGGCCGCTGATTGTCGTGCCTTTGGTGTGTGCAACAGCTATGTGCCGGTTGAAAAAATTTCTGATCTTTTAGATGAAATGGAAACGCAAACCACGCTTGATAAAGACCGTGTTTCTATTTTGCTGGCTAAATTTAATGAAGATGCTGGTGAAGGCGTCGTTGCTGTTAACCGTGATAAAATTGATCAATATTTTGATGCTGAAAATTTACGCGATATTTTTGATCGCTTGCGGGCCAATGGTGGAGAATGGGCGCTGGATCAATTGAAGGTGCTAAAGCGTATGTCTCCAACATCAATGATGGTTACGTTTCAGCAAATGAAGCGTGGTGCCACAATGGAATTTAACGATGTGATGAAGATGGAATATTGCATCGTGAATGAAATTATGAAAGGCGAAGACTTTTATGAAGGCGTGCGCGCCATTCTTCTTGAAAAAGACATGAAGCCTTTCTGGGTGCCTGAGAAATATAAAGAAATTAGCGATGAAATGGTTGAGGCGCATTTTCAAACACCTGAAAGTGGGCCGCTAGATTTAAACTAATATCACTTTAGATTTAAACTAAAAACTGTGGGAAGTATGGGGAGAGAATTGATGGCAAATATTGGTTTTGTTGGCTTGGGTAATATGGGCCTGCCAATGGCGAAAAACTTGCTTAAAGCAGGGCATAACCTGAAAGTTTTTGATTTGTCAGATGCAGCGATGACCTCTGCACAAGAGGCTGGAGCCACTTTGGCGAATAGTGCAGGTGAAGCAGCGCAAAATGTTGATGCCGTTATCAGTATGGTTCCTGCTGGTGCCCATGTAAAATCGGTTTACATGGATGAAGGCGGCGTGTTTTCAAACGCGGCTTCTGGCACCTTGATGATTGATTGTTCGACCATTGATGTGGCAACGGCACGGGAAGTAAACGCCGCGGCAAAGGCTGCTGGCTTTGATATGGTTGATGCGCCTGTATCAGGCGGTGTTGGCGGCGCCGAGGCTGGCACATTGACCTTTATGGTCGGGGGCACCAAAGAAGCCTTTGA
>CAKZLM010000071.1 GCA_937126915.1 uncultured Alphaproteobacteria bacterium
ATGACCGTAAACAAACCAGCGTGCGGGGCATTGGTGATATAACGCTTGGTGCCGTTAATCACATAATGATCACCATCCTTAACCGCCGTGGTGCGCACACTGCCCGCGTCTGATCCTGCGTCGGGTTCGGTTAGGGCAAATGATCCAACCAAATCACCAGTGGCAAGGCGAGGCAAGTATTTTTGTTTTTGGTTTTCACTGCCATCAATGGCAATGCCTTGTGAACCAATACCCAAATTGGTGCCAAACAACGAGCGAAAAGCGGGGGCTGCACGGCCCAGCTCCATCGCCAACAAAACTTCTTCTTCCATGTTAACACCAAGGCCACCATAATCAGGTGAAATGGTTAAGCCAAACAGCCCCATGTCTTTCATCTCTTGGGCGATGTCTTCTGGGATGGAATCAGTTTCATTGACAATGGGTTCGGCGGGTATCAAACGCTCATTCACAAAGCGACGAACGGTCTCTAAAAACTGATCACGCACTTCTGGTTCTAAAGCCATAAATTCCCCCTTATTTATTCTTTCATAGCTGATCGTGGGTTAGGTTAACCACAGCCATTTGTTTTTTCAACTGATCATACGCACCAAAACCAAAAACAGATTTGTGTAATTATGCTAGACAGCTGATTTATTTAAGCTATTCTGAAAAAACTATGGCGGAAATTGATGCACAAAAGGTCAAATTAGCAGGTGGACAAGAGCTGGTCTTGCGCACGGCCCTGCCCCGTGATGCGTGGGCGGTGGTTGACTTTAGGAAACACGCTGCCGCTACCAGCCGCTATTTAATTGCACAACCAGAAGAATATCATCGCAGTTCGTGGCAAGAACGATCTCATCTTAAGCGGGTTTTAAAAACCGAAGACCAAGTTTATATCTTGGCTGAAGATGATAAGGGCGACATCATTGGCCTGATCACCACACAGGTGTTTCGCCGTAAACGCACCCGTCACATTATTGAATTTGGCATTGCTGTTCACAGTTCATGGCGCGGGTCGGGCTTAGGCTCACTAATGTTGGAAGAGCTTATTCGTTGGGCTGAAACGGTCCCTAGTTTAGAAAAAATTGAACTGCATGTTCATGCCAATAATGTAGGCGCAATTAAGCTTTATCAACGATATGGGTTTGACATCGAAGGGCGGCGCAAAGCCGCCTTTAAATATGACGATGGCACTTATATGGATGATATCATTATGGGCCGCGCACTTTCGCGGTTGAAAACTTTATAATGTATTGAAAGCCCCCAAATTTGAGGTATAAGCAAGCCTAAGCGATGGCACTTTTAACAAGCAAAACATAAGGGATGGATTTTGGATATGTCTGAGCAACCCGCACAAAGCAACCTTGCTAAATGGTTTTTATATGCCATTGCCGCCATTGCGTTTTTGGTTGGCATCGGCGGTGCTGGCTTGGTGATTTATCGCCTTGAAATTATGTTATCCCTGCTAACCCCTGAACAAAGCTGTGAAGAAACCCGCTTGGTAAAAGCGCCTGATTTTAATGACATTGAAGGAAGTGGTATGGATAGGAGTCATATAGAAGTGTTTGGGAAAAGATTTTGGAAATCTAAAACACTAGACACTCGACTTTCTTTTGATAGACATAACTTCAACTACTACGGTTTTTATAATGTGCCTAAGATAACAACACAAGAAGTCGATAATCCTGATTTAGAGCAGTTTTATAATAGATTTTCGGCAGAAGTCGGTCTTTCTAATAATATTCAAGATTCCTTTAATTTAAGGTATGATGGTCAAGCAAAATACTACTTCACCTCAAATAAGGCCTCTCAGCAAGAGAATAATATTTTGATTGAAGGAACATTAAGTCAATTTAGAAATGCAGACCTCTATCAATTAGATTTGGGCTTTGATTTT
>CAKZLM010000072.1 GCA_937126915.1 uncultured Alphaproteobacteria bacterium
GCGCCTGCCCAATCAGCGGCATCACCAATAGCGCGGCGTTCAACCGGGGTAGAACCAGATGGTACACAAATTACCACTTTCGGGCTGGCGAATGAGCGATTGTGAACCTTTTGAATGAAATATTTAATCATTTCTTGGGCCACATCAAAGTCAGCAATAACACCATCGCGCAATGGGCGAATGGCTTCAATATCACCGGGCGTACGTCCCAACATCAGCTTAGGTTCGTCCCCAACGGCCAAAACCTGTGGACGTCCACCAACCATTTTGCGAGCCCCCACAGACGGCGCATTCAAAACAATGCCACGGCCTTTCACATAAACCAATGTGTTTGCCGTGCCTAAGTCAATTGCCATGTCAGACGAGAACAACCCTAAGAGTTTTGATAACATTCTTTTTTACCCTAAATCCTATGCGACCCAAATGGTCGAGTAATATATTCACCCAGCGTGCTTCCCCATAAGAAAGCGATCAAATTAATATTCACCTTAACAGTTACCCCTTAAAAGAATATCTTGCAAGCTGGAACAATCATTAGATTTAGAAATAATCAAAAAATATGGCGTGCATGGGGCATGAAAACCTCATTTTTGTGATTTTACTGTCACTTTTATACTGCTTTCCATCCTTCTGCCCCTTAACCCTTCAACCAAGGCATAAGGCCACGCACGGTTTCGCCTGCGGGTTCGATGGCGTGCTGCGCATCTGCGCCGCGTCGTTTTAGAAGAAACGCTTGCCCAGCCTTGCTGTCGGCTAAAAACTCTTTACTAAAGGCCCCTGATTGCACATTAGCCAGAATTTTCTTCATGTTCGAACGTACATGCGCATCGACGATGGTGTCACCTGCCACATACCCACCAAATTCTGCGGTATTGGAGATTTTATTATTCATGTAATCTAAGCCGCCCTGCCACAACAAATCGGCAATTTGCTTCACCTCATGTAAGCATTCAATATAGGCCACTTCTGGTGCATAACCCGCTTCTACAAGAGTTTCATATCCTGCTTTGATAAGCGCAGGCATACCACCACACAAAATAGCTTGCTCAGAGAACAGGTCAGTTTCACATTCTTCGGCAAAGCTGGACGGCAACACCCCGGCCTTACCCGCCCCCAAAGCAGCAGCATAAGAAAGCGCCAACTCCTCTGCCTGACCGCTGGCGTTTTGCTCAACCCCATAAAGGCATGGCATGCCTAAACCTTCTTTATAAAGGCTGCGTAGGGTATGCCCCGGCCCCTTTGGCGCCATTAGGACGACATCAATGTCGTTTCGGGGTCGAACCAAACTAAAACGGACCGAAAATCCATGTGAAAAACCAAGGGCGGTGTTGGGGCGCATGGCATCTTTCAAATGCTCATCATAAATATTACCATGAACCTCATCAGGGGCCAGCATCATAATCAGGTCAGCCCATTCAGCGCCTTCTTTTAGCCCTTTAACAAGCAAGTCATTCTGTTTAGCTATATCACCTTTAGTGCTACTTTCTCGCACACCAGCAGCCACCTCTTTCACACCACTGTCTTTTAGGTTTAAAGCCTGTGCCAAGCCTTGATTACCCAAGCCCACAATCAAAACCTTTTTGTCTTTGATAAAGTCGGTCGATAAATCCTGATCTTTTAAAATTTTCATGATGTGTTGTCCTTAAAGGCCTTTGAAGTCATTAATGAGAGCTGCTAACTCTTGCTCAACCGTGGCTGAGGTTAAATCCAGCACATGCCAATCGCTAAACTGTTGTCGAAACCATGTCATTTGCCGTTTGGCAAAGCGTCGCGTTTGCTGCTGAGCATCCACGATGGCATCTGACTTTTCCATATCACCCTGTAGGTATGCCACGATGGATGGCACGCCAAGCGCCTTCATAGCTGGTAAGTTTTTATCCAAGCCTCGATCTAGCAAAGCTTTCACTTCATCCACAGCACCGCTTTCAAACATTTCTGCAAATCGCTGATTAATGCGTTCATAAAGCTGTTCTCTGGGCCGTGACAAGACAATTTTCAAAACCCGCCCAGCGATATCCACCCCTTTTAAAGGGCCTGGAATATTTTCTTTTTGCCATTGGCTAAGGGGCTTTCCAGTTGACAACACCACCTCAAGAGCCCTTGAAACGCGTTGACTGTCACCGGGGGACAGGCGCTCAAATATTTCTCGGTCTAGCTTTTCAAGTTCAGCATGAAGCACCTCACTACCCTCCTCCTCTGCCCGCGCCCGCACATTTTGGCGAATATCAGGGTCAATTTCAGGGATCGAGCTCATGCCATCAAGCAGGCTGGTGAAATACATTCCTGTCCCACCCGTAAATAAGGGCGTCATGCCGTTTTCCCATGCTTCTTCGGCATGGTCCATGGCTGCCGCCTGCCAATCAGCCACAGAGTAGGCCTTTGCTGGGTCAATATCGCCAAATAGGCGGTGCGGAATGGTTCCCATTTCCTGCCCTGATGGACGGGCAGAAACAACTCGAAGGACATCATAAATTTGCATGCTATCCGCATTAATGATGACGCCTTTAAGAGACTTTGCTAAAGTCATCGAAAGGTCAGTTTTGCCAACCGCTGTTGGCCCTGCCAAAGTTATTGCTTTTAACGTCATAAAAAGGTCCTTTAGTGATATGAACCACGTTGTATGTCTGATCGTCAACCCGCTAGTGACAAAAATCTCAGAATCTGACCTAAAAAAGTGTACCAACATCCTATCTAGGGATATTCCGCTTGATCATGCATGGCGTTGGTTAAGTGATGGCGAGGCAGCAGAGATGAGCCTTCAACAGGCACCATCAAGCAAAACAGTATCGGAAATGAAGGCCTATTGTTCTGGCCAGCAAATTGATTGTCATATTATGGACGAAGAGCATCGCCACCCCAAATTACTCATTGCTGATATGGACAGCACCATCATTGAGCAAGAATGCATTGATGAAATAGCCGCGGTTAAAGGCTTGAAAGAAAAGGTTGCAGCCATTACCGAAGCGGCGATGGAGGGCGAGCTTGATTTTAACCAAGCCCTAGAAGCCCGCGTTAAATTGTTGGATGGCATTCAAAAGCAAGACCTTCAAACCATTTACCAAGACCGCATCACCCCCTCGCCTGAGGCTGATATCTTGATCAAAGCCCTAAGCAAGAAAGGCGTTTTCACGGCCTTAGTTTCAGGTGGTTTTACCTTTTTCACTGATCAGATAAAAGCGCGTTTAGGGTTTAATTTTGCCCACGCCAACACCTTA
>CAKZLM010000073.1 GCA_937126915.1 uncultured Alphaproteobacteria bacterium
GATGATCAATCCACCTGCCAAATAGCCAATGATGGACCCTAAGCCCAACATTTTAGAGACCGGCACCATCACCACAGCTGCCCCAAAAATCACCAACAATTGAACCAGTAAATGGGAATTTTCGTGCATTCTAAGCCTCGCTTTAAAATTTGGGTAACCATCATTCTTGTCAACAAGATAGCGCCTAACTTTATGTCAATCAATATGCAGATTGACGCAGGGTAGCATCGTTTTATGACTTAAGATTATTATGATTGACAACGATTGACCACAGGCTTGTTTTTAGCGTTTTGTGGTACTGGGTGACCGCGATCAAAAATCACCTGCCAAGTACCCATAACATTTTTACGCCAAATTGATTGATACCAATTCACCACTTCCCCTTGCGGATTGACGACAGGGCCTGCACTAAGGGCCAATGTTCCAGAACCAAGAACTGCAACGGTTTCAGGCCACCATGAAAAGGGGGCATCTGCTGCATCGAACAATGGTTGCCAGCGCTCTAAAACAGCGGCCTTTCCTTTGGCCTGCTGTTCATTACCAGAAATGAAAATGGCCTCCTCATCGACCAAGGCTGAAAAGGCCTTAAAATCCCGCACTGCCATTGATCCTGCAAAGGCACATTCCGCGGCGCGCACTTCTAACTCAAGCGCCTCATCGAGGCCAAAAGCATATGAAGAAGACAAACCAAACCACAAAGACATTAGGCTAAGAACTACATTCTTCATGACATATTTCCTTTTTTATATAGACAAGGCGACCTCAATCCATGAAAAATCAATAACTAGGGTCAAGTAATTGAAAATATTATGAGATAAAGTCAAACAAGCACCCCTCCTAAACACCAAGACCAATCATCATGACAATAAGCTAATCACTCATCAAATCGAGTGAACAGAACATAACACATACTTAAAGATGCCGTTCAGCAGGTTACTTTTGTTTCAGTTTCAAAACTCTATTGGCCCAAGCATCAACCACGTAAATTTCGCCGGAAGGGCTAACGGCAATATCATGCCCTAATGGGCGCCCAACTGCATCATAATTGGTGTCAAAAACCCCAAGTGGCTTTAAGTCAGAAGACAAACCCATGACCATGGCGCGAGTTCTATTCGGCTGGTCGCCCCCATCAATGACCCAAACCGTGCCTTCAGGCCCCAAGGCCACACCATAAGGACGCCTCACAAGGGCACGATCAACCAGCGACAAAAACTCGCCTGTTTCAGTGAAAATTTGCAAACGGGAATTAGCCCTATCAGCCACATACACTTTGCCATCGTCTGAAACGGCAATACCATGGGGTAAATTAAACTGACCTGCTTCATCGCCGGGGTTGCCCCATTCAGCGATATAATCACCTTTTGCGGTAAACTTTATCACCCGAGTATTGGCATAGCCATCAGCAATATAAATCTCGCCTGAAGCCGAAAAATCAACATCAGCAGGCAAGTTAAAATGCTCACTATCGTTACCCGCATGGCCTTCAACCCCCAATGTTAAAAGATGCTGCCCATCATGAGAAAACTTTTGCACCGTATGACCGCCCACATCAGTTAGCCAAACATTATCACTGCCATCCACCGACAAGCCATGCGGCATGATGAAGCGATTTGCTCCCCATTCTGCCAGTGGCTTACCCGTGCTTGCATCCAACATCACAACGGTGTTTTGATCAATAGGGTTGGTCGGCATGGTCTCGCCCCATGTTCGATTAGCCCGGTGAAAAACAAACACATGATTATGACTATCAACAGCAATACCTGTGGCTTGACCAAGACCATTGGCATTTGCTGCCTCGGTCCATTCAACATCAATTTCCAGTCCTTCATGCGCCTTTAACACCCCTGAAAAACCACACAACATGATCAAGCTTAAAATAATTTGCTTTTTCATGAACCCACCCCTTTTTCTATCCAACAAGGCAAAACCATAACAAACTTTCTTATGTTTGTGAAAATATAAACAAAAGCCTGCAACTCCCTCTTTCTTTATTGCATGGCAATACCTATGTTAAAGATCAATCATCTACATTTCATAGGGAGGAAAATATGTTTAGTCATATCATGGTCGGTGCTGACGACATGGAAAAATCAAAGAAATTTTATGATGCCATTTTGGCCGAGTTAGGCCATCCAGAAGGCGTGATGGATGAAAAAGGTCGTTGCTTTTATATGACCAAAACCGGCGTCTTTGCGCTCACAAAACCTATTAATGGGAAGGCAGCATGCGGCGCAAATGGCGGCACCATCGGTTTTGCGGCTGAAACCACTGATGCCATCGACAATTGGCATAAAGTGGGCCTTGAAAATGGCGGCACCGCAGTGGAAGACCCGCCCGGTGTTCGCAGCAATGGCAAACGCAGTCTTTATCTGGCTTATTTGCTTGACCCATCTGGCAATAAAATTTGTGCCCTAAAAGCGGTATAATTTCACAAAAAAAGCCACCTCACTTTAGGTGGCCTTACCTTTATGGCTTCCTCTGCACCTATTTCGAGATGGTTTCACCATCTAGTGGCGGTGTGTGAACGGGTAACCTGATCGCCTTGGTTTGTTGCTCAAAGGCATACCCCAAGCCCAGCAAGCGTGGCTCACTAAAGGCGGTGCCTAGAAAAGAAATAGACACAGGCAAGCCCATCCCTGTGAAACCCGCTGGCACAATCATATCAGGAAAACCAGATAGATTTGCCAATGACACAGGCGAAACCCCGCCACCAGGGCCAGAGCTTGGGCTTGGATCAGGGTCTATTTTTGAAGGCCGCGTCGTGCTGGTTGGATAAACGATGGCATCTAGGCCATTGTCCTGCATAATACCTTCTAATACGGCTCTAATCAGCTTAAGGCCATGTTCGTGAACAGCTTTATATTCCCCATCACCCAATTTACCGCCTTTCTGCTCGCTTAACATCAAACGCCAGCGCGATGGGTTTGGGCTTATGCCATTTTCCAACCGCGAAGGCAGCTTCATTGAGCGCGCCACAATATCATCCAATGACTTTGGATAATCTGGCCCTATGGTGGCTAAATAGTCTGCAATTTGGGCTTTAAACTCGCGGTATCGAATGGCGCGGTACAAACGGCCCCGCACATCCATCACCCAGCTGGGGATTTCGACATCAACCACCTCAGCGCCCGCATCACGCATAGACTGCAAGGCGGCTTCAAAGACCCAATCAACCTCGCCATCATAACCCATAAAAACACGGGCCACGCCAATTTTGGCGCCCTTTAAGGCATCGGCATCTAAAAACTGGGTATAATCGTTATGAAACTTGCCAACGCTTTTTTGGGTCGAGGCATCGGCCTCGTCAACCCCTGTCATGACCCCAAGCGCCGTTGCCACATCATAAACACTGCGTGCCATCGGGCCAACCGTGTCAAACGACAAAGCCAAAGGAATAACCCCATCACGGCTAAGTAAGCCATGAGTGGTTTTCAGACCAACAATCCCATTAGCAGAAGAAGGCCCCCGCACCGAACCACCTGTGTCCGTGCCAAGCGCCATCATACCAAAGGCCGCCGCCACCGACGCCCCCGCCGAGCTCCGCGCCGAAGGTCGACCGCGATCTCTTTGGTCAGCCCGTGGAGCGCGCACCGGCGTCTCGGGCCCAGCAGGACGACGCACCCGAGCCGCGTCGCCCTCCCGAGCAGGACGCCCCGGTCGTCCGCAACCTCACCGACGAGGACGTCGC
>CAKZLM010000074.1 GCA_937126915.1 uncultured Alphaproteobacteria bacterium
GCCCTCAAGGAAGAAAATACGCTCACCCAATTCATCAGCATTTTTCATCTCATCGATTGATTCTTCAACTTCCTTAGCACCCAACTCAACCATACCCCAGTCTTGCAACATTTTGCCGTGCAAAAAATATTGATTAATAGCAGTAAGTTCATTGTAGAGAATTTTATTCAGATGACGGATAACGTCTTTATTGCCTTTCATAGTGGGCTCCCCATTAGAAGTTTATCTAATAGACAATATAGAACCCCTCCCTGACTCTGTCAAAAAGAAAGGGACAAGACATTGTTATCACAAGGAAAAATTAAGCCGGTTGAGGTGACGTTTTCATCTCACGCAGTAAATTGCGAATAGAGCAACCGCATTTACCACATTGTGGCTTGCATTGATTTGCTGAATATACCTTAGGAACCGATGATGCGCCCGTTTGAATGGCGGATTTAACATCACGATCAGTTAAAGCATTACAGATGCAAATATACATAATCACTTTTCCTTATTGAGAATGATTATTATATACACTCTCAATAAAGCCCTCGCAAGAAGTTTTTGCGAATTATTATCATTATTATGTGCAACTAGCGAAAAAGCAGCGTTTGCTCTATTCGCCTGGCTCTGCTTTAAAGCTTTGGGTAAGGCGATAACGCGACTCAGGTAGGTTTCCGCCTGTGATAGATAAAATGTGTCGCTGCAAAAAATAGCCCGTTAAAACCAGCGCATCATAAATATCCGTTTCATTCGGTTCTGCTTCTCCAACAAGAAAGCTGGGTAGGGTTAAAAGTTTATCATGGAAAGGTAAGCCTGCATCACCACTCACTGCGCGGCCAGATTTGGGTGACACATAAACCAAATCATCCACCTGCCCAGTTGAGGCACAACAGGATAAGTCCAAGCCATAGCCTAGGTTTTGTAAAAGCCCCATTTCAAATTTAATCAATACCTGCCCCCACTCTGACGGGGTGAGAGCATCATCAATCAAGATGTCCAAAAAGGTCGTAAGGGCATTGAAAATTTGCGGGGCCGCTTCACGTTCTGGCAACATTGCTGCGACCAGACTGGTGGCGTTGGTCATGGCCGCTAGGCGCTGTTGGTCGCTAAATAAAAGGCTGGCTCGTTCGGTGACAATCTCCACCGACATGGTGCCAAGGTTTTCTTCAACCCGTGACCGCCATGTGGCATGAATGTGATTGCCCATTTGAATGATACCGCGCAGTTTCTTGCCTGTACCAGCCCGTAAAAAACCGCGATAACGACCAAAATCTTGGGTTAGCACATCAATGATGGCATCATGTTCGCCATGCCGTCTGCCCCCTAAAATGATGGCGTCATCAACCCATTCCACAGCAATGCCCCCAACGGTGAAATTATTCGGTAAAATCAATACCCATTTCTTGATAATGCCATGGGTTATCGGCCCAGTTTTCACTGACCTTCACATGCAAGAATAAATGGATGCGCATTTGAAACACATCTTCCATTTCATGGCGCGCTAATTCACCCAGCTTTTTCAAGGTGCGACCGCCCTTACCAATGACAATGGGCTTTTGGCTTTCGCGTTGGATAAAAATGGTTTGCTCAATACGAACACTACCGTCTTTTTGTTCTTTCCATTGTTCTGTCAAAACAGATGCCGCATAAGGTAATTCTTGATGCAAGCGCAGGTAAATTTTCTCGCGGGTAATTTCTGCGGCAATGGCACGCAAGCTAATATCGGTTAAATGATCTTCTGGGTAATGCCATGGCCCAAGCGGCACGCGCGATGCCAACACTTTTCTTAAATCAGCAACCCCATCGCCTTTTAAGGCAGAAATCATGAAGGTTTCTTCAAAAATGCCCGCCTCGTTTAGCTTCATGGTTAACTCTAAAAGCTTTTCACGTTTTACCGCGTCAATTTTGTTAAGAACCAAATAGGCCTTTTGCTTGGCTTCTACCATTGATTCAATGATCGCTTCCACTTCTTCAGTGATGCCCTCAGCCGCATCAATTAGAAGGGCTACAAGATCAGCGTCCCCTGCCCCACGCCATGCAGTGTTTACCATGGCACGGTCTAAACGGCGCTTTGGCTTAAAAATACCGGGGGTATCAACAAAAATAATTTGGCTGTCACCTTCAATAATCGCCCCGGTGATACGGGTGCGGGTAGTTTGCACCTTGTGGGTAACGATGGCCAATTTCATGCCGACCAATTGATTAAGCAGGGTTGACTTACCCGCGTTTGGCGCACCAATTAAGGCAACGAAACCGCATCTTTGTTGATCAATGGTTGGTGTTTCTTCTGTCATTCTCTTTACCTTTAAAAGGATTATATCTCATTTTGTAATTTCTTCAAAAGTGCTGCTGCGGCATTGGTTTGCGCTTCTTTCTTTGCGCTGCCTTTGCCCGTGGCACTGTTTAGCCCTTCAACCCGTGCTTCGATCACAAAACTGGGGGCATGATCTGGCCCAGTACGGTCAACAGTTTCATAAATGGGCGGCTGATACCCACGCCCTTGGACATATTCTTGCAGCGCCGTTTTGGCGTCTTTCTTTGCCACTTGGTCAATGCGTTTTGACCAATGGGTGCGAATAAAATCTTTAGCGGGTGCCATGGCACCATCTAAATACATCGCCGCTAATACCGCCTCAACCACGTCTGATAAAATTGCAGGGTTGTTCTTACCACCCACCGACGAGGCTGATTTGTCCATAATAATATAGCCAGACAAACCCGTTTCTAGACACACATCGCTAAGGGTTTCTTTACGTACAAGCGCGGTTAATTTTTTTGATAAGACACCTTCGCGCTCACTGGGATAAGTATCATAAAGCCACTCAGCGATGAGAAGCCCGAGGATACGATCGCCCAAAAACTCTAACCGTTGGTAGTTCGGGAGGTTTTCCATGCTGGGATGGGTTAAAGCCGTGATCAACAAATCGCGATCCCCAAAGCGATGATTTAAAATAGCTTCAACAGCCTCAATATCTTTTTCTGGCAACATCAATAACCCAAACTATTGTGAGCAAGCATATTCTTTTAATCAGAGATTATGCTTCTGGCTCATCCGGACGCAAAGAATTGAAAAAACGATCAAAACGGGCAGCGCTAAACCAATTCCAAATTTCCCACCAGCGAGCGTCGCCATTGGTTGAAAAAAACAACATTTCCGCACGACCAACAATATTTTCTGCTGGAATAAAACCAACGCCTTGTGATTTAGGACGGCGGCTATCTAGGGAATTATCGCGGTTATCACCCATGGCAAAATAATGCCCCTCAGGCACCGTATAAACACGAGTATTATCAGAGGGACCATTGAAATTTTGATCAAGGGTATAATAGCTGGTGCCATCGGCCAGCGTTTCGCGGAATTGTGGATAATGGCAATAGGACATGCCATCCTCGTGGGTACGGCGATAAAGATGGGCATAATCACAGGTTGTGTTGGCACTTTCTGCAATAACAAAGTCTTCAACGCGCTGGCGTTCAACCGCGCTACCATTGATATAGACCTGACCATTGATTAACTGAACTTGGTCGCCCGGCAGGCCAAGAACGCGCTTAATATAGTCGGTTTCATTATCACGGGGTAACTTGAAGACAATGATTTCGCCGCGCTTAACAGGGCTTTCACCAATGCGACCATCAAACAGATCAGGGCTCATTGGGATTGAATGCTTTGAATAACCATAAGGATATTTTGAGACAAACAAATAATCACCAACCACCAAATTAGGCACCATCGATTCTGATGGGATGTTGAAAGGCTCAAACAAGAAAATCCGCAGCCCTAAAACAATTGAAACGGCATAAACCACCGTCAGAATCATTTCCTTTAGGCTTTCTTCTTGTTCAACAGGCTTTTCTGTTGCTTCTATTTCGGCCTTATTTTCACTCATCAATTAGTAATCCATTTGTTTTTATCATTAGCACTTAATGAACATATAAGCCTTGTTGGCCCACATTAAAAGCACGAAATCACAACAAAGGCCAAAGCCATGGGATAATCATCACTTAAACTAAGGTCAATTTGCCCCAATGAGGCACCATCATTAGATCGAGTCCGCTGTTCACATAATAACTTTAAGGTCGCGGCGGCATCGCCTTTCAACTCAATGATGGGCTTGCCTTTTTGATCATTTCTAATGGCAATATCCTGCCATTTAGCATGTTCCCCAATGCCTGTTCCCAAGGCCTTAACCAAGGCTTCTTTGGCGGCAAAGCGCTTTGCAAAGGCCGCGGCTGGATTCCCGCGCTTTTGGCAGTGGGCTTGCTCGTCAGGTGTGAAAACACGATCAAAAAAACGCTTATGTTGGCGTTCGATTAATTTTTCGAACCGCTTAATATCAACAATATCTGTGCCAACGCCAATGATCATGAGACTATCCTAGTGACCTATCAAAAAAGATCAACCGTTTCGGCCTTCATTCATTTTAAGGCGCATGCGCAAAATGGCCGCCTCAAGCCCGATAAAAATAGACTCGCTGATTAAAAAATGCCCAATGTTTAATTCGGTCATCACTGGGATGGCAGCAATATCAACCACGCTGTCAAAGTCAAGGCCGTGACCAGCGTGAATTTCCAAGCCCTTTTCAGCGCCATAATGGGCGGCTTTTGTAATACGTTCTAATTCTTCCCGCTGCTGATCACCACTAACCTTGCAATATTGCCCTGTGTGCAACTCCACCACCGGCACACCCAATTCAAACGAGGCATCCAGCTGCGCTTGATCAGGATCAATGAACAAACTCACCCGAATTCCAACTGCCTTTAGTTGATCAACAAAAGGCTTTAAGCTTGCCTTTTGCCCGGCTACATCAAGACCACCTTCAGTGGTTAGTTCTTCACGTTTTTCAGGCACAATACAACAAGCATGGGGTTTATGGCGCAAGGCAATATCCAACATTTCATCTGTTGCAGCCATTTCTAGATTTAACGGCAGATCAATTTCATCCATCAATCTAGTGATATCACTGTCACGGATATGGCGGCGATCCTCCCTTAAATGGGCGGTAATACCATCAGCCCCCGCGCTGGCTGCTAAATGTGCTGCACGCACTGGATCAGGATAATGCTCACCACGGGCATTCCTAACCGTTGCTACATGATCAATGTTCACACCAAGCCTTAAGATAGTGGATGTCATGTTTTACCTCTTTAATTTTTTAGCCTTGCTGTAGGTTCTGTGCAGCCGCTTTTTCCTGACGACGCTTTGCACGGTGAGATATTTGCTCTAACCGCTTGGCCTTTTGTTTATCAATTAATTTCTTGATCAAGAAATAGAAGATAACCCAAACCACAATACCCAAAGGCACCGATCCAACCACCAATGGCATGAACACCGGTTCTAAATTTTCAGACGGGTTTAACAAGACCGCTGTCCAATCAACACTGATGGCATCAATACCCATCATGGGGGCACCCGTATTATACGTTGCGGTCCAAATAAGCGGGAATGTCCATGGATTACCCACCAATGTACCAATGGCGGCAGAAATCATATTGGCACGGATAATCCATGCCAACGCTGCAGAAATGATAAAATGCAACCCAAGAAACGGGGTAAAGGAAATGGCCGCGCCACAAGCAAAGCCTGCCGCAATATTATAAGTGGTGCCTGGCATGCGCACCAAACGAAGGCGCACATAATTACTCCATCGGCCCCAACCAGCTTTTGGCCAAACCCATTCACGAACGCCTTCAAGGAAGGTTAATTTTTTACGGCGCTTAAACATACTGTCGTCTCAAATCTTTATTATTGGGCTTATTTTAACCCTCTACTACCCGGCTTAATAGCAGGAATATCTTTCAAATCATCGGGCACATTATCAGCATCAAATGTTTCAACCTCAAACTTGGCTAAGGCGATTAAGGGCACACCAACATCAGCCTTACCGTTTGAGCGATCAATTAAACAGGTGGCACCGACAACCTCGCCACCCCATTCACGGATACAATCAATACATTCACGCGACGAAAGACCTGTGGTTACAATGTCTTCCACCATCAATACCTTGGCGCCCTTTGGTATATCAAACCCACGGCGCAGGGTTAAGGTGCCATCAACACGTTCCGCAAAAATGCCATCAACACCCAATTGACGAGCCATTTCATAACCCACAATCACACCGCCCATAGCAGGCGACACAACCAGATCAACAGGGCCTAACTCTTCTTTCACACGGCGGGCAACTTCGCCGCACAAAAGTGCCGCACGCTCAGGGTTCATCAAAACCCGTGCACATTGTAAATACGCACGTGAATGCAAACCAGATGACAATAAAAAATGACCTTCTAAAAGGGCTTCAGAATCGCGAAAATGATTTAAAACGGTATTGGTATCCATCGCTTGCGGTCTCCTTATGTAATGGCATCGGTTATGAGGTGATTAGTCACTAAAATTCCATGGCAGTGTTGAACGCTATATAGCCTTAAAAAGCAAGAAAAAACGTATCTTCTTTTATCTAACTACGTTCAACACTACTGATCACGGGTAAAGCCCTAAGGGCAGCAATAATACCCTTAACATGGCTAACGTTTTTCACTTCAACATCCATCACAAAGGTGAAAAACTTCTGGTCCCGGGTTGGAATTTTCAAGTTTGAAATATTACCGCCATTGTTAGCAACCGTTTGCGCAATGGTGGCTAGGGCACCCGCCTCATTTGACACAATGATATGCAGTCGGGCAGCATAAAACTCTTGGGTTTCATCACGGGTTTGCCATGTCAGGTTCATCCACGCATCAGGGTCATCAGGCACATCGAGCAGGCTTTCACAATCCATGGTGTGAACCAAAATACCCTCGCCCTTATTTACAATGCCAACAATTCTATCCCCCGGCAATGGATGACAACATTCAGACAGGTGAACAGCCATACCCGGCGTTAAACCACGAATTGGAACCGCGAAGTCATCCTCCTCTTCGTCTTCAACATTCCACTCGCTAACTGGTTCTGGGCGGCCTTTTTCAAGCCCTTTAAAACGGGTACCTGGGAATAAGGTTGTTAACACCTTACCCTCTGACAAATAACCACGAGCAACATCAACAAACACATCATCAATGCTGGCTTGTTGGAACTTATCAATATTGCTTTCAATAATCTCAACCGAGAAATCAATCCCTTGGGTTTTAAAAGCGCGCTCTACAATGGATCGACCCAATTGGATATATTCTGAACGCTGCTGCTTTTTCATAAAGCGCTTGATGGCAGCACGGGCGCGCCCTGTAACCACAAAACTTTCCCACTTGGGCGATGGATTACGCAGTTTTGAGCGAGTGATTTCAACCTGATCGCCATTATCCAATTGGTGTCTGAGGGGCACAGGGCGACCATTAACCTTACCGCCAACGCAGGTATCACCAATCATACTGTGAACAGCATAAGCAAAATCAACCACCGTACTGCCGCGAGGCAGGGAAATTAGCTCGCCCTTAGGGGTAAAACAAAACACTTGATCTTGGAACATTTCCAACTTGGTATGCTCTAAAAACTCTTCTGGGTTTGAGGCCTGTTCCATAATCTCTAACAGTTCACGAACCCATTTATATTGCACGCCATCGGTTTGCTTACCGGCCTTTTTATAGCGCCAGTGTGCCGCCACGCCATTTTCAGCGATGTCATGCATTTCTTGGGTTCTGATTTGCACCTCAATACGGTTGTTACCCGGACCAATCACCGCCGTGTGGATCGATTGGTAACCATTGCGTTTTGGTGTTGAAATATAATCATCAAATTGCCCATGGATCATGGCATAATTCGTATGAACAATACCCAGCGCCTTATAACAGGTATCAACATCATCAACCAAAACACGGAAGGCAATAATATCGGCTAATTCCTCGAACGTGATGTGGTTACGCTCCATTTTAGCCCAAATCGAGTATGGTGTTTTTTCACGACCATAAACCTCAGCCTCAATTCCATGCTCACTAAGGGTCTCACGCAACTTCTGGCAAATATCTTCAACGATATTACCGCCTTTATCACGCAAATAGTGCAAGCGCGAAATGACCGTTTCATAGCCTTCAGGGTTTATCTCTTTAAACGCCACATCTTCTAATTCATCTTTGAAATGGCGAATACCGATACGCTCTGCCAGTGGGGCATAAATCTCCATGGTTTCAATGGCAATGCGGCGACGTTTTTCAGGCTTTTTTATATAATGAAGGGTCTTCATATTGTGCAATCGGTCAGCCAATTTAACCAGCAAAATACGAATATCATCGGATACAGCTAAAAAGAATTTGCGAAAGTTTTCCGCTTGGCGTTCGCTTTCCGTTTGCAATTCAATTTTTGATAGCTTGGTGACACCATTGACCATCTTGGCAATTTCTTCACCAAACAATTCTTCAATTTCTTCGACGGTGGTTTCGGTATCTTCAACCACATCATGCAAAAGGGCTGTGGCAATGGTATTACCATCAAGGCGCATGTCGGTTAAAATACCCGCCACATCCAGTGGGTGCGAGAAATAGGGATCGCCAGACGCCCGCATTTGCGAGCCGTGTTGTTTCATGGCAAAAACATAAGCACGGTTCAGCAAGTTTTCATCAACATTGGGATCATAAGAACGCACCCGTTCTAACAATTCATATTGACGCATCATGGGTCAAGTTCTCCTGCTTCATACAGCTATCATGGGCATTAAAAGAAACTTCATGCGGCTAGCACTTATTCCATCATATCGTTATTGAAAGCCAATGCAAGCAACCAACAGCCCAAAAACAAAAAAAGCCCGACAAAAATTGCCGAGCTTTCATAGAAATCATTTTTAGGAAGACCGACCTTAAGAAATGTCTTCCATGTCTTGGAAGTTCATACCGTCTTCAGGTTGGGCAACAACCATATCAGCAGCTTCCGTTGCAGCTTCTTTAGACATAGCACTGTCTTCCTGACCGCCAAGAACATCGCCTAAGTCATCATTGTTATCATCACGAACAACGTGTTTTTGCAAACCTTGGATCAAAACGTCACGGAGGTCTTTTGACAAGATTTTATCTTCAGCAATTTCACGCAAGGCAACAACAGTGTTTTTGTCGTTATCACGCTCAACCTCAAGGGGAGCACCAGCGGAAATGTGACGCGCACGCTGACCAGCTACAAGAACCAGATCAAAACGGTTGTCAACTTTAGTAATACAATCTTCTACGGTAACGCGAGCCATGTGTTTATCACTCCTGATATCAAATCTAAGACGGTGCTTATACTAGCTTGAAAAATGAATGTAAAGCAAGAACTAGCAACATTTTTATGGTTAGCTTGGATAGAACCAGTACGATAACTTAATCAACATAAAACTTTCACACCATATTGGCTGGGCCCGCCAATCAATAAACACCCCTTATTTCGTTACAGACATATTAAAAGTCACTGTTTTTATTAAATTTTTGCTAATATTAATTGACTTATTATGATTTAAATTTATTTGTAATTACACACTTAAGTTATTTAAATTATTCTTAGCAGGATACACTTTATGATTTTTTACCCGAATGAGCGCACCGCCATTTTCATTGATGGTGCCAATCTTTATGCCACGGCACGCGCCTTAGATTTAGAAATTGATTATAAAAAACTGCTTAAAACATTTTCTGAAAAATGTGTGATGGTACGCGCCTTTTATTACACCGCCATTTTTGAAGACCAAGATTATTCGCCGCTGCGCCCTTTAATTGATTGGCTTGATTATAATGGCTACCGCGTGGTGACAAAACCGGTGAAAGAATTTGTCGATGACCAAGGTCGTCGCAAAATAAAAGGCAACATGGATATCGAAATTGCGGTTGATATGTTGGGTTTATCTGATCACATCGAACATGCTGTTCTTTTCTCTGGCGACGGCGATTTCCGCCGATTGATCGAGGCGTTGCAACGCAAAGGCGTGCGCACCACAGTGATCAGCTCAAACAAATGCAGCCCACCGATGATTGCTGATGAATTACGCCGACAAGCGGATCAATATGTTGAATTAACAGATTTTCGCAAAATTATTGGCCGTGAAGATGGTCCATATGAATATGTTGATACGGCAAACTTAGATGACCCATATGATAATGATGAGTAATTGCTGATCATGTTTGGTTTAAAGCAACATATTCAACCAAAACCCTATGACGCGCCCTATGATTGTAAGAAATGCCCACGCCTTGTGGGCTTTCTTGAGGACAACAAACGCCTTTACCCCGACTATCATAATGCACCCGTTGCCAGCTTTGGCGATGATAATGCCCAGCTGTTAATCATTGGCCTTGCCCCTGGTCTGCAAGGGGCTAATCAAACCGGGCGCCCCTTTACCGGCGATTATGCTGGTGATTTATTGTATGAAACCCTTGCAAAATTTGGCTATACCCGTGGCAATTATGGCAAGCACGCCGATGATGGTTTGGAGCTTATAAACGCCCAAATCACCAATGCTGTACGATGTGTACCTCCCCAAAACAAACCCATTGGTGAAGAAGTAAACAACTGTCGCCCTTATCTTATTAATCAAATTAAAGATATGCCCAACCTTAAATGTTTGATGGTTTTAGGCAAGCTCTCTCATGACACAACGCTAAAATCATTGGGCTATAAATTAAAAGATTTTCCTTTTGGTCATATGAATTGTCATACACTTGATAATGGCCTGACACTGGTGGATAGTTATCATTGCTCGCGTTATAATACCAACACTGGTAAATTAACGGTGGAAATGTTTGAAAATGTCTTTAAAACAATCGACACACTGTTAAAACAATAACCCCATAAAGACCTAAAGGTAAAAATTTTGGGCAGCACTGATCATAAGCCATCCCACAACCATTCACACAGCCATGGTCATTCCCATAGCCACGCGCATGGGCATTCGCATGGGCATGGTGGGGCTGATCACGCCCACAGTCACAGCGGCGTAATTCATGCTGCAACCGAACGTAATGAAAAAAAAGTTCTCATCGCCATGGTGTTAACTTTGGCTTTTATGGGAATTGAATTTGTTGGTGCGTTTTTATCGGGCTCTTTAGCGCTAAAAGCAGATGCCTTTCATAGCGCCACCGATGCCGCCGCCCTTTTGTTAGCATGGTGGGCCTTTAAAATATCTAAAAAGCCCGCTGACCAAAAACGCAGCTTTGGCTATCACCGTTTTCCAGTTTTAGCGGCTTATACCAATGCCATTATTTTGTTTGTGCTAATTTTAGAGATTTTATCAGAAACCCTTGATCGGTTTGAAAACCCTCAGCCCATCGAACCAGGCATTATGATTGGTGTTGCCTTTATTGGTCTGTGTATCAATGCGCTCAACTTTTACATTCTGCACAAAGGGTCTGATGGCAACATTAATCTTCAAGGGGCAGCCATTCACGTAATGGGTGATGCGCTTGTATCTGTGGCCACCATCGTTGGCGGCTTGGTGATTTATTACACGGGCTGGACCCCCATTGATCTGATTCTGTCTTTGCTGGTTTCTACCATAATTTTGCGGTCGGCTTATCTTCTTCTTAAGCGTTCTGCGCATATTTTGCTTGAAGGCACACCAGAAGACTTTAGTTATGAAACCACGCGCGAAGACCTGATCCAAAACGTGCCCCATGTTGAGGCCATTAAGCGCTTAAATGTTTGGCAATTATCCAATGAATATGGTGTTGTGACCATTCATTGCAGCATCAAAGAGGATGCTTGCAGCTTTAAAACCAGCCAATTAATCGAGGCTTATTTTAAAGATAATCACCAAATACAGCATTGCACCGTGCAACTGAGCCAATCTGAAAATTCCCAATCACCAGATTCTTAGCCGTTTTGATCGTGGCACCCACATGCCATCCCCACGATCGACGCGAAAGGCTTGCTCGAATTGATACATTTGCGAAACCGCCTCATTCACCCGGATAGAGGCAATTGAATGACTATCGGTTAATAAACGTCGCCTGATATCATCATCACGGTATATGCGACGCCACATTTGCGCCCATCCCAAAAAGAAACGTTGATCTGCCGAAAAGCCAACAATCCGTGGTAATCTACGCAGCCCCTTATAAGCGCTATATGCGTCCCACGCTACCGCCAAGCCTTCAACATCAGCAATGTTTTCGCCTAAAGTTAAGCGACCATTTAAGCTGCCGATGTCTTTTATCTGGCGTTGATCATAATAGTCTAGGAAAGCCTCTGCCCTTTGATCAAATTCGCGTTTGGCTTCTTGCGACCACCAATCTCTTAACTCACCATCGGCATCGACCAAATGCCCTTGATCGTCAAAGCCATGGATCAATTCATGGGCAATGATACCGCCAATGCCGCCATAGTTGACTGCATCATCTGATCGATCATCAAAGAAAGGCGGCTGTAAAATGCCCGCAGGCAAAACAATCTCGTTCAAGGGAGGCGAATAATAGGCGTTAACGGTTCTGGCTTCCACCCGCCATTCGTCATCATCAACGGCTTTATCAAGGCGGCTAACATGGGCTAAAAATTCTTGCTCAATAAAGTTAAGAACAGTTTGCGAAAAATCATTTTCATCTAACTGCCATTGATCAATATGCTGAATATTTTTGGGGCCGATAATTTTGAAGCGTGTACGGTTCAGCTTTTTTAGAGCTTCTGCCTTACTAGCATCATCCATCCAGTCTGAGGCTTCAATACGTTTGGCAAAGGCTTGCTTTATCCCTAAGGCCATATTTTCAATGCGTTCGCGGGTGGTTAGGGCAACCGTATCTTCAATATATTTTCCATCAAAATAACTGGAAAAAACCCGTGAGACTAATAATCTCGCACGGTCATCTGCAGGCCTTGGAATAACAACACCACGCAAAACGCCATCCCTAAATTGATTATAAGCAACATCGATTAAGCCAGAAAACAGTCTGGCATGCTGAAAAATAATCTGGGCTTTTAAAAAGTCTTTCCAAACCTCTAAGTCAATGTTCTTAAGGGCCGCCTCAACGCCTTTAAAATAAGGGATATCAACCAAATTAATGGTTTTAGGACTTAACTCTAATCCCCGAAAGAAAGCCGCCCACTGAAACTGCTCGCTGGGAAAATATCCTTTACTGGCGACAAACAAGTTATTGCTATCTTCTAAAACCCTCCTGCTGGCTGCATCGCGTCTTGCTAAGAACAACCTTTGTTCAAGATCTAAAACCCCCTCAGCATTGATTGACAAGCCCTCAACCGAATAATTCAAACTATTAATCATCATATTAAAGGCAGTGAGCACGCGCGGCTCAAAACCACCAGTTTCAAGGTCATAATATTGTTCTGGCAAAAACAAATTACCCTGCTCTAAATGCAAGATATTGATGCCCGGTAACTTAACCGATGATTTAACTTCCAAAACAAAAGGCATGTCGAGGCCAACGCGCATTAAGCGCCCCATTTCCTCTAACAGGTCAGCATGATCATTGATCTTATTAATACGCTCAATTTGCATTGTAAGGGCCGACAAGCTTTCTTGTTTTGAGGCAAAATGCTTGGTAGCCAACTGATAAAACCTGACTAGCTTTTGCTCCCGCACTGTACGCTCGGCGGGTGACTTTGCAACTAAGCGGTCAATGGTGCGCCATGTATGGCTTTGCACATCGGCTTTTGCTTCTGTGAAAGAACCATAAGAACTGTGGATGCTGGGTACATTAATCATGTCCAGCCAGCGTCCATTGACATATTGATAAAAATTATCTTGCGCGCGAGTGGTGGTATCAAAGTGTGCCACTTCAACACCTAATTGGTCAGACAACATACGCACATCAATGACATTTGACGTGCCTTGACCATCTGAACGACAAGCTGACAACAAAACAACACATAGAAAGGGTAGCGTTTTCCAAAAAGCCATTTGGTCTTCCTGTACCTGTTATGCCTTGCTTAAAATATGGGATATCCGCGCGCTAAAACCAAGTGTTTTTCTATGAGGCGAAAAAAAACAGGGATCAATGCCCCTGTTTTGTTGGTTTGACCAATGTTTCAGCCTTTTTCGCGCATTAAGCGGGCTTTGTCACGCTGCCAATCGCGCTGCTTTTGGGTTTCGCGTTTATCATGAAGCTTTTTACCCTTAGCAAGGCCTAACTCTACCTTAACACGGCCTTCTTCATTAAAATAAAGCGATAATGGCACAAGAGTCATACCTTGTCGCTGAATGGCGGCGCCCAAGCGATTAATCTCACGGCGATGCAGCAACAGCTTACGCGGACGACGAACATCATGATTAAAACGGTTACCATGGCTAAATTCTGGTACATGCGCATTCACCAACCAAGCTTCGTTGTTGCGCACTTCGGCATAGCTTTCGCCCAAGTTTGTTTGCGCGGCTCGCATTGATTTTACCTCGGTGCCCAAAAGCTCAATGCCCGCCTCAACAGTATCTTCAATGAAATACTCATGACGTGCTTTACGGTTTTCAGAAATCACTTTCTGCTTAATACCCGCTGAACTTTTTCTTGGCGCTGCCATAATTACCCTTTTAAAAATTGACTGGCTCTAAACCTGTTTGGGTGATTGCACCCGCGATTAGGGATTTGGTCTCTTTTTCCAGTTCTGTCAAGGGGGGACGGCTTTCTTCTTCACAAATTCCCAGTAAATAAGCTGCAAACTTCACTGGCATGGGCATCACTTCAGAACGTAAAACCCAATGTAAAGGCATCAGCGCATCATGATATTGCAAGGCCTGAGCAAACTCATCCTCTTTTGCAAGATTAAACATGTCAACCATAGGACCTGGTGCAATGTTTGAGGTGGACGATAATATCCCAACTGCCCCCATCGCCAAGGCCGCTAACGAGGTTGTATCATCCCCTGACAAATACCAAAAACCCGCCCCGCCAGCGTCACGAATAAAGGCAGAGCGACTTAGATCACCCGACGCATCAATAATTCCATGAACATTATCGGTTTCTGCTAAAATAGCTTGGATTAAGGGAACGGTTACATCAACCCCAAAGCGATATGGATCATTATACAGAAAAACCGGATTTGTGGTAAGTTGGCTAACCGCCTTATAATAAGCAACCTGTCCTGCATCCCCCGGTGGTATGTGACTTAGCGGTGCCACCAATAAAATATCAGCCCCTGCTTTTTCAGCTATCTCAACTTTGGCTAGGGCTTGATCTAAACTGGCTTCGTGAATGGTCGCCACCACATAGGCCTTATCATCGGCACAGTTTTTAGCACACTCAATGACAGAAGACAGTTCGTCATAACTAAGATTATGCCCCTCACCCGTTGCCGTGCCAATAACAAGGGCATCGACCCCCTCTTCAATTTGCCACTTTAAATACGGCTTTAAGCGATCCATGTCTATGGTGCCTGCCTTCATCGGCGTTATTACCGCCGTTAAAATTCCTTTAAGCATGGTTATTTGCCCTCCCACCTAGGATTGAGCATAATAAAAAGGGCTGCAAAAGCAACCCTTTCTTCGATGTTAGCGATTGTTCTTAATGCGACTTCTTATTCTTTATCACCGTCTTTATCGCCGCGTTTTTCTTTCTTTTTAAACTTATAGCCCCAACTTCCCTTAAGGTCATCTTGGTTATCAATTTTGCCATCACCATTGGTGTCAAACTTTGCAAACTCTTCCTCAACAGATTTAAGATATTCTTCTTTACTGACCACACCGTCTTCATCAAGGTCGCGGTGCATCATGCCAAAGCCAGCCATAAAATCGGCATCATGATCTAAATCAAAGGTGAAG
>CAKZLM010000075.1 GCA_937126915.1 uncultured Alphaproteobacteria bacterium
AAAACCGCCGAAGGCCGCGATCAGCTAATGGCAACCATCACCTCGCCCGAGAACCTTGCTAGACTTGACGAATATAAAGAGATTGCCCGCAAATTAGCGCGCGCTGATGAGATAAGCGAAGAAGAAGCCAAGCGTTATGCCGACATTGGTAAAGCGGTTATTTGGATTGATGGCGGCCTGCACGCAACCGAGGTTGTCGGCGCCCACCAACTGACCGAAACAATTTACACCCTAGTTAGCCGCGATGACGAAGAAACCATGCGCATCTTAGATGATGTGATCATCTTACTGACCCACGCCAACCCTGATGGCATGGAATTGGTGTCAGATTGGTATATGCGTAAAAATGATGAGGAAGAGCGCAGCTTCCGCGATATCCCCCGTCTTTATCAACATTATGTGGGTCACGATAATAACCGTGATTTTTACATGATGGCACAAAATGAAACCACCAATATTGCCAACCAGCTCTATCGTGAATGGTATCCCGTGGCAATGTATAATCACCACCAATCAGGCCCTGCGGGTAAGATTGTGTTTATCCCGCCTTTCGATGGCCCCACCAATCATAATATTGATGGCTTGGTTACCTTGGGCAACCAATCAGTGGGCCTTGCCATGCATCACCGCCTGGTGTCTGAGGGCAAAGGTGGTAGCGGCATGTTGGATAATGGCCCTTACACAGAATGGTCAAACGGCATTCTGCGTGCCTCAGCCTATTATCATAATATGATTGGTATCCTGACCGAGATTAACGGCAGCCCAACACCGATGGATGTGCCGTTCTTCCCACAATATCAGTTACGCGATGGCAAATACCCCTTACCATTTGTGCCGGGTAAATTGCATTTCCGCACACCCATTGAATACAGTATTACACAAAACTATGCCTTGCTTGATTATGCCTCTCGCAACCGCGACAAGCTTTTGATGAACCGCTATAAAATGGCCCGCCGCGCCATTGATAAAGGCAACAGCGACAGCTGGACCATGCGCCCACATCAAATTTACAAACTTGAAGCGCAATTGCGCCAAGACAAAACCCAAGCTAAAAACTTGCGTCCTTCTCGTCGCAGTGACGGCGTTGATAAAAAATATTTAGACGTGTTGCGCTCACCAGAGGCCCGTGATCCCCGTGGATATATTTTATCCGCTGATCAGGCTGATTTCCCAACTGCGGTGAAATTTGCCAATGCCTTACTGAAAGCTGGTGTTGATGTGCATACAGCCAGCAGCGATTTCACTGTTAATGGTAAAAGCTATCCCGCTGGCAGCTTAGTGGTCAAATCGGCCCAAGCATACCGCGCACAAGTGCTGGATATGTTTGAACCACAAGAACACCCCGATGATGTTCTTTATCCCGGCGGTCCACCAAAGAAACCATACGACAATGCAGGTTACACCCTTGCCCTGCAAATGGGGGTTGAATTTGATCGCATCCTAGAAGGTTTTGATGGTCCGTTTGAGAAAATCACCAGCAAATTGGCTGACACACCAGCGGGCACCTTCACAGATGCCAATGGTGCGGTTGGTTATGTGATGAGCCATGACGTGGTAAACAGCGTAATTGCTGTGAACCGCCTATTAAAAGCGGGCAAAGATGTTTATTGGTTAACTGATGCCACCGACCATGGCCCAGCAGGCACCATCTATATGAAAGGTGACAGCAGCCAAATGGCGGCTTTTGCAAGCGATTTAGGCCTGAACATCACCGCCGTAACCAGCGAACCAAAATCAGCAGCCTTGAAAATTAATCCAACCCGCATTGGTTTGTGGGACAAATATGGCGGATCAATGCCATCTGGCTGGACCCGTTGGATTTTGGAGCAGTATGAGTTTGACTTTAACCGCGTGTTTGTACAAGAGCTGGACAAAGGCAATTTGGATCGCAAATATGATGCCCTGTTGTTTGTTGAGGGTGCCATCCCTGAAAAAGGTGAGCCTTTTGACACCGACAATGAATGGAGCCGCCAACCTGAAGCCAGAGAAATTCCCCGCGAATATCGTGCGCATTTAGGCTATGTCACCGAAGAAAAAACCATTCCACAATTGGAAAAGTTTATCAAAGGCGGCAACAGCATTTTAGCGATTGGCAGCTCTAACCATTTAGCCGATTATTTTGATGTGCCCGTTGGCAATCATCTTATTGGCCGCAATGGCGATGATTTATCACAAGATGAATTTTATATTCCGCCATCTATCCTGAACATGAAGATTGACCCGAACCAACCCTTAGCTTATGGTATGGGTGAGCGCGCCAATCATATTTTCTGGCGCTCGCCAGTGTTCCGTTTGGAAGCAGGCTATGACCAAAGCACCCTAAAACAAGTAGCATGGTATGACCAATCTGAACCATTGATGAGTGGTTGGGCATGGGGCCAAGAACGCTTATTTGGCGGTACATCTATCATTGACGCCAAGGTTGGCGAGGGTAACTTGTTCATGTATGGACCAGAAGTTTTATTCCGCGCCCAATCCCATGATACCTTCCAATTCTTCTTTAACGGCATTTACTTATCTACCGCCGAAAGTGTCACTTTGGGTCAATAGATAAGGCCATTGAAATATAGATTAGAAAAGCCGGGGATAGTATCCTCGGCTTTTTTATTGACGCTGCTTCATCTAAGAAAAGCTTTCACATAAGTAGACATGTGCTATGATTACCCCATAAAAACACATAAAACAGCGAGGTAAATGATGAAAAACTTAATTGCAAAATACACCACAATTGCGTCTATCGCACTATGCGCATTGATCACACCACTGTTGGCAAACGCCAGCACGCAACAAAGCGCAACACCCAAACCACCAGCCCAAGCCATGATGATCGGCTTATTTCACTTCGCCAACCCCAAAGCAGATGTTGTCAAAATCGACAAGCAAATAGATGTCATGGAAGAAAGCTCGCAAGCCTATCTTGATGCCTTTGCCATGCGTGTGGCGGAAACCTATAAACCCACAAGGGTGTTGCTGGAATATAACCCTGAAAATGACGCCACAATGCAGCAACGCTATCAGGATTATTTAGCGGGAAATTATGAACTGCCGGTCAATGAGACCTATCAAATTGGGTTTCGTCTAGCAAAGGCCGCTGGCGGCGTCCCCATTGCCAGTTATGACGAGCGCAACGTGCCATGGCAGGCTGGCCCTCTGTTTGCAAAAATGAAATCAGACTATCCAGAATTAGACGCTCGCATGCAACAATTGATCAAGGATATAACGGCAGAAATGTCAGAAAACCAACGCACCATGTCCTTGGAAGAATTACTGCTGCAACATAATGATCCTGAATTTGATCGCGGCAATCGCGCCACTTATTTGATGACCAATGCCGTCGGTGTGGATGACCAGTTTGAAGGGGCCATTGCCGCAGCCAGTTGGTGGCAACGTAACTTCCACATGTATGCCAAAATACAAAAATATGCCACCCCTGGTGAGAGATTGTTTGTTGTGGGCGGACAAGGTCACACTGCCATTTTAAAACAGTTTTTAGCCACTGACAACGATCTAGTGGGTGTCGATGTCAGACCCTTTTTGAAAACAACCCAATAAGGGGCACGATCAAATCATAAGCATTATGATCATTATAAACAGGCGCGCTCAATTAACAGCCCGTTGGGCGAATAACAGCCTTTTGAGCGATCTAATTTGCACCCAAGACCCACCATAATGTTGGTGCCTCTTGCTGCTCATTGGCGAACGGGCGCCATCAATTACAGGAATGATCAATTGGCTGTCTGTTGAACTACCCCATTAGCGCCGACGGTTTACCATTATGTCGGTGCCTCTTGTTGCTTTTTGGTGAACGGGTACCGACAGGTTTGGGCAAAAGCCCCTCTCCTTTGTGACGCCCCAAACCATAAAGACGGCTTATACTTTAAGGATGGTTTATACCTTTTGACTGGCCTACCCTTCTTAAGGGTAACTGTAACAGTAGCAACGCTAATTCCCTCGTGACAAATGGATAAAGTTGGTTCATGATTTTCGTAGTGTTTATCTGATATCATTGTGGGGAATATTTATGATTGCTGGCTTTGAAGACCTTTTAAAAACCTTGATACGCTGCCCCAGCGTGGTAGGCGCCGAGCATGCCTTTTACCGCGAATTACAGCGCGAACTGGAAATGAGAGGAGCCAAGGTTAGCTGGTATGAAGGGGTTTTGGTGGCACAAGGCAGGAAGCCCATGTCGCGGATGTTTTCTGCTCACATTGATCGCCATGGCCTAATGTGTACAGGCCCTAACGAATTTCAATATGCCGCTTTCATCGCTGGGCAACGATCTGATTTGCTTGGCAATTCCGTCTCCGAAGACTTAATGCAAAAAATTCTCGATCGCTTTCCAGATGAAAGTGTCTATGCCTATGAACCATGGTCAGGGTCCTATATGGGCAGCGGTAAAATCACCAATGCTTATATTGATGACAAGCGTGGCAACCTTTTGTTTGAATTAGAAAACCTATCGCATTTGGTCGCGGGCACACCCTTGGCTTTTGTTGATCAATTGGATGTGGGTGACGATAGTTACAGTGGCCAACTGGACAATGTCTTGACGGTTGCAGCCTTGGTCTATTTGTTCGAATTAGGGTTTGAGGGCACGGCCTTTTTCACCGCGCAAGAAGAGTCAGGTAAAAGCTGGCGCTATTTGCTGGAATGGTTCCGTCGTTTTGGCACCGAACAAAACAACCTTATCGTGGTGGATACCAGCCCCTTCCCCAAAGACGATGTCGCCAAGCAACAATTGGTGTTACGTCACAAAGATGCCAACGCCACCTTCAATGAAGAACTGACCGCCAACATTGCCCAATTATGTGATGATAACGCCATCAGCTATACCTATAAAGATGCGTATGTTGAACGGCAAAACGCCGAAAGGGCCACACAGGGCCTAAAACCTTATTCCATCGGCAGCACGGAAATGGGCAGTATCATTTCAGCATCGGGCGGCTTGGTGGATGGAACCACCATACAAATACCGTCCAGCAACTATCACACCCTGAAAGAAACGGCGACAAAATCAGCCTGTGAAGACTTTTTATCCATTCTATCAAAGCTAGCAATTTCATAAAACCTTCACACTTGTGTGTTGTAATAAAGCATTAGAGTGCGTTGCATTGATTCCTTATGGCGAGGAATTGAAGTTTTCGTTATGCAAAAATTATGGACCATAGCATTTTAAAAAGATGGCGTTTTTTGAAAAAATAACATCCCAGCGGGGACCGATCATTATTTTTACGACAATCAATGTAATATTGCTTGCCGTGTTTTCTGCTTATCTGTACTTCGCCTTTAAAAAGCAATCTGACGATTGGCAAACCCTCTCACAAACCTCCGTCACAAAAAGCGTTCAATTAACCGACTTAGCCCGCCATATGGGCTATACAGGGTTTATCCATCATTTTAAAAATTACGTCATCCGCAAAGACCCCAATTATTTATTAGAAGCCGACAAAAAAATCATCGCCAGTCTTAACGTTCTGAAGAACATGCGCACAAGCTTCACCGATGAAGCTGATATTGTCCTGATAAACAACTTGTCACGCACCATTGAAACCTATTCAGAGCAATTATCTTTTCTTTTAAATAATAGCGCCACCCAAAGCACTGAAGAGATGGATGCCATCGTTCGGGTTGACGACACCAAAGCCGCCTATGCCCTGCAAACATTAGTGGATTCGACCCTCACAAGTTTGAACCAGTCCGTTCAAGTTCAAAACCAATCGATGGGGAACATTATTCCAATTTTCTCTTTCTTTGTTTTACTAACCAGTAGTTTTCTATTGGTCAACATCGCCGCCCTTCGTGCGCAGAGAAACACCATTGCTAAGCGCGAAGAAGATTTAAGATTATATGAAAAATATAACGCCACCCTAGACCATTCGCCTGACCCCATTATTAGCACCGATCAAGCTGGCAAAATCATCTATTGTAATTTACAGGCAACCAAACTGTTTGAGCGCACCCGTGATCATCTTTACTTGATGAAAATCACCGATCTGATTAGCAAAAATGACGATAAGCAAATCACTCACTATTATGAAGATGACGAAGGCAATCAAATTCCCTTATCGGTGTCAGTGAAAGTTTA
>CAKZLM010000076.1 GCA_937126915.1 uncultured Alphaproteobacteria bacterium
CGGTTTCATCAACTATCAGCAATTCATACAAACCCATACGACCTTTATAGCCCGTGTGATGGCATTGATCACAACCATGTGCCACCGCTAAAGAAACATCCTTATTTAGATCAAGTCCTAATAGCTCTTTTTCCATATCGCTTGCTTGATGAACTTTTTTGCAAGAACAAAGGGTGCGCACCAAACGCTGTGCCAAGATGGCTTTTAAGCTGGATGATAATAAAAAGCGCTCGATCCCCATGTCAGCCAAGCGGGTAATGGCAGCAACTGCACTGTTGGTGTGAACCGTGGTTAATACCAAGTGGCCCGTTAAGCTGGCCTGTACGGCAACTTCAGCGGTGTCAACATCACGAATTTCACCAACCATCACAATATCAGGGTCTTGACGCAAAATAGACCTTAACCCGTTTGCAAAGCTCATCCCCACCTTACTATTAACTTGGGTTTGGCTAACACCTTTAACGGCATATTCAACAGGGTCTTCCACCGTCATGATGTTGCGTGATTGGTCGTTCAACAAACCGAGCGCACCGTATAGCGTGGTGGTCTTACCGCTGCCTGTGGGGCCCGTTACCAAGATAATCCCATTGTGATGATTTAGCGCCTCTTTAAAACGATTTTCCGTTGCCTTGCGCATACCTAATTGTTCAAGCTGGACATCCGTTTTTTCGGCATCCAAAAGACGCATAACTACACGCTCGCCATGGCGCACAGGCAAGGATGACACGCGCACATCATAATTTTTACGTCCCAAACTTAAGGCCAAACGACCATCTTGTGGCACGCGTTTTTCGGCAATATCCATTTTCGCCATCACTTTAATACGTGACACCACAAAAGGTGCCAAGCGAGCATTTAAGGTGGCTAAGTGCTGCATTAAGCCATCCACCCTTAGGCGCACGGCAAAGCTGGTTTCGTAGGGCTCCATATGTATGTCAGACGCACCAGCCCGCACAGCCTCTGCTAACAGGCTGTTCAATAATTTTATAATCGGGGCATCATCATCCGCATTTAATAGATCGGCGGTTTCTTCAATATCAGCAAGGGCCGATGACAAGTCCTCTTCGCCCTCATTATTCTCAGTTACCCCCTGGTCCAAAACGCCATTGATGGCAGCATCAGAATATGTTTGTGTTAAGCGATAGTCAAAGTCTTCAAGCCCCAAAGTCACGATATCACTGATATCTGGGCCCAAAATACGCAGGGCCTCTGCGATCATTTGCGGTTGAGCTTTTTCGTTTTTATAAAGGCAATGTGGGGTGGTTGGAACAAATAAAAGATGATGCTCACGGGCGAAACCATAGGGCAACAAAGTCAAATCTTTGGCACCATCAGATACCGACATAGTTTCGGATGTTGCTTTTTCACCTTTAACAGAGCCACTCAATGCACCATCAGCACCATCAGCACCATCAGCCGATGGCATTATTTGCGATGTTGCCTTGCCATCTGTGACCGCGCCACTTACAGCAGCATCAACGCCAGCTGTATGTTGAACACCATCAACGCCCACTGCGATGCTGTCCGTTTTAGTCACAATCTGTTGCTGCCCATCTTTTAACATCTTGATTAGTTCCCGCCCTGCTTAGAATTCAGAGCACCGGAGACAACCGTTTCCATCAAACTGTTTACCGATGACATCGCCCCTGTGGCCTGTTGACGGTCTGAAATATAGTCATATTTTTTAGACGTTACCCGTTGCATATCATCAGCATTACGTACAATGGTTGGGCGCAAGAAAATCATCAAATTGGTTTTTTCTTTTGATCTTCCTTCTGATCTAAAAGCACGCCCTAATAAGGGAATATCGCCCAATAACGGCACCTTATCGACACTAATACGTTCATTTTCTTGTACCAAACCACCTAGCACAATTACCTCACCATTACGGGCGCGAACAGTGGTTTGCACTTCACGTTTGTTGGTAATTAACTCACCCGATGATGCCGCCACTGGGCCAGAGATGGAGGACACTTCTTGGCGAATATTCAATCGAATTTCATCGTTTTCATTAATTTGCGGTTTAACCTCTAATTGGATACCAACATTTTTACGCTCGATAGTTCTGAAGGGGTTGCTATTCGTCGACCCTAAGGCCTCGCCCGTAGTAATGGGTATTTCTTGTCCCGCCAAAAACTTTGCCGCTTCATTATCCAAGGTCATGATCGATGGGGTCGATAAAATATTGCTATCACTGTCGGTGGCAAGGGCATTTAAAACAACCCCAAAAATGCCCCCACCATTGGTTTGACCGGCCGCACCTAAGGCAAAACCGTTGAGACCTAAAAAGCTATCAACAGCAGCGGCTTTTAATAAATTAGAAACTGACGAGTCACCATTACCACCTTTATCATCAACCAACAAAGCGCCTGAGGCCGCTAAAACATTAGGGGCCGTGTTTGAATAATTTGCCACCGTAAAGGGGATATTACTGCTGTTGCCCCCTGCCAAAATATATTGCAGGCCTAATTCCTTTGCCGCACTTTCAGAAACCTCAACAATAATGGCTTCCACCAGCACCTGTGCGCGCGGCACATCAAGCTGGCGCACCATATCAGCCAAGCGTTTTTGGATCTTTGCATCGCCATTAATGATTAAGGCATTACCCCCTTGATAGGCTGATATTTGCACCTTTGATGCGCCCGCAGTTGTGACACCAGCACCTTGTTCAACGCTAAAACTGATAGCAATTTTCTCAACAATGGGGATCAGCTCTTCGGCGTTTGCATATTTTAATTTGATCACCTGCAATGTACCACGGCTGGCATTATTTTTATCAATTTCTGCCAATAACGGCAAATATTGATCAACAATGGCAGGCAAGCCCTTTAACAACAGCGTGTTGCTGCCTGAGATAGGGATAACCGACAATAATTTGCGGGTATTATCTTCAAACCCTGCTTGGGTTGACAATTCCTCAGCAATATCAGCCATTTCTAGGGCAGATGAATTTTCCAGACGCAGCGACTTGATAATTGACTTATCGCTGTCAATTTGCTCAACCACCTCAGCAATTTTTAACAAATTACTGGCAAAGTCAGTAACAATTACGATGGGCAAGCCATTACGCGCAAAGCTATGGCCCCCGCGAAAAACGTAGGGCTTAATGGCTGCTAGAACCGCCAAAGGGTCGGTGTGCTCAATGACAAAAACCCGGGTCATCATGCGTTCGCCATTTTCTTGATTAACACCGCTTCCAGTATCACGAACAGCATCATCAGCGGCGATAATTTTATAAACGCCATCTTCATTTGCAACAGCAGTAAAGCCATTCACTCGCAATACCGACAAAAAGATGTCAAACAACATTTCAGAGCTAACTGGTGAAGCAGAAACAAGATTAACCTCACCACGTACATCAGGGCTGATGATGATGGTTTTACGGGTTTCAAGAGCAACATCTTCGATAAAGGCACGTAGGTCGGCATCTTGATAATTTAAAATCTGCCCTGCTTCTGTTGATATGCCAGCAGTTCCGGCTTGCGCCATTACTGCAACGGTTGGTAAGCAGGAAAGAAATCCAGCCAGCAAAATCAAACTAGTCAATAAACGTTTCATAACTGATATGGTTTCCTTTTGCATGACCTACTGCAAGCCTAATGAAGCTAATGACAGGCTCTTTGTCATTTGCTCGCCCCGACGTAACAATTGAATGGATAATGATGATTGCCCGCGCACCTCATCAGGCAGTTCTGACAAGCGCTCAACCGTGTCTAAGACATTACCGTTAACCGATAAGATGACATCTTGCTGCTGAAGACCAACAGCAGACAAAACCATGTCTTGGTTGGTTGCTGTAATCACAAACCCCTGAATACGGCCTTCATTGCGTAAAGGCTCTAATTCAAGCAGATTAATTAAGTTTTGAACCTCGCCATCATTAAGTTTTTCATCAGAAGGCACTATCGAATGAGAATTAACAGTTTTAGACGGTGCCTCGCTCAGCGATTGTGTTAGGCCTGAGAAGGCGCTTTCTTGCTTATAACTGACAGATTCGCGTTGTCCATTGCGCGCGATTTCAATGCGGTCAGGATAAATGGTAAGAAGACGAACCATATTATTAATAGCCTCGCCTGCAACCACGCGTTTTTGATCTTCACCTTGAATTTTAAGGATCACAGAACTATTACCACCCTCGTCATAGCGCAAACCATAAAGCGTAATATCAAGGCTACTTTCGGGGGCCTTGGCCTCTGCTAACTGGGATGTAATAGTCTCATTGCCAAAGAATGGATCATAAGAAGTTAAATAATCGAAAAAGTTTTGATCTTTTGACGGCGCCACTACCTGAGTGCTGTTACCGTAAACCGATTTTACAGAAGATAAATCAGCCTTTATAGGTAACGCATCGCCAATCAAGGCTATGACAACATAACCAACAGCAATGCCCAAAAAGCAGGTCAAAGATATTTCGACCAACCAAAGAAAAGCTGTGAGCCTGTTTCCCGTAGTAACGAGGTTTTTATTGCCTACAATGTTAGACATTGAATTTTCATCCTCTTTCTTCATCGCGATTCTTAAGCGATCAATATTTCAGAGGAATGTCTCAAATGTTGCAGAATGAAGACATTCAATAGAATTAAGACAGAGCTAAAGCCTTTCTTGTCATAAAAGCTTACTAAATAAAAAAAGAGGGGCCTAAGCCCCCCAGTTATACAGGAACTGAAAAGTCGCAATCGACTTTAAAACTCATACCCAAAACTAATCGAGAAGGTACGACCAACTTCATATTTTTCAGCAATCAACACCCCTTGGGTACGCTTAGCAGCGTCGTTCAGAAGGTTTCTGGCTTTGAAGCTGAAGGTTAGATAGTTTTGATTAATTTCAAACTCACGTTGGTAAACAAGGTTTATTTCAACAGGTGGCGTCTCAATCAAATCAGGGCGACCAACGGTGCCTAAGCGATAAATACGCTTGCCAATATAATTGAAGATTACATTGAACATCTCATCGCCTGAGAAGCTTTCATAACCAAATTGCAGGTTAGCTAGCCATTTTGACTGACCTTGTAGGCGGCCTTTCAAATTGGTGATCTGACCAAAATTCTCAACTGAGCGTTCCACTTCTGAATCGATGTAGGAAGCATTGGCACGTAGGAATAATTCGCGTTCTTGCCACTCACCTAAGATCGTGTCGGCTTCAACCTCAATGCCAAACAAGTCAGCTTTTTCGGCATTAGCAATGGTATCCAAGCTACCATCACCCACGGGCTTAATGGAATATTCAATCGGGTCGGTAATCTTCTTAGTGAAGGCACCAAGGGTCATGCTTTGACCCTCGCCCACATACCATTCGAAACGAACGTCAAGGCTTTGAATATCAGATGGTGTCAAAAGTGGGTTACCCTCTTCGGTGCGGCCATCTTCACGAACAAAACGTGCGGGTGATAATTCACGGCTATCAGGACGGTTCAAAGTTTCAGAATACCCAACACGCAATTGCTTATTGTCACCCACCTCCCATGTAATGGTCGCAGATGGTAGCCATGCATCGGTAGATTGAGTTACAAGAATGGGCGTGTTGGTGGTACGGTCAACGGTTGAAACCGTTTGAACGCTGTCTTCATAACGAAGACCACCAGAAATGCGGGTGGTTTCACTCCACTGCACATCCGCCTGTGCATAAGCTTGGGTATTATCAAACTTGGCTTCAAAACGATCTGATGCGTCGATGAACTCACGCAATGTAATGCCTGCCGGGTCAATATTTTTAGTACCGAAAATAATTTCTGGGATCATTTCACGCAAACGATTGTTTGATACGTTCGACATATCAAAACCGTAACGTTTAAAGTCAGAGGTACGTTCTTTTTCAATGTAATCAAAACCAATTTTCAGGTCAACATCACGTTCCATAATCACAGTTGGCTGAAGGATATCTGCTCCAATATCAAATGAATCGTCACTCATGTCACCAAAAGAGGTTTGGTTACCGTCGGTACGGTCAGAAATGCGGAACACGTTATCAACATCGTCATAGAAATATTCATAGGTACGGCGTAATGGAACCACGCGGCTGGCTGATACATACGTTGCATGCCAATCAAGCTCAGTTTCCATTTCAAGCAAATCAAAAGCATGCTCACCGAACAAACCGTTTGAGAAAACTTCGCGCTCTACCCAGTCAAGGCGGGTAAAGTTGGCAAGGTCACGGCTGTTGGTGCTACCTTGTGTGATCTCAACCTGTTGACGAGATGAACGTAACAGTAGACTGTTAAACTTAACAGCATTACGGGCATTATACTGCCAACCCAATGAGGCAAAACCGTTTAAGTCAATGTCCCAAGTGGTGGTTCTATAACCACAATCATCACCGTTTACACCAACCGCTTCACATGCACTTGGACCAAAGTTACGCTCAAAGTCTAGCCCTGATTCAGTAGCATCTGATGCACTATAAACATAACGCTCACCAAATTTATTTTGGAACTTGCTCTTATAATCAAGGGCAAAAATAACACCAACGTCGCCTTCACCAGCTTCTAGAGTTGTCCCCCCAGAAATTTTAGCGCCAAACTCAGGACGGTTTGGTTCATAATCAATGGTCCATACATTGGCAAATGCTTCACCAGCCTGCTCAATTTGTGCTGGGGTAAAACCATCCATAGTTGGGTTTAATTCTAGAATATCGGGCAAGTCGCGCTTGCCATCATCAATGCCTAACCAATCGGTTTTACTACCGTCATAGCTTAAACCATCATCAAAGGTGGTTACCGTGTTGTAACCCGTTGATAGGTCAATTTTAAAGAACGGCTCATCTGGTGTTACTTTGGTGCGAATATCGATCACACCACCACCAAATGATGCTGGAAATTCAGATGAGTAGGTTTTTTGCACCAACACTGTTTCCACCATTGAGGTTGGAAAAATATCTAGTGGAACAGCCGTTTTTAAAGGGTCAGGTGCAGGCAACTGGGTGCCATTTAGCAAGGTTGAGGTGTAACGTTCACTTAAGCCCCGCACCACTACATATTTACCAGTGCTATCGGGCGAAATACCTGGCAAACGGGTCAAGGCAACGGCAACGTCG
>CAKZLM010000077.1 GCA_937126915.1 uncultured Alphaproteobacteria bacterium
GAGGCAGATGCTGTGTTCAATAATGAAAAGTAAGGCTACTTAGGCGGATAATTGCGTGGGCTGATATTTCGATAAAATATTGTCAGCTGTATCCGGTTTGCAAAATAAATAGCCTTGCAAATAATCAACATTCATTTGCTTTAAGGCATGGGCTTCTGCTTCGTTTTCGATACCTTCTGCGATCACCTTAATATGATGCTCACGGGCAATGGCAATAAGGTGCGAAACGATGGTTTGTTTCAAATTGTCTTTATCAATGTTGCGTACCAAATCCATGTCAATTTTTACAAAGTCGGGGCGCACTTCATGCAGCATATTAAGCCCTGACCAGCCAGAGCCAACATCATCAAGAGCAATTTTGAAACCTGCTTGGCGATAAAAGGCCAGAATGCCCTTTAAATGATCAGGGTCAACGCGGTGGGTTTCAACCAATTCAAAGGTGACATCAGAAGGCCTTAGTCCCATTTCATTGATGGCGGCCGCTGTTGTTCTTAGGCAATTAGCAGGGTCATAAATGCTGCTGGGGTTAAAATTGACGAAGATATTCCCTTTATAACCTGCCTTGGTTGCGGTGGTAACCGCACTAGCACGCGCGGCAAGGTCTAGCGAAAACAATAGGTTTGCTTGGTCAGCAATTTGAAAGACATAACCCGGCGGAATGATTTTGTCTTTTTCATCTCTTAGGCGCAGCAATCCTTCAAGGGCAAAGGGCTTATACTGATCAGGGCCAGAAGCATGCACAATAGGTTGATACCAGCTTTCAAAGCGATCTTTTTCAAGGGCATCAACAATCCACTGTCCTTTAATGCGATAAATGAACACCTCAGCATTCATCACTCTGCCCATGTCATTGGCATCGGGTGAGTGCGATGGCGTGGTTAAGATTTTGGTTTCTTGTAATTCTTTGCGGTTTAGTTCGCCAAATAGAACCACGGCCAAATTATCCATATCTGATCCGCTGAGGCTGATCTTTAGATTGTTGTCGCCAAATGCTTCGAAGGTCCAGTTTTGTCGCTGGAATAATTTAGATGTTCGAACGACAGCATCTTTGGTTGGCAGATATAGCCAAACATCGGTTTGATCAAAAATAATGTCCTCAATGGTTTCACATTCGGCACAACGCATGGTTCAGTCTCCTTACAATAACTTTTATTATTACGAAGACTTATTCATTATGGATGATAGTTGGATAAAATTTTATTTAAATTTGTCGAAAGGTCTTATTTTTTAACTTCGCGCAGTTCGCCCACTTCAAGAATAGGGGAGGCGTCTAGGTCTTCAGCATCCATCATGGTGGCAATGCGTTGTAAGCTTGAAACCAGTTGGGTGCGTTCCCATTCTTGTAGCTTTCTAAATTCACGCAGGAAACCACTTTGTAATAGCTCTGGCGCTTCTTCCAATTTTTGGTTGCCGGCATCGGTTAAGCAAGCATAGACAATGCGTTTATCTTTTTGGCTTCGATCACGGCGGGTATAGCCTGCTTTATCCAAACGGTCTAAAATGGAAGTGACGGTGGCTTGTGACAACGCAACATCACGTGCTAAGGCACTGGGCGCCATGCGACCTTCTCGGCGCAAAGCCTGCATGATAACAAGCTGAGGTGCGGTTAAGCCAGAAACCTTAACCAATCGCTTAGACTGCAAATCAATCGCCCGCATGATTCGTCTGATCGACACTAAGATATGGTCATAATCACTCATAAGCTGGTCACTCATTCCTTTAGGTTGGGTAAAAGCAATTTTTTTTGTAAGCAATTCCTTCTCCGTAAACAAGCCAAATACAACCAAGGGCGATGCCTTGTGATTTGGATTTGCTATGCCGTTGAATCAAATATGCTGACTATTAATAATGATAGCTTGATTTTTTTTCAATAAAAATATTTAGAGCACTAAGTAAATTTAAAGGCGATGTGCCCTGATGAGTGTTGATTTATAGTAAGAAAAAAGCACCGACGGGATGTCGATGCTTTTAGGTCGAAATAGTTTTCTTGTCGTACTGATGCGGCGTTAACCCATGGCACTCATGCCGCCATCAATGGGAACGATGGCGCCTGAAATATAGCTTCCGCCTTTTGATAATAACCAGCGGATTAGGCATGCCACATCTTCAGGCTCACCAACACGGCCCAAGGGAACAGTGCTGCCTGTTTGCTGGCGTTTTTCTTCAGT
>CAKZLM010000078.1 GCA_937126915.1 uncultured Alphaproteobacteria bacterium
GGATATTAAATTACCATCCCGCCCAGAAGGGGCCAAATGGACCACCCACGCCACTGTGGTGGATACCCTGCATTACCGCCAAGATCGTGTCGGTAAACTGCGTTATAATCATTTGTATGTGGTTGATGCCAATGGCGGCGTTGCTAAAAAAATAACCGATGGTCGTTTTTCTGTTTCAGGTACGCCAGAATGGTCCAACGATGGGCAATCGATTGTTTTGTCGGTTGGTCAAGATGATGACTTTTTTGATGTGGGCTTAAATGACCTTGCTGTTGTGTCTTTGGCAGATGGCTCGATCAACCGTTTAACCGATGGAACAGGTTCTTGGGGCAGTGCTAAAATTAGCCCTGATGGCAGTAAGATTATATTCTCAGGGTCTGTCGATACAGCAGCCAATTATGACATCCAAGAAATTCGCATGGTGAATATGGACGGCAGCGATATGCGCACGCTTGTGGCTGATACTCCTGCCACCGCAAGCAGTTTCCATTGGGATGAGCGTAGTCGTGGTGCCTATTATCACGTCAGTGAAGAAGGTGACGTTAATGTTAAATATATCAATGTGAACAACAGTGAAATTAATAACATCACCGAGGGTGATCACCAAATTCGCCTTGATTCGATCAGTGCTAATGGCATTGCCGTTGGCACTTACACGGCACCAAAAGTGACCCGTAATGTGGCAAAGTTCAGCTTGCGTGGGGGGAATATCACCCAACTAACGGATGTAAATAGTGATATTTTGGATGGCAAAACCCTCGGTAATGTTGAAGAAATTTGGTATGACAGTTCCGAAGGCGCGCGCGTTCAAGGTTGGGTTGTTTATCCGCCTGACTTTGATCCATCCAAAAAATACCCAATGCTACTTTATATCCATGGTGGCCCGCACGGCATGTATGGCACCAACTTTAACTTTATGTTCCAAGAACATGCGGCACAAGGCTATGTGGTGGTTTATACCAACCCACGCGGTTCTATTGGTTATGGGCAAGCCTTTGCCAACGCCATTGACAATGCCTACCCTGGACCACGTGACTATACAGACTTAATGCGCGGTGTTGATGATGTTGTGGCTAAGGGATATATTGATGAAAATCAACTGTATGCAGCGGGTTGTTCAGGTGGTGGTGTTTTAACCACATGGATTGTGGGTCAAACCGATCGCTTTGCAGCGGCTGCGGCCTTATGCCCTGTGACCAACTGGATCAGTTTTGCCGGTCAAGCGGATATTGTACGTTGGACTAACATGCGCTTCCACAAACCGTGGTGGGAAGATTCAAAGGCATGGGTTGAGCATTCACCCATTATGCATGTCAATAAGGTTAAAACCCCAACCATGTTAATGACAGGTGTTAAAGACCTTAGAACCCCTATCCCACAAGCGGAAGAGTTTTATACGGCATTAAAAATGCTCGGCGTGCCTACGGTTCTGGTTCGTATGGAGGATGAATATCACGGCACCTCGCGCCGCCCATCAAACATGCTGCGCACCCAGCTTTATTTGCAAAAATGGTTTGGTGAGCACAAAAAAGGTGAGTAATGACCACCTAAAAAGAATAGATGAAGGGAGGCCGTTTAAAGCCTCCCTTTTTTTTTGCGGGCGCACCTACGAAACCATGAAAGCCCACAAAAGACTTTATGCAGCCCCTGCTTGTTTTTTCTGATCTATTTTTTGTTGCGGATGAACCGTCATTAATAAGGGCGCCTTTGGGCGTAAGGTCATCGCAGGCTCTGCCTCAACATGTGTTCCAGGTAATAAGTGATATTCCCCTGCTCTAACCAAGCTTGATAGGATGATAACCCCTTCCAACATGGCAAAGCGGTTACCCAAACAAACATGCTTACCAGCGGCAAAGGGGAAAAAGGCAAAGGGGTGTTGCTGCAATTTATCGTCTGATTTTAAAAAGCGTGCTGGGTCAAAGCCTTCTGGATTGTGCCAAAAATCAGGATGCCTTTGAATGATATAAGGCGCTGTAACAACAGTGGAGCCCGCAGGAATAACAGTGCCATCGTCTAAAACATCTTCATCAATGGTTTTACGTGAGAAACTCCATGCCGCAGGATATAGTCTTAAAACTTCCTCAAAAAAGGCCTTGGATAGCGGTAAGTTGGCTATGTCGTCAAACCCCGCCAAATTGTCACCCAAAACCGTTTCTGCTTCGGTTTTTAATTTGGTGTGCCATTCAGGGTGCTTTGATAAACATAATAATGACCAAGAAATTGATGATGTCACGGTTTCATGGCTTGCGACTAAGATAAGCTTCACTTGATCAAGTAATGATTGTTGGTCAATATTGTTCTTACCGTTCAGATCAATTTCGCCTTGAATGATGGCTTCAAGCAAATCGTTGGTTTCCCCGCGAGGGCGTTTTACGCGCTCATTTATTAGGTCTAGCACCAGTTCGTCAATATACCCGACCGCCCTTTTATAACGGCGGTGCCGTTTAGTAGGTAGCCACATTGGTAATGGCAGGGCAGACCATAATTTCTTTTCCATCTCGCGTAAGGCCACGGTCATTGCATCGTAAAGCTTGCTTAATACCCCCTCCTTCAATTGAGTTGTAAACATGGTTCTAAGCGCAATATCCAAGGTGATTGATAAACTAAATTCAATCATATCTACGGGGTGCTTGTTATTTGTTGCATTATTAATCAAGGCCTTAACATTTTGATCAGCACTTAGGGCCATTTGATCTGTCATTTCTTTTAGGCAACTGCCTTTGAAGGATGGTTGCGCAACGCTTCTTTGTTGACGCCATTTAGGGCCTTCAAGTGTTAACAGTCCCTCACCTAAAAAGGGTTTAAGGCGATCATAATAATCGCTGCGTTCATAATTCTTTTGCTTGCTGCGATACACCCGTTCAATCAAGTCAGGGTGATTATAAAGGTAACAGGTTTCACGCCCAATTTTAAAGCTAACCACTTTTTTACCCGTGTTAGACATTTCAGACATAAAGTTTAACGCATCGTTCAACAAACGATTGGCATTACCTAGCAGCGGTTGTCCTGGAAAGTCGATATGTGGTGATTTATGCGGCATTGGTTTCCTCGTTTGCTGTCTTGCTGGAAAGGGTAAAATCATGGCTGATAACGGGACCTGTCAAATCACAGGCTTTGGCAATGCTTTTGTGCATTTGGGCGTTGGTCTCAATGCTAACAATACGGCATTTACCATCATCAAGGCGGTAACTGGCGGTTTGCCATTTAGGCGTAGTGCCCAGCATTTTAAGCAATCGACAGACAGCCAAAGTGTATGTGCCGATCATTTCATCAACACCATGACTAATGGCAAATTCACAACAGGCCATTAATAAGGCCCCCGTGCATTGTCCTTGGCTGGTGTAATAATCCCCTGCATTTTGGGCAACCGCTATCCGGTTTCCTTCCCAAATCTTATGGGTTTGAGGAGGCTGTTTTGGGGCCATAATGTGGGGGAAAATATCTTTAATCATATAGGGACGTTCTGTGCTGATTAAACGCGCTGTTCCAATGACATTTCTTTGATCATCAAGGGCAATAAGATAATGCGGGTCTACGCATTGACGATCATATTGATCAATCTCAAGCTTGTTAATATGCGGAATGTCCCAATTATAGCGTTCTTTGAACATGTCATAACGCAGACGATGCATTTTCTCTCTTAACGGTTCATCATTAAGAAGTGATGATAAATTATGAACTTCGATCATATTTTTCTCCCAGTTACGGAGAAAAAAATAATGGTATGACTAGGACAGTGCCACTATCAGACTATGATCTTGACAAGTAAGGATTGAAGAAGGGTTTTAGTTGTTCATCATCTAATGATTAAGTTTATCTACTTATGATAGATTATCTATCTTTAGTTGATAAATATTAATGTTATAATTTTATGGTGTAACAAGGCCGTGAGCTATGGCTTTTGCTACCGTGGCGGTAACACCATAAGTATCCAAATTAACACTGGCTTGTTTTAAGTGATAGCGAACGGTGTTTTCAGATATGTTTAATAATTGAGAAATTTCCCAAGTGGTTTTACCGCCCGCACATAACTTAAGCACTTCAAATTGCATCGCGCTTAAATCAGGGGTTTCTTCTGGTTGATCATACAATGTTTGCCAAATATGATCATGATAGGTCATGCTAGTGATAAGCAATTTTTCACGATAATGCTCAAAATATTTATTAAATGCTGTTGGGTCTTTTTCAGGGCTGATGGCAATAAGACTGGCAAATTCTCCTCTTGGCCCCCTAACAGGAATAATTAAGCCACCATGATGGTCAAACATACGGCTTTGATCAACAATTTGCTGTTGCAGCGAGGTTTTGATGAAATAACCGTGGCCTAATCCCCATTGAATGGGCAGCATAGAATTTCTAGCTTGCAAAAAAACCGGATCGTGCAGGATATAGTCATTTTTGACATAATGCTCTAACCATTCAGTGGGATAGGTCGAATGAATGTAAGAGCGCGCCTTACTTTTGGGTGGTTTGGTTGCAACGTAGGTAAATGTTTCAAGCCCAAATGACTGCAATTCTTGACTTAAGGTTCGACCCAAATGATCAAGCTTTTGTTGATCTTTTAACTTAGATTGAAATGAGGCTATTTGATCGATGATATTATCTGTCATTATAAATATACTAAAAATTATGATACACCGTAAACTCGAGCCTAGTGTAGGCTAAAAGAATGAGCTTGTCAGTTAAAAATAGCTTTTCATCCAGCCTGTTCTGTGGCACATCAACAGCTATGATGAAAAAGGCTCCAATCCACGTAATTGGTGGCGGTCTGGCAGGGTCAGAAGCCACTTGGCAAATTGCATCACAAGGTGTTCCTGTGGTGCTTCATGAAATGCGTCCTGTTCGTAAAACTGATGCCCATCAGGGTGAAGGTTTAGCGGAATTGGTTTGTTCCAATTCTTTTCGGTCAGATGATGCTGAAAATAATGCGGTTGGGTTATTGCATGCCGAAATGCGCCAGCTTAATAGCATCATCATGTCAGCGGCCGAAGTCGCAAAAGTGCCTGCTGGTAGTGCCCTTGCGGTTGATCGTGACGTTTTTTCTGACGAGGTTAGTAAGCGCCTTGAAAATCATGATTTGGTAACCATCGTACGTGAGGAAATTGATGCCTTGCCCCCTAAAGATTGGGACAATGTCATCATCGCGACAGGCCCCTTGACAAGTCCTAGTTTATCACAGGCTATTTTGGATGTGTCAGGCGAAGATGCGTTGGCGTTTTTTGATGCCATTGCGCCCATCGTTTATAAAGACAGCATCAACTTTGATATAGCTTGGTTTCAAAGTCGTTATGACAAAGGGGAAGGCGCTGATTATATAAATTGCCCAATGTCAAAAGAGCAATATTATGAATTTATCAATGACCTGAACGAAGGCGAGAAGACCAGCTTTAAAGAATGGGAAGAAAACACCCCGTATTTTGAAGGTTGTATGCCGATTGAAATTATGGCTGAACGTGGCCCTGAAACCCTAAGTTTTGGCCCTATGAAGCCTGTTGGCCTTAAAAACCCGCACAGTAATGAACAACCCTATGCTGTGGTACAATTGCGCCAAGATAATAAGTTGGGAACTTTGTATAATATTGTTGGTTTTCAGACCAAGTTAAAATATGCAGAGCAAAAGCGTATCTTTACAAAAATTCCAGGTCTTGAAGATGCACAGTTTGCCCGTTTGGGTGGCCTACATCGCAATACCTTTATTAATTCGCCAAAAATCTTGGACGGTCATTTGCGCCTAAAAGCTGACCCACGTATTCGTTTTGCAGGCCAAGTGACGGGTGTTGAAGGCTATGTTGAAAGTGCTGCCGTGGGCCTTATGGCTGGTCGGATGGCCGCTGCTGATTATTTAGAAACCAGCTTTAGCCCGCCGCCAGTAACAACTGCTCATGGTGCCTTAATTAATCATATTACAGGCGGGGCTAATGAAGAAACTTTCCAGCCAATGAATGTAAACTTTGGCTTGTTTCCCCCACTAAATCAAAAAATGCGGAAAGCCTTAAGACGCCCCGCAAAAGCTAAGCGGGCTATGGAAGATTTATCTGCGTGGTTATCTGAATCGGGCGCTTAATAGGGCTTTAAAATAACGGTTCGTCGAAAATGTCATCCAGCATATTGCTGGCTAGGACAAAGATATATCCGTTGATGCATTTGACCAATGCCGCACGGTCACCCCATATTGTTTCTTCAGGCTCTCTCAGCAGCTTTGCCCCGCTATTGAGGGCAATCATTAGGCTGTTGTCGAGGTCTTCACAATAAACATAGATATTAAAAGGTGATTCGACATTCATGCTGGCTGGGCACGCACTGGCCATCATATCAGCGCCCTCGCGCCCCATCATGATGACAGGTTGGCCTTGATAAGACATTTCCACATGGCATAAACGCCCATCGTCATCATCCATCATGATGCCTGTTGTGAATTTGAAAGCATTTTCATAAAATGCCATGCTTTCTCTGATGTCTTTAACCGTAATATGTGGTGCTAGCCACGGAGACTTAGCAGGTTTACCCATGTGTTCCCCCTTCCCCAAGGCAATAATTATAGGTGAAAATATAAATTTTACAATCGCTTTGTTGTCATATAAGGGGCAACAACCCCTTGATCTTTTTTGTGAAATTAAACTCTAGTGATTGCACGATAATTGATTCTTGTTTATGGTTATTTAACAAGTTTCAAGGTTGGGTATGACAATGCTATTAATTGACTTTTTTCTCTCTCCCGTTAAAACAACCAAAGCGTCAAAGATGCCGGTTGTACTACTATTCATGTGGTTGTTGTTGATTACTGCTACGGTTGGCATGGCTGTTTTTTATCCCCTTGGTGTTGAACTTGGCGCTCTTGTGCTTATGCTGGTTTTCTTCCATGTGGGGTGTCTACAGCTTTTGATGACTAATGATGGAGAGCTCGGAAAACCTGACCAGAATGAAAATGTCGACAGCCCAGAAGACCTAGACTTTTCAGCGCAAAAGTTGGCCAAAAAAGATCACTCTATTCAAGAATTAGAAGCAAAGGTTGCTAGTCTAGAAAGTGATTATGAAACGCGCCTAACCGAAGTGATCCAAAAAAATCGCAAAGAAACTGATCGCTACATAAAAGACGCTCTGGTTACACTCTCAAAAGAAATTGAGCGTGAATTATTAAAACTGGTCAAAGATATGACCAACCAAACCGAGGAAACTGTTGGGATCTCGCATAAACTGGCCTCCATCGCTGCACAAGTTCATCAAAAATCAGAAAATGCTACCTCTGCCACGCAAAAGGCTCTGGAAAATTCAGAGACTGTGGCGGCTTCTGTTGATGAATTAAATGCCTCAATTGCTGATGTGGCACGCCAAATCAGCGAAGCCAATCGCCTGACACAAGAAACTGAATCTTCTGCTGATAATACGACAAGAATTATCCATCGCGCCTCTGAGGCTGCTGGGCGTATTAATGACGTTATCAGCATTATTAATGATATTGCCAAGCAAACCAATATGTTATCGCTTAACGCAACCATTGAGGCGGCACGGGCGGGTGAAATGGGGCGCGGTTTTGCGGTGGTGGCGGGTGAAGTGAAAAACCTTGCTCATCAAACCGAAGAATCAACCGACAATATCCGCCAACTGGTCAGTGAGATGCAAACCGCGGTTCAAGAAGCGGTTGACGCCATTGGCACCATTGTTGGACAGATCCGCTCTGTGGCATCGTCTGCTGAGATGGTCGCCGATAGCGCTAGCCAGCAATCACAGGTGACTAATGAAATTGCCCATAGCATTCATCAAGCGTCACAAAGTGTGCAGGTTGTTTCTACCGAAATTGATGGATTGTCGAAAGACGCAAGTGATAGTGATCGTTTGGCAACCAATGTAACCAATAATTCAAACCAAATCGATGAACGCGTCAGTGGGTTGCAAGACACCTTGATGTCTTTGATTAAGCAAGCCATTAAAAACGCAGAAAACCGTGGTGAGGTAAGAACGTCTATCGAGCCACCATTGTCCTCAATGTTTATAACCGAAGATGGACGACGTGCATCTTGCGGCGTTATGGATGTGTCTGAAGGTGGGGCAAAAATGCTCATGAAACATACTGGTCAGTTTGAAAAGGGTGATGTTGGCCTTTTATCATTTGCTGATCATGGCTTTGAGGTGCCGGCAACCTTGCGCTGGTTTGATGATCGTGAAGCAGGTATTTCTTTTAATGATACAGCTTCTTCATACGACTTTGTTCAATTTGTTCGTGAGAATTTTTCTGTTTCATTATAAGTATTTAGTTGTATGATATTAGTAATAAAGGGGGTTAAGGGATGGATAATAAGGAAGAGCTTCGAGAATTAGATAGTCAGGTTGGTGCGCGATTAAAGGCGCGCCGCAAAATGCTGGGCTGGTCACTAACAAAAGTGGCAGATCATTTAGGCATCAGCTATCAACAAGTTCAAAAATATGAACTTGGCCAAAATCGCATTGGGGCTTCGCGGTTAATCACTTTTTCTAAACTTTACGAAGTGCCGATTACCCACTTTTTCACTGGCCTTGAAGAAGCCAGCGCCGATAGTGAAGTTGAGTTAGACCCAGAAGTTTTGGACGTGGCCCGCTCCCTTCAACATGTGAACAGCGAAGAAACCAAACGCGCCATCAAGGGATTGTTAAAGTCGCGTGCTGGCCAAGACGATTAAAATCTCTAAATTTTTGTTAAATTTGCCCACCACAGATTGATCAGTGTTTTAAAAACGGTTTGGTCAAAAATTGTGTCACTTAAGATGTGGTTATTAGCAGCCAACAAGCCTAGTTTATTTTCACAATGATAATTGGCTAATTTTACGGCGTTGCAAATCTGTGGGCTGTTTTTTGTTATGTCATGCTTAGTTTGGTTGACCAATGCTTCAACAAAATTACTGGTGTTGGCCTCAAGGTCCCCTTCTCCCTTAAACAGGTCTTTTTCAGGAATGCCCAATGACACCAAGGTTTGTGGCTCAAGCTGTCCTTGTTGCTGAAGAATTTGAAATTGAATAGCCTTTAAGGTTCTATAAAGGCCCCATCTGATGCCCACTTTATTAGCCGTTATCAAACTTTCTTCATCGCTGTCAGGTTTTTCTATTGTTTGCCAAAGTTTGAACAGCGTGCCTGAGGTGGAAGCGGCATAATCAATAATCGCCGTGGCATCTTCAATAAGGGTTATGCGACCATCAATGAACGGATCCAAATCTGAGGCCTTAAGATTAATTTGTTTATCTTCAATGATATGCTTCTTGAAAAACTGTAATGTTGGGTGTTGGCGGGTTTTATCAGGTGTTTCATAAGCCTCTTCTAGGGCCTCGCGCCACCAAGTCAGTTTAATTTGGCCCAGCATAGCATCACTGTGATGAGCGACAATTTTTGATAATTCCGCATCCACCGCCAACAGCGCCATTAAGGCGTAGGCTTTCTTGCCCGCTATTAACGAAATTAAGTAACGGTCAAGGTCGTTATTCTTAATAAGGTCTCTTGTTTCTTGGTTCATTAGATTGATCTTATAAGCGTGGCTGTTGGAAGCTAAAATCTGAAATTTTACAAATACTTGTAACTATTGATTTCTCTTGTTACAATGATTTGGGTTTGGTTTCAACAAACCTTTGAGAAACATTTAAGGGGAGATAATGATCATGGGTAAGATTCTCGAATCATTACGAAACACCGTTATTACAGGCGTTCTATTGACCGTGGTGGTCATTTATGTTGCGCCAATGATTGCTGGTTAAGAGAAGGGGAGAAATAATGGATATGGAATTAGCGCTTTATGTGCGTTGGCTACACGTAATTGCTGGCGTAATGTGGATTGGCTTATTGTGGTATTTCAATTTTGTTCAAATCCCAACAATGCCAAAAATCCCTGATGACTTGAAACCAGCGGTGGGTAAGCATATTGCGCCCGAGGCATTGTTCTGGTTCCGTTGGGGTGCTGCCTTCACGGTTTTATTTGGTCTAATCTTGGCACATTTAAATGGTTATTTACACCAAGCTTTAATGTTGGGTGCTGGTCAGGGTAATGTTGTCTTTACCACCATCGGTATTGGCATGTGGTTTGGTTTGATCATGGCCTTTAATGTGTGGTTTATCATTTGGCCAAACCAAAAAATTGCCTTGGGTCTTGTTGAGGCAGATGCCGATGCAAAACCTGCAGCTGCTAGAAAAGCTATGTTATTCTCTAGAACTAACACATTGCTTTCAATTCCAATGCTTTATTGCATGGTTGCCGCGCAAAATATGTAATTTTGCCAAAAGCTATATAGAAAAAGCCGGGTCTTTTTTCCCGGCTTTTTTATTGCTCAAATTGTCTTAGGAAAGATCAGGCGGTAACTCACCAAGATATTCTTCCAGTTCCATAAAGCTTGGTTGTAAATGAAAGGGTGTGCTTCTGCGGCCAATTTCAATGGCAATTTGTGGGGCATTTCCATGTAGGTATGAAATCAAGGTGTTTTTAATCACCGAGAAGACCATCCCCTCTTCTTTTAATATTTGACCAAAACGTGAGGCCCAAGGACCGAATACACAGTAGGATAATAAAATACCCATAAAGGTACCCACCAAAGCGCCACCAATCATCGCACCTCACACCTCAACAGGGGCGGTGATGTTACCCATTGGTTTCACGATACCCAACACCGCGGCAACAATACCAATTGCTGGTAAGCCTTCGGCCATGTTTCCTAGGGCATGTTGTGGTTCGTGCTCGTCTTCATGAATACGTTCAATATCAGCATTCATGGCGTCTTCCATTTGCATAGGATCTTCAAAATTCATGGTCATCATGCGCATATAATCGGCGATAAAATCTACGATATGATGGTCATCGGTAATCTTGCCAAAATGGCTGAAAATTTTTGATTCTTCTGGATTTTCAATATGTCCTTCAATGGCCACAACGCCTTTCGAGCGCATGGTTTTCATCAAGACAAACATCAAGCCTAAAAGCTCTTTATAATCATCCTGGCTCCATTTGGGGCCTTTCATTGACTTGGCAATACCAGCAAGCCCGGCTTTTGCAACAGCAGGACTGTTTGCAATCATATAGGCACCAAAAGCACCGCCCAGAATGATGGGACCCTCAGCCGCAAGGGCTTCAATTACCACCATGATGTTACCACCAATGATAACATAGGTACCAAAGATCATAACGATTACGACGACAAGTCCGATAATACCAAACATAAGGTAAATCCATCCTTTAAAATATGTTAGCCAAAATAACTGTGGCTTTTTCTCTTATTCCTTTCAAGGATTAAATATAAAATCCTTGGATCGCCATACCTGTAAAAAAGGGATGCAAGAACGCCAACAAAACATACAATAATATCCCAAGCCCAATAGCAAAGCGGCCGGCCCCACCTTTTGGTGGGTTTGTCTTCCCTTGTATAATGGCAAGGAAAGGGAAAATTGATGTTTTTGCTGATACTTCAGCCCATTTTTCAGGTTTGCCCAACCGCATTTTACGGTCACTGGTAAACATGGCAATAAATCCATAAGCAAGAAAGCTGCCAAACAGATAAATAGTGCCCAAATCATTGTTGGCAAATAAATGTGATGCCGCAAAAATAACGATGGCCCAAAGCATGGGATGGCGGGTAATGCGTTTTATATCAGACGAAAAGGCCCCTGCTAACAGCATCATTGAAAATGGCATTGTCACAACAGGGACCCAATAGCCCCAGTCAAAGAGCTCATAACCAATATTCAGTGGGCGATAGGTAAAACCAATGGTAATTAGATACAGGGCAAAAAGGGTTATCATTGAATGTAGGATGCGATGAACGGTTTTGCCAATGGTTTTAGAAACGAGGATTTGAAATTCATGCAATCCGGCCAGTAAATGGACGGCAAAAAATAAGATTAATCCATGATAGAATGCATCAATACCCTGCATAATTTACCCCCTAACCCTTTTACATATACAGTATTTCTAATGTTATTCTACGGCATCTTTGAAAGTTTGCAACGTTAAGACGTCAGGTAAGATGATATCATCGCGCACACCATCGTTTGGGTGAAACAGATAAAATGGAATGCCTTGGCGGCCTTTACTTTTCAAATAAGCATCAATTTCGGGATCTGGATTGGTCCAGTCCGCCACCATATAAACAATATTATTGTTTCGCATGACTTCTTGAAAATCATTGGTGGTGAATAATAAGCGCTCTGTCACTTTACATGTGATGCACCAGCTGGCGGTAAAGTTAATAAATACTGGTCTGCCTTGTCGTCTATAATAAGCAATATTTTTCGTTGAAAAGGCTGTTGTCTCAATGCCTTCTGCCAATGGGGTTAATTGTGTTTTAGTACGGGCATTGCGATCAAATTCGCTGTTTACAAAGGCAAAATGAACGCCACCAAAAGCAAGGGCGAATAAAACCACCTTAAGAAGCCTGCCTTTATTACGTGCTAGCTTAAGAGAGATTGAAAGCATAACAGCTATAGCGGATAACAGAATAAGTAGGCCGAGCCCCTCTCCACCTGTTTGCAAATAAAACACCCACAGCAACCATGTAATGGTTAAAAACACCGGAATACTGAGGGCTTTTTTAAAGGTAACCATCCATGGACCTGGTTTTGGCATTTTACGTGCTAAGGAGGGCGTCATCGAAAGCATAAGATAAGGAAAGGCCATCCCTACCCCTAATACTAGGAATATACTTAAGGCATAAAGTGGCGGTTGGCCAAGAGCAAAGCCAAGGGCCGATCCCATAAAGGGTGCCGTGCAGGGTGTTGCCATCACAGTTGCTAAAATGCCTGTTCCAAAGGCTGTGTTGGTATTTTGGTTTTTGTTAATGAGATTTGACAAAAAGCGCGGTAATTGCACTTCAAACAGCCCTAATAAATTGAATGCAACCGCTAGCATGATAGCGATCAATACCATGATGAAATAAGGGTTTTGCAGTTGAAAGCCCCAGCCAATCTGTTGCCCCATAGACTGAAAGCTTATTAAGGCTGCGGCGACGACCAAAAAGGTGGTCATAACGCCTAAGCTATATGAAATACCATCTTCAACCATGGCTGAGCGAGACTGACTACCCGCTTTAACCAGGGAAAAGGCCTTTATGGCTAATATTGGAAAGACGCATGGCATGAGATTTAAGATTAATCCACCTATAAAGGCAGACAATAACGCCAGCCATAGGGTCATAGTAGATTGCGGTGTAGTTTGATTGGCTTGCAATCCACTTGTCGTTGCCTCATCCCTGACATCAGTCTTAATAATGGGTAAATTAATCTGATACAATTGATCATCAAGCTTAATATAGCCCTTAAATCGTTCTTGGTTATTTGTCCCCTTATCCAATGTCACAACAAACTTTATCAATTCCTGTTCACTATTGATGGTGCCTTTTATGGGGTGCAAGCTGTCAGATTGATAGGCTATAACTTGATCAAGGGTGTTAAGGGTTTCTGCCTCAACATAAATACTGATGTCGATCTTATTTTGGTCATTCTCAGTAACGGCACGGCCTACCCATGGTAATGATGGGGCTATATTGCGGCGTAATGCTTGAAATTTGGCGCCTGTTTGATCTGATAGATCGCCACTACCTGTTGTTAGCGTTAGGCTTTTTGTAATGTTTTGCTGATGGCAGTTTGTTGGATCATCTGTTTGGCAAAAGGTGGCCGTACCAGCTAGGTTTATTGGCAAAAGGGCCGCTAATGGCGTATCCATGACTGGGGTTATTTCAAACAAAACACCGTCGGAATTTAGTTCTTGTGCCCTGTGGGTAAATGGACTTGTTTTTTGAGTTTTGGAAAGCTTAAGCCCCGAAGGTAGTTCAAGTGAAAAGCTTGATTTTCCCACATCGAAATACCAGCCCTCTTCCATGATGTTAATGCTAAGCGCCAACCATGTTGGGCGTTCGTTAGAAAGGGAAGTGGTTTCGGCAATAAATTGTGCCTCAAAGTCAGGTGTTTGGCGTTGAGCATAGACAGGCCCCATCATCACCATGAAAATAATGATGCCCAAAAGCCAAACAGAAAGCTGTTTTTTTGAAAGTGTTGTAAAAAACATAAAGTCCCTTTAAATCTGATGGCAATTTATCCATGTATAAAAGCAAACACAAGACACATAATTGTGACGATAATTTTTAAATTTAGTCAGTGCAAAATAATTATGACCTGATAGGGTTAAGTCAAATTTTAGGGAGGAACAAAAATGTCATTACAAAATAAACGTGTTTTATTAGCATCACGCCCCGATGGTTGGGTTAGTGATGAAAATTTCACCTATGATACTGTTGATGTGCCTGATTTGGCTGAGGGGCAAGTTTTACTGCAAAATGTTTATATGTCGGTTGACCCATACATGCGTGCCCGTATGAATGATGCTAAATCATACATCCCGCCTTTTCAAATTGGTGCACCTTTGCAAGCTGGTATGGTGGCAAAGGTCTTAGCAAGCCGTAACGCCAACTATTCAGAGGGTGATTATGTGGTTGGCATGTTAAATTGGGAGCAATATTCCATCACCGATGGTAATGGCGTTGATGGCACCGCCCTTCGTAAAATCGATCCTAACCTAGCCCCCCTTTCCTATCACTTAGGCATTTTGGGAATGCCAGGCATGACAGCATGGGTTGGCACAAAGGTTATTGGTGAAGCCAAAGAAGGTGAAAACCTTTTTGTGACAGCGGCCTCTGGCGCTGTCGGCAGTGTGGTAGGGCAAATTGGTAAAAACCTTGGCTGCCGTGTTGTCGGTTCAGCGGGCGGCCCCGAAAAAGTTGCTTTCTTGAAGGAAGAATTAGGGTTTGATGAGGCCATTGATTATAAAAATGTCGCCTCACCGCATAAAGCCGTTCGCCAAGCATTTCCAGATATGATTGATGTGTTGTTTGAAAATGTTGGTGGCCCAATGTTTGAGGCAGCCATTATGAACATGAACTTTATGGGCCGTATAGCCCTCTGTGGTATGATCGCTGACTATAACACTAAACCCAGCGAGATGGAACCTGGGCCACGGGGCTTGTTCACCCTTATCGGTCGTAATATTAAAATGCAGGGCTTCATTGTCTTCAATTATCAAGAAGGCTGTGCTGAGTGGGTTCAGGTCGCAAGCGGTTGGTTAAAAGAAGGCAAGTTGAAATATAAAGAAACTGTGGCAGAAGGCATTGAAAATGCGCCAGATGCATTTATTGGTATGCTTAAGGGTAAAAACTTTGGCAAGCAGGTTGTCAAAATCTCTGATGCTTAATATTTACCTCGTTTAAAGAACAAAAAAAAGGCCACCCAATTTAAGGTGGCCTTTTCTAATTCGAACGGTGTGGTTTAATTAACCAACAATCTCGTTACCAGCAAAGAACTGAGCGATTTCGATCGCAGCATTTTCTTCACTGTCAGAACCGTGAACAGAGTTTTCACCGATTGACAAAGCAAACTCTTTACGGATTGTGCCTGCATCAGCTTCTTCAGGGTTAGTAGCACCCATTACTTCGCGGTTTTTAAGAACAGCGTTTTCGCCTTCAAGAACTTGAACAACAACAGGCTCAGACGTCATGAACTCAACAAGCTCACCAAAGAATGGACGCTCAGAGTGAACAGCGTAGAAAGTTTCAGCTTGTTTTTGCGTCATGTGAACACGTTTTTGAGCAACAATGCGCAAGCCAGCAGCTTCTAATTTAGCGTTAATAGCGCCGGTTAGGTTACGCTTAGTAGCATCAGGCTTAATGATAGAAAAAGTACGTTGAATGGCCATTTTAATATCCTCAACAATGGGGTTGGTTTTCGGGCGCCTTATAGGGGGAAAAAGCCAAAGGTGCAAGACATTTTCTCTGCTGGTAATTTGGTAAAGCACATGCTATCAGCCAGAAATGCTTCATATTAAAGATTTAACATACCGAATTGACGGTCGACTTTTACTTGACGGTGCAACCGCTGTTGTCCCTGCGGGCAAGCGTATGGCGCTGTTCGGCCGTAATGGTACGGGTAAATCCACGCTTTTTCGTCTTATCATGGGTGAAGCATCGCCCGAAGCTGGTAGTATCAGCATCAATCCACGGGCAAAGGTAATGGCTGTTGCCCAAGAAGCGCCAGGTGGGCCACAATCCTTATTGGACACTGTGTTGGACAGCCATGCTGAATTAGCGGCACTGACAGAGCAAATAAAAACCGAGCAAGACCCGATGAAACTGGCAGAAGCCCACGCTAGACTTGGTGATCTTGAGGCGCATTCAGCCCCTGCCCGTGCAGCAACTATTTTATCGGGATTAGGTTTTGATGAAGAAGCCATAAAGCGCCCCTGCGCTGAATTTTCAGGCGGTTGGCGTATGCGCGTTGCTTTGGCAGCGGCCTTGTTTAATAAACCTGATCTTTTATTGCTTGATGAACCAACTAACTATTTGGATGTTGAAGGCATTATTTGGCTAGAAAACTTTCTAAAAACATATCCGTATTCGGTTTTTATTATTAGCCATGACCGGGACTTGTTGAACAATTGTGTTGATGGCATCATTCATTTGGAAAATCAGAAGCTAAATACCTATTCTGGCGGTTACGACCAGTTTGAGGAAACCAGACGACTGCAGTTAGAACGTCAAATGGCCTTTAAATCAAAGCAAGAGGCTGCACGGCGTGATATTGAGGCCTTTGTGAACCGCTTTAGGGCTAAAGCCAGTAAAGCACGTCAAGCACAGTCTCGATTGAAGCTTTTGGAAAAAATGAAGCCTATCGCCACCGAAACAACTGAGCATACAGTTCCTTTCAGGTTTCCAAAGGCTGAACCTCTTGCCCCGCCATTGATTGCCCTTGAAAAGGTTTCTGTTGGTTATGAACCAGAAAAGGCGATCTTAAAAGACCTTAATCTTTACATTGATATGGAAGATCGCATTGGCCTTTTAGGGCAAAATGGGAATGGTAAGTCCACTTTTGCTAAGTTGTTGGTTCAGCAATTAAAAGCCATGGATGGTCATTATAAAAAGCCCCGTTCATTAAGAATTGGCTATTTCGCCCAACACCAATTGGATGAATTACGACCCAATGAAACCGCCTTACAGCATTTGCAAAAACTAATGCCAGATGTGATTGAAAGCAAAGTTCGCGCCCAATTAGGTAGTTTTGGCTTTGGTGAAGATAAAGCAGACCGCCCTGTTAGCACTTTTTCTGGTGGAGAAAAGGCAAGGCTTTTAATGGCATTGATGAGCCGTGAAAAACCCCATTTGATGATTTTGGATGAACCCACTAACCATTTAGATGTTGATAGCCGTGAAGCCCTTATTCATGCCCTTAATCAATATGACGGTGCGATTATTCTGATCACCCATGACCGACACATGATTGAAGCTTGCGTTGACAGACTATTGTTAGTGGAAAATGGAACTATGGCCCGTTTCGATGGTGACATGCAGGATTATAAGCGTCATTTGTTAGACACACGCCGCGCCATCAATGCTGAGAAAAAGGCAGAAAAGCGCGACAATGACGGCCCTAGTCGCAAGGAACTGCGTAAACAAGCCGCCGATGCGCGGGCCCAATTGGCGCCTTTAAAAAAGAAAGTGGAAAAGCTTGAAAAGCAGATGATAGCCACTGAAGACCGTCGTGCCAAAGTGGAAAAGGCCCTAGCAATGCCCAGTCTGTATGAGCAGCAGTCTGACCTTAACACCCAAAAGATTACCTTACTGCAGCAAGAAAAGGCTAAACTGGATGATGAGTTAATCGGCATTGAAGAAAGCTGGTTAGAGGCTCAAGACGAGCTTGAGACACTGTCGGCTGAATTAGAAGTCTAATTACAATTTAATTAAAATTTTATTTATTCATAATACCTTGGTACACGCTCACCAATTCTGGACAGCAATTCATAGTTAGATGTCATCGCTGCAGATGCAATGGTCTCGACTGGAATATTCTTGCCCCATAACTCAACCATATCCCCTATTTTAACTGCTTCAATATCACTAACATCAACCGTTAACATGTCCATAGATACCCGCCCAGCAAGGGGCGCAATTTGCCCGTTAATATAAACTGGACTGCCATTGGCGGTTATTCTTGGATAGCCATCAGCATATCCAATGGCAACGGTTGCAATGGTGGTATCTTTTGGTGCAATCCAATGGTTGCCATAACCTACTGCCTCGCCCTGCTTAGCCGTCCGAATGGCCATAATGGGTGCCTTGAGGGACATTACAGGTTTTAGCGATAAACCACCATTGTCAAGCGGCACTGACATTGGATCAGCGCCATAAAGCATTAAACCAATACGGCTCCAACTGTTTGATAAATGTTTAAGACTGGCTAAAGCTGGTGAGTTTTTGATGCTGTTATCTAACGCTTGTTTTTTCAAGATGCTTTCTAGTTGATCGGTCTGTGACCATGTGCGTTGGTCATTACCAAAGTCGGCGTTGCCAAGATGGGTCATTGCCACAAGGTTTTGTCTATTTGTTATGGTTGCTAATTTGGCAATAAGCGCTTCTGCTTCACTGGGCTGAAAGCCTAACCTATTCATACCAGTATCGAATTTGATAAAAATCTTTTCCGGGATTAATTCAGGGTTTTGGATTAAAATGTCCAGTTGATGATAATTGTGAATCACAGTCCAAATTCGGTTTTCTATGAAATAAACCAAATCATCACGATCAAAAAAGCCTTCCAATACCAATATATTTTGCTCAATTTCAGCGTTTCGTAAAATCACCGCTTCTTCGGGGATGGCAACACCTAAACAATCACATTTCCCCTTAATATGATTGGCAATGGGGACTAGTCCGTGACCATAGGCATTTGCCTTAATCATTAAAATCAAGCGCTCAGATCCGTTCAGTTGTTGAATGGTTCGAATGTTATGGTCAAGGTTTATAAGGCTTATATAGGCGTGAGTCTTGCGCATGATATTCCGTTGATTTATTTATGCATTATTAGTTGGGCTCTTTATCATTATGGCATTTGAAATAAGGCAATTTAGTGTTATAGTACAATCAAATTTATGACCATTATGGGGGGAAATACATTATGTTCAATATCAAAACACCCTATTTGTTGTTTTTGGGTGATGCGCCTGATCAACTTTCAGCAAAAACAGCCAAAGGTATTAAAGACTGGCGTCCTGAAAATTGTGTTGGACAAATGAAGTTGGATAATTGCTATGCTGAATTGGGGTTGCCAAATTTAAGCTTACAGGAAGCATGGGATCAAGGTGCCAGAACACTGGTTTTGGGGGTTGCCAATCGTGGTGGTATTATTTCTGATGCATGGTTATCGGTATTACACCAGGCTTTAGATATTGGTTATGACATTGCCAATGGCTTGCACAATAAGGTTGCTGATATTCCTGAATTAGCCACCAAGGCTAAGGACTTAGGGCGGTCTATTTTTGACGTGCGTCACAGTAACAGTAAATTTCCTATTGGTAATGGTGAAAAGCGCACAGGTAAGCGCTTGCTTCCCTTAGGTACTGACTGTTCTTGCGGTAAAATGTACACCGCCCTTGCTTTTGAAAAAGAAATGCATGCGCGTGGTATGAAGGCAACCTTTCGCGCCACTGGCCAAACAGGCATTCTTATCACTGGCGCAGGGGTGTCTGTTGATGCCGTTATTTCAGACTTTTTGGCTGGATGCGTTGAAGAATTATCCCCATCAAATGATGCTGATCATTGGGATTTGATCGAAGGGCAAGGATCACTGTTTCATCCATCATTTTCGGGTGTAACCATGGGGCTTATTCATGGTGGTCAGCCTGATGCTTTGGTTTTATGCCATGAACCCACACGCACCCATATGCGTGGCCTGCCACACTATCCAATTCCATCGCTGGATGATTTACTCTCATTAGGTACGTCCACGGCGCGGCTTACGAACCCTGCAGCAAAGTTTGTTGGCTTTTCGATCAACACCTCGCAAATGGAAAAGGCTGATGTAGATGGCTATCTTAAAGGACTTGAGGATAAATATGGCATGCCAGCTATCGATCCATATTTGCATGGCGCCGGTAAAATTGTAGATTGTTTGAACGATTAAGGCTTGGAGGTTTTATGAGTATCCTTTTATCTGTCAAACATGACCAGTTTAAGGTTGATGGCGTTTTTCGCATTTCACGTGGTGCCAGAACGGAATCTCATGTGGTGACAGCTACCGTAAAATGTGGTGACCATCATGGTTGGGGGGAATGTGTACCCTACCCGCGCTATGGTGAAAGCGTGGAAAGCGTTATGGATGAGATTATGGCGGTTGCCCCTGACCTTAAAAACGGTGCGGGACGTCAAGAAATACAAACCCTGATGTCTGCCGGGGCAGCTCGTAATGCGGTTGATTGTGCCTTGTGGGATTTAGAGGCCAAAGAAACCAATAAGCGTGTTTGGCAATTGCTAAATTTACCAGCACCTGAGGCCATCACCACAGCCTATACCATTTCTCTGGACGATGTAGCTGTTATGAGACAAAAGGCATTGGATAACGCCCACCGCCCACTCTTAAAGCTAAAACTTGCGGGACCAGAAGACTTAGCCCGCGTTAAAGCTGTTCGTGAAGGTGCGCCAATGGCCCGTCTCATTGTTGATGCCAATGAGGGTTGGTCTGAAAAAGATTATACCAATATTATGGATCAATTGGTGCCATTGAATGTTGAGGCCATTGAACAGCCAATGCCAGCGGGTGATGATGAGGCCTTGCGTCAGCTACCACGCCCTATCCCCTTAATTGCTGATGAAAGCTGCCATGCAAGGGATAGCTTAAAAGACATAATCGGCAAATATGATATGATTAACATTAAGCTAGATAAGACGGGTGGTTTAACCGAGGCTTTATTACTAAAAGAAGCTGCTGAGGGCGCAGGTTTGGACATTATGGTCGGCTGTATGGTAGGCTCCAGCCTTGCCATGGCGCCAGCGATGGTAGTGGCCCATGACGCCCAAATCGCTGACCTTGATGGTCCGCTATTGCTGGCAGAAGACCGCGATCATCCGCTTGACTTTAATGTAAGCTCTATGTCCCTGCCCAATAAAGGTCTATGGGGTTAGGAAAGGTTGGCTAAAGCATTATCAATGTATAGTTCCCGCAAGCGTGTTGCTATGGGGCCTGGTGTACCATTACCAATGGATTGTTGATCTATTTCAATAACGGGATAAACAAAGGTTGAAGCGCTGGTGATAAAAGCTTCTTTGGCCTGCAAAGCCTCTTCAATCGTGAAGGCTCGTTCCTCAATCTTCATGCCTTTTTCTTTGGCAAGGGCTAGGACCGCATAGCGAGTAATGCCGTGAAGAATATCATTGGATAATTGGCGGGTCACAATGATATTGTCATGGGTAACAATATAAGCATTGTTTGAACTGCCCTCTGTGACATAGTCATCTTGATACAGCCACGCATCATGACAGCCTGCTTCTTTTGCAGCTTGCTTGGCGAGAACGGGTGCCAATAAACCAACTGATTTAATATCACGGCGGGCCCAGCGAATGTCTTCCACAGAGATGACTTTAATCCCTGTTTTAGCTAAAGGTGCGTCTAACAGAGATTTTTCTTGAGTGAACATAATCAATGTTGGCATGGCACCATCAGGAAACGGAAAATCACGGTCTGCGGCTCCACGGGATATTTGCAAGTAAATAACCCCCTCGTCCAAATTGTTTAATTTGATCAGTTCATGATGCGCTTCTTTTATGTCAGCAATATTTTCGGGTAAAGCAATTGATAATTCACGAAGTGAACGCTTTAGACGCTCCATATGCCCTTCAAAATCAACTAAGCCGCCCTTGATAACTGAAGTAACCTCATAAACTCCATCGGCAAAGATGAAACCGCGATCAAAGATTGAAATTTGGGCTTTGTCTTCAGGGACATATTGACCATTAACATATACCGTACGTGTCATATAATTGCTTTCTTTATTACAGGGCTTTCTTAATCGGGTCTATTAATCCTGGATACTTATTGATCAGGGGGTCCACTTATTTTTGTTGCCAACCACCGTTTTCTGTTTGTTGCCAGTAAGTGCATTCATGTCCTGCTGATTTATAAGCCTTCCAACGGTTACGTGCTTCTGATGTGGCATTATCATCGTTACCATTAAACATAAATAACACGCGATCAAAAGTGTCTAAATCTTTGTCAAAGGCACCATCTAGCATCATCAAAATTCTGGCACCATTAGGGTTGTTTTCTGAATGACTAATGACAATAGCGTTATTGTTGGCATTTTCAGCGCTTTCTATGCAATGCGGTAAAAAACTATCGTTCTTATAGGTCCATAGCGTTTTATCAATTTCATCAACTAAACTATTGTCAGGCGTTCTAATAAGACAAGGCTTGCCAGTGGCATGGGCCTTTTCCATCAGCTTTGGTAAGCTGTCGGTTAAGGATGTTGATACCAAATGATAAAAGCTAACTGACGTCATAGAGATTATTCTGCCTTAGAATATTCGACTCACCCTCAGAGCATAAGTATAGGCTTACTATAAGTCTGAGGGTGGGCAGATTTTGTTTTATTCAAAGTTTTCATGAATGAAAGCATCAAGAAGCTGAACGCCATAACCTGTCGCACCCTTTTCCCACGTTTTGGTGCTTTTTTTAGACCAAACCGTGCCAGCAACATCAACATGGGCCCATTTCGTTTTGTTGGTAAAGCGTTGTAGGAATTGCGCCGCTGTAATTGAGCCAGCCGCAGGACCGCCAATGTTTTTCATATCAGCAATTTGGCTGTCGATCAGCGCGTCATATTCATCGCTTAATGGCATGCGCCATACCTTATCGCCAGAATTCTGTCCTGCTTTGGTAAGCATATCAGACAAGCCATCATCATTTGAGAATAGGCCTGCATATTGATCGGTTCCCAAAGAAACAATCATCGCACCTGTAAGGGTAGCAAAATCAATCATATAGCTTGGATTAAAGCGATCTTGAGCATACCAAAGCACATCAGCTAGAACCAAGCGTCCTTCGGCGTCAGTGTTTAAAATTTCAATGGTCTGTCCTGACATGGATGTGACAACATCACCAGGGCGTTGAGCCTTGCCGTCTGGCATGTTTTCAACTAACCCTACAAGGCCGACAATATTGGCTTTTGCTTTACGGCCTGCTAGGGCCTTCATAGCACCTACAACGATAGCTGCGCCGCCCATGTCAAATTTCATTTCATCCATATTGGCGCCCGGTTTCAGGCTGATACCACCTGTATCAAAGGTAACGCCCTTGCCAACAAAGGCGACTGGTGCCTGATCTTTATCATCAGCACCGCTCCAGTGCATAATAGCCATTTTGCTCTCATGTACACTGCCCAGACCAACACCCAATAGTGAATGCATACCAAGGTCAGCCATTTCTTTTTCACCCAATATCTCAACCTTGACACCAAGGCTTTCTAGGGTTTCAATTTCTTTAGCAAAGGTAACAGGGTGAATAATATTACCGGGTTCAGTGACTAAATCACGGGCCATATATACACCATCTAACACTTTATCACGGGTTTGCCATAGTGTCGTTGCTGCGTCATGGGCGTTGGTTTGAATGGTGACATTTTTAAGACTTGGCTTTTTATCAGCTTTTTCTTTGGTGCGATATTTATCAAAGCGATAAGCACGCAATTTAGCACCACTAGCTATGGCTACCGCAAAGGCCTCGCCAGATAGGGCGCAGCCATCAAAGTCATCTAGCGCGATGGTTAAATCTTCAATGCCGTTACTTTGCAACCGTGCTACCAAGCCGCCACCAAGCTTAGTAACCTTGTCGTTGGTAAGTTTGTCTAGCTTGCCTAAGCCCACAAGAACAATTAGATCAACGTCAAGATTGGTCGGTGCTGGTATAACCATGGTTTGACCAAATTTACCATCAAAACGTTGTGCCTTAATAGCCTTTCGCAAAGCGCCATTGGTGGCAGTGTCTAGGTGTTTTGCTGTGTTAGATAAGGTGTTATCATCACTGACAAACACCGCCAGCATGCCTGATTTTGTCTCTAATTGTGGGGCAAAGCTATATTTCATAACGAACCATCCTGTGTTTATTTTTTAAATTTTGATTTATCACTATATTAACATAAAATTTAGCCGATGAAAGGGCTAAGTGATTAATGATGATTTATTTGCCCAAATCCAAAGAACCTGCCCTAATAATGACAGAATTTACTGTCAGCAGGATTGCTAAGTGCTGTCACAAAGGCTAAAAGATTTGAAACGAATCTGTCAGGTAATTTTTTATGCTTAAGAATAAGGGCTTAATCCAACTTTTTGCTTACGGCGTTTCTGCCGTGGCGTTGGGTCTTGCTGTGCCATCCATTGTCATGGCACAAACCGATGCTCCTATTCAAACTATCCCTGTTCAAACTATTAATGACCAAAGTGATGAGCCTGACTTTGTTAATCTTAGTGCCGAAACGGTCACTTATGATGAAAATGCAGGCCTTGTAACCGCCAGTGGCGCGGTATTAGTACGCCATAAGGGTTTTGAATTATTGGCTGATCAAGTGATTTATGATCGTGTTGCCAACACGGTGAAAGCCGTTGGTAATGTGCGTATCACAGGTCAAGACGGTCATACACTTTATGTTGATGAGGCTGAATTAAATGAAGAATTAAGCGAGGGATTCGTTGAGAATGTTCGCTTGTTAATGTCAGACCAATCACGCCTTGCTGCAAAATCAGGGCAGCGTTTAGACGGCAATATCACAACCCTCGATGAAGCCGTTTATAGCCCGTGTAAAGTGTGTGATGAAACCCCCGACGCGGGTCCTGTTTGGCAATTAAAAGCGGTTAAGGTTACCCACGATCAAAATAAAAAGAAGCTTATCTATACTGATGCTTATCTTGAATTGTTTGGCATTCCCGTTCTTTACACGCCTTATTTATCGCACCCTGATCCAACGGTGGATCGTGCCAGCGGTTTTTTAACACCAGACATACAAACCCGTCGTGAATTGGGTGTTGTGATCGCAACGCCTTATTATCACGTCATAAATGACAGTAGTGACATTACATTCACCCCTACCCTTACCACCCGAGAAGGTGTGGTTTTGGGAACTGAATATCGCCGTCACATTGGTTTTGGGCAATTCAATGTGGGCGGAAGTGCCACCTACCCTGAAAAACGTGACGAAAATGCTCAAGTGATTGGTGGGCGTGAGTTTCGTGGTCACTTTTATACCAACGGCCAGTTTAATTTAGGCGATGGTTGGCGATCTGATTATGATTTAAAATTATCTAGCGATGATACCTATCTTCGTCGTTATGGTTATTCCAATGATGATACCTTAACCAGTTCTTTGAACGTTGAAAAATTTGATGACCGTTCTTACGCTGGTATCAATAGCTATTTCTTCCAGGGTTTAAGACAAGAAGATATTCAAGGCCTAACCGGTCTTGCCATGCCAATGCTGACCTATGATAAGGTTAACACGCCTGACCAATATGGAGGTGTGTGGCGGTATGGCATTCGGTCTTTGGCGCTGCAAAGAACCGATGGAATGGATACCTTCCGTTTATCAGGTGACACCTCTTGGGCGGTGCCATATGTTAATGCCCTTGGTCAAATGTATCAATTTAAAGCATCACTACGGGCAGATGCCTATCATATCCGCGATGCAGATCGCCCTGATATCGCTTTTTTTGCGGGTGAAGATGGCACCCATGGTCGCTTTTTACCGCATGTCGAAGCCTCGGCCCGCTGGCCTTTGGTCAAAGAAGGTGAAACCAGCCAGCAAATTTTGGAACCTATTATTACCATCGTGGCAGCCAGCAGTGGCGGTGAGCAAAATCAAATATCAAATGAAGATAGCCGTACTTTTGAATTAAGCGATGCAAATTTGTTTGCAGCCCAGCGTTTTCCTGGGCTTGATCGCTGGGAAGGTGGTGTACGGGCCAGTTATGGTGTTAAATGGTCGATTAACCGCGACGATTTAAATTCAGAAATCATGATCGGTCAAAGTATTCGCGCAGACAAAAATGATGTTACTTTCCCTGTGGGGTCTGGATTATCGGGTAATTTCTCTGATTTTGTTGGTAAGTGGGATTTAAGTTTACGAGGCCTGATGCGTTTGGCCTATCGTTTCCGTTTTGATAAAGACCGTTTTATTTTGCGTCGTAATGAGGCTGATATATCCTTTGGGGATCAAGACAACTGGTTAAGCCTTGGGTATTTTCAAACTAATCGGGACCGTTCAGAGCAAGGGCTTGAGGACCGCGAGGAAATTCGTGCTGCTGGCAGTGTGAAAGTTGATGAATCATGGTATTTGCATGGAAATATCACCCAAAACTTAACTAATGGTAGCCATGGGATTGAACATAGTTTAGGACTGCGTTATATGGACGACTGCTTGGAGTTTGGTCTAACGTGGCGTAAGTCTTATACCACTGACCGCGATATTGTTCCGGGCAGTACATTCTTATTTAAAATACGACTTAAACAGCTGGGTTAAGCGTGTTGAATTTGGCAAAATAATGCCCATAATAAAAATTGATGTGACATAAGGTAAATAAAGGTTCACGAATGATAATAAAATTAGCAAAATGGATGAACATTCAACAAACAGCGGGGTTGAAAACAGCTTTGGTTGCTGTGTTCGCTTTGTTTGCCTTTACGACAGTTGATAATGATCAGGCAGATGCACAAGAAGTTTTGCAAAAAATTGAAGTCCTTGTGAATGACCAAGTTATTTCCGCTTGGGATGTGCGTCAACGATTGGGTCTTATCATTGCCTCAACAGGGGGCGTTAGAACACAAGAAGAGCTGGATCGCTTGCGCGAACAAGTGATTGATACAATGATTAATGAGCGGTTGCAATTACAAGAAGCTCGCCAGTTTGAGTTAGAAGCGCCTGAATCTGAATTAGAATCAACCTACAACCGTATTGCCACCAGTTTCACTGAAGGTAATGGCGATGACTTTGAGGCCTTTCTTCGTCAATATGGGGCTTCCAAAGAAACATTGATGGATCAAATTCGTGCCGAATATGTTTGGCAAATGTTGGTAAATGGTCGATTAGGCTCGCAAATTACCATTACCGATGAAGAAGTGGCAGATACACTTGATCGTTTAAAAGCCAATGAAGGTAAATTTGAATACCGCCTGTCAGAGATTTATTTCATTGTTGATGACCCCAGTCGTGATGCGGAAGTTCGCGAAGTTGCTCAACGTATTTCAGAGCAAGCGAAACAAGGCGGCAATATTTTACAATTGGCCCGTCAGTTCTCTCAATCAGCGACCGCTGCTAAGGGTGGGGATATGGGGTGGTTATCAGAAGACACCCTAATGCCTGAAATTTACGAAGCCATTAGCAATCTTAGTGTTGGTGGTGTTACCGACCCTATTCAAACACCAGGTGGTTATTATGTTATTGGCATGACCGATCGCCGCCGTATTTTAAGCGTTGATCCCTTGGATGTAACCTTGAGCCTAAAGCAAGTTTTTTGGGCCTTTACAGAACAAACACAACAAGATGATGTTGTTGCCTTGCTTGAAAAAATTGATGCCATTCGTGAAAACTATAATCAATGTGATCAAGTTGATCAGTTTGCCGCTGATGTGGGCGGCAATGGTATTGCCATGGAATTGGGTGATATTGCATTGCGTCAATTGAATGTTCAACTACGTTCTGGTTTGGAAAACTTATCGATTGGTCAGAACAGTAAGCCCATCGCCACTAACGAAGGTGTGCGCGTGTTTTTTGTTTGTGGTCGTGAAGAGCCAACCGTACGTATCCCAACAGAAGACGATATCTACAGCCAGTTAGAGCAACAACGCCTTGCCATGATGTCACGTCGTTATTTGCGCGATCTACGTCGTGATGCTATCATTGATTATCGCTAATATTGTGTGAGAATTAAATGTCAGGAACCGCTCATACCAAAGACACACGGTTACAGCGGTTACCTTTGCCTATTGCCCTTACACAAGGTGATCCCGCTGGTATTGGCCCTGAAATTGCCATCATGCTTTGGGAGCAACGGCACAATAATAATGTGCCCCTTTTTACCTATTATGGATCATTAGATCATATTAAAGCATTGCGCCCCGACCTAAGGGTTGTTGACCTCGATCTTCCGATGGACGCGATGGACGTTTTTGACGATGCCTTTCCCGTTTTTGATATGCCTTTAAAAACCCCAGCGATAGCTGGGCAGTTAGATGTTAAAAATGCTGATCAGGTTATTAATTGCCTTAATGTGGCACTTACCCATATCAACGATGGTCATGCTGCTGCCTTGGTTACAGGGCCTATTAATAAAGCTGTTCTTTATGAAAGTGGCTTTAAGTTTCAGGGGCACACTGACTTTTTGGCAAATCAGTTTGGGAAAAGTGCTGATGATGTGGTGATGATGCTGGCCAATGAGCATGTTCGCGCCATTCCGGTTACCATTCATATTCCGTTAAAAGAAGTTTCATCAGCCCTTTCAAAAGACTTGTTAATCAAAACAATCACCACAACCGATAGATATTTAAAACACCTTTATGGGCTAAAGTCCCCTAAATTAGCGGTGACGGGGCTAAATCCCCACGCCGGTGAAGATGGCACCATTGGTCGTGAGGAGGTTGAAATAATCACGCCTGCCCTTGAAGCATTGCGTCAAAAAGGCATTGCTGTTGATGGACCAATAGCGGCGGATACGTTATTTTCAGCCAATATTCG
>CAKZLM010000079.1 GCA_937126915.1 uncultured Alphaproteobacteria bacterium
TATACCTTTCTTGGATAGAAACATTTCCAGATAAAATTATTCTTGGCAGCGGTTGATTTTTTCTGATTTGATTGAGCTTAGCAATAATCTTATTTTCTATGTCTAAGTCTTCTTTAAACTGCCTAAGTGTTTCGCTATTTAGTTCGCTATCTTCTGTTACTAAGGTATTCTTATAGGAATAATGTCGCTTTAAGGGCTTTTGGCATACAGTTGCTTCTAAGCATTTGGAAAATACAATAAATACAACAGCCTTTTCATGCCAATCAATTTTAACCGGAAAAGCTCCGAAGTCTGATTTAGGATTGATTTCTCCCATGATTTTTGAACTGTCAGCGTAAGAGTGGGCGATGAAAATCCCACTCTTCATGCCATTCGCAAAAAGAATTACAAAAAAGACTAATATCGACTTAAATATCTTTTTTCCCATTCTGTGTTTAATAATCCTCTAGGTGTTCGATTATAAGCATTTCGATCCCATTTAGGTTCAAACCCATCATGATACATACCGTAGGCCCTCGCAGATCGAATACGCTCATCTGCAATGTTACTATTCCATGGATGATCATAGCCTGCTTTGAATATCTTTATAGCAACCTTTAAGTTATACTTCCAGTTTATTTGCAGCTTTTCATAGTCCTCTCCGTATAGCCTAGCTGTTGTCTTTGTAACTTGTCCGAGACCAGCTGCTGAGGAATAAGATTGTGGAGCAATTAAAGGTTGGCTTTTATCATCAAATTGTCGAAAGTCAGATTCAGCAGAAATGAGTGCTTTTAGTGTCCGCAGAGGGATTCCGTTTTGTACTGATAAGATATTCAGAACCCGCACTATTTCATCTTTAGAAGGATTAACGTTATTAGGACTTGGAGTGATATGTGTTGCCTTAAATAGCAGACCGTTTCCATCCCCCTTACTCCATAAAGAAGACCTATTTATAAAATCACTTACAATGTGCACCATACCCTTTCTTAATTTAATGTCATTTTGATAAGCTTTGTAAGGAATATCTAGCTTCACGCTATATCTTCCTTCATTGTCAATATTGATTGAAGTCTGACCAAAAGGGTGTTAAGGAATTCCTAAATTGGCATCTACAAGCTCAATTAAACGCGCTAGTTCAATCGCCTCTTTTGTGGGTAAAGGCCATGTGTTTATAATTTCTTTAGCAAGTTTTTTATTATCAGCAGCAATTTTATCGGGATTATAAGCCTCACCCAAAGTTTGTGTTGGCACCTCATTTTGTTGATCGCTTGTTGAGGGTTTTGAGCGTGACGAGCCACCCGTTGGCGTCTGTTTTGCTTTTTGCTCTTCAAACGAGGCTTTGACCTGCGCGGGGAGCTTCTGCCAAATACGGGTGATGGTTGGGCCTTGCGGTTCTACTCTGCCTGTGGGGCGAATGTTGTTTTGTCCTTGAAAGTCTTCAATAGCGATTAAGGTTTTGGGGCCACACTTTCCGTCAATGCGGCCTTGGTAAAAGGGCTTGCCACGCTTGCATTTAATCGCTGCAAAAGCGGTTTGGATGGTTTTTACATCAAGCGGGGTTTGACCATGGGCTTTTAAGCCAACGGTTTTAGTGATTTGAATGGGCATAAGATTTCCTTTCTGCCAGATGTAGAAATCAGGCATGACTAAAGGCACCGACCAACAGGCGGTTCAACGCCCATGATGCGATATCTTTTAAGATTAAAATTTATGTGAGTTGGGGATGATTGCCCCATAAAAAAAGCCGCCCTTTATATGCCCCTAACCAAAGGGCAATAGGCAGCGACCAATGATGTAACACCCACTAAGGGCATTACCCAAACCATGCCACAGGACCGTGACGCAGTCAAGAAAATTATCCATTATGGTTATAAATAACAAATAAAGTGCTGTTTATACACCTTCACTGCCCAACAGGCACCGACAAGTTTTTTAAGGTTTAGCTATTTATTATGGCAAGCAGCAATTATGCTTTAGTTTTAAAACCTTCGTGTGGAAAACTGCTTAAAATTTAGGCAGAGAGCGATTAAAGTTTGTGCATCAGAAAAAGAACTAATCACATGGGGCACCATCAAAAAACCCCTAATTGTCTGTAATTACTAGAGAAACAACACAATATTAAGATTGGCACGAGCTGTGCTAATAAGGTGGTCAATCGATAACTTAAAGCGGATATTAGTATGAAAAAAGTCGAAGCGATTATTAAGCCCTTCAAGCTGGATGATGTCAAAGAAGCCCTTCACGAAGTGGGTATTACGGGTCTAACAGTTATTGAAGCCAAAGGCTTTGGTCGTCAAAAGGGTCATACAGAGCTTTACCGTGGTGCGGAATATGTTGTCGACTTTTTACCCAAAGTAAAAATTGAGGTTGTTATTGATGACAACTTACTGGACCGCACCCTTGATGCCATCCAACAAGCGGCGAATACCGGCCGCATAGGGGATGGTAAAATCTTCGTTAGCAACATTGAAGAAGCTATTCGCATTCGTACCGGTGAAACAGGTGCGGATGCTATTTAAGGTACCAACAAACTTTTTAAATTTAGTCACAAGACTAGCATAGTGTTAAACCAGAGAGGTTAGAGAATGTCACATTTTGAAAATTTAACGGCTGCTGATATTGAACGCCTAAAAGAAGAGCATAACATCCAATGGATTGATCTGCGCTTTACCGATCCACGTGGTAAATGGCAGCACCTTACCATGGACGCTGAGGTGGTTGATGAAGATATGCTTGATGAAGGCTTCATGTTTGATGGTTCATCCATCGCGGGCTGGAAAGCAATTAACGAATCTGACATGACATTGACCCCTGATCTTGGCAAAGCGGTTCTTGACCCATTTGCCGCTGAGCCGACTTTGGTTTTGTTCTGCGACATTGAAGAGCCTTCTACCGGCCAAGCTTATGATCGCGACCCACGTTCAACGGCGAAACGCGCCCAAGAATATTTGAAATTTACTGGCATTGGTGACACTGCTTTCTTTGGTCCTGAGCCTGAATTTTTTGCTTTTGACGATGTACGCTTTGACGTGAAATATAACGGCAGCATGGTCGAAATGGACGATATTGAAGGTCCATACAACAGTGGCCGTTCATATGACGAAGGTAACTTTGCCCACCGTCCAGGTATCAAAGGCGGTTACTTCCCTGTAGCGCCTGTTGACAGTGCCTCTGAAATGCGCGCTGAAATGGTTCAAGTGATCAAATCTATGGGCGTTCCTATGGATAAGCACCACCACGAAGTTGCTCCTTCTCAACACGAGCTAGGCATGACGTTTGGCACTTTGCTTGACACAGCTGACCGCGTTCAAATGTATAAATATGGTGTTCACATGGTGGCCCATGCTTATGGCAAAACCGCAACCTTCATGCCGAAGCCAATTGCCAAAGACAACGGCTCTGGTATGCACGTTCACCAATCAATTTGGAAAGATGGCAACCCATTGTTTGCTGGTAATGGCTATGCTGACCTGTCTGAAACTGCCCTTTACTACATTGGCGGTATCATCAAACATGCGAAAGCCTTGAACGCTTTCACCAACCCTACAACAAACAGCTATAAGCGTTTGGTACCGGGTTTTGAAGCGCCTGTGTTGTTGGCTTATTCTGGTCGTAACCGTTCTGCCTCTTGCCGCATTCCGTACGCCACAAGCCCTAAAGCAAAGCGTGTTGAAATTCGTTTCCCTGACGCCTTGGCTAACCCATATTACGCCTTCTCTGCTATGTTGATGGCTGGTCTTGATGGTATTGAAAACAAAATTCACCCAGGTGATGCCATGGATAAAGACCTATACGCCCTACCACCGGAAGAGTTGAAAGACGTTCCAACCGTCGCTGGCAGCTTGCGTGAAGCTCTTGATGCCCTTGACGCTGACCGTGAGTTCTTGAAAAAAGGTGGCGTGTTCACGGACGACCAAATTGATGGTTACATTGAACTGAAAATGGACGAGGTTAATGCCCTAGACATGACACCTCACCCTGTTGAGTTCCAAATGTATTACAGTGGCTAATTGCCCAGAAACATTTCCCTTAATTGAAAAAGGTCACCTTTGGGTGGCCTTTTTTGTGCTTTTTTAACAATCATTAACAATTTCGTAGGACTTCTATGCTATTGTCAAAATAATAACGATAAAGATAGTCTTTGGTACACACAAAAAAGAACGATGATATGCCTGACCTAGAACAACATAAGATTGAGCGTGAGCGTGAGAAAATCCGCCCTCTTTTGGAAAAAGAGAATATCAATCCCAATTCATTTTTGGCGACAGACTATTTGAATCATTTTAATGAAGTTTATATGTTGCTTGAAATGACCCCTGACATGCCTGACATGTTGGATGATGTTTTAGAGTGGAAACCGAAAAGCTATGTTGAGCATTTTCGCGATTCAGGCCTTCATGCCAGACACTTAATTATTGAAGCCTATCATTTGTGCCCTGATCGTTATCGCCTGACTTTTGATCGCCTGGTTAGCCGCCTAGACTATCTGTTATTAGACACAATCGAGGCCGCCCACATCGCCCGTCAAAAAGAAAACCTTTCACAAATGGCAGAAATTATTCAATCCCGCGCAGAGAAAGTACAAGAGCTTATCAGTGGCATTAGCGCCGTTATTAACGACACCAACGACACCAACCAACAAACAGATATTGATGATCTGTTTGATGATGAAACGGAACTATTTGTTTTAGAAGACGCTCTTGGCAAAAACTAAACGCCAATGATATCTTCATGAAACAAATTGTCGCAGGCCCTATCACGCCTTGAATTTTATCAACAATTCATGTAAGACCCCGCTTAATTAAACACCTTTATCTGATGGATCGATCGCAATGTCTAAAGTTTTGATTGCCACATTCTACAAATTTGTCGCCATTGAAAAATTCGGCGTGATGCAAAAGCGTATTAAGTCGTTTGCCCTAGATAACCGAATCAAGGGTACGATTCTTGTTGGCGCTGAAGGGATCAATTCCACCATTGCTGGACCAGAAGAAGATGTTCGTAATCTTTTGGCGTTTTTACGCGCCATGCCAGAGTTTTCTGACCTATCTCATAAAGAAAGCTGGGCCGATAAGATGCCTTTCATTCGCCTAAAAGTGCGTTTGAAAAAGGAGATCGTCACCCTAGGCCAAGGCCCGATTGACCCTAACAAAATTGTAGGCACCTATGTTGACTGGGACAAATGGAATGAGCTTATTTCAGACCCAGAGGTTGTTTTGGTTGACACCCGCAATGATTATGAAATGCAGCTAGGCACCTTTAAAGGCGCCATTGACCCTGAGATTGAGACATTTCGTGACTTTCCGCGCTGGGTGAATGAAAACCTTGACCCTAAGAAGCACAAACGCGTTGCAACCTTTTGCACCGGCGGCATTCGCGGTGAAAAAGCAACAGCTTGGATGTTAGAACAAGGCTTTGAAGAAGTTTATCACCTGAAAGATGGCATTTTGAAATATCTTGAAAATATTCCTGAGGAAGAAAACCTTTGGGACGGTGATTGCTTTGTCTTTGATGGTCGTGTGGGCGTGGGCCATGGCTTAAAGCCCGGTGGATACACCCAGTGCCCTTCTTGCCGCTGGCCCGTTTCTGAGGAAGACAAAAAACTGCCAAGCTATGAAGAATCAGTGTCTTGTTATAATTGTCACGATAACTTAACCGAAGAACATAAAGAACGCTCTCGCATGCGTTGGAAGCAAATTCAGCTAGCCGCGAAACGGGGGCGCCAACATCTTGGCGCGGACCTTGAAACGCTGAAAGAAGAAAAACGCCGCCTAAAAGAAGAGCTGATGCTGATCGACGAGCAAGAGCAGCAAACGAGAAAAGCCTCATAAGGGCAAGTACTTATTTGACCACCAACTAATATAACCATGCCCGCAGTTTTAGGCCCTTGAAAGTTTTTTTGGTATCGCCATCACATTCTTGTTTATTTTCTATAAGGCTGGCTTTAGAGTCAGCCTTAAATCATTTTATAAAGAATAAAATTATCACCAAAGATAATTGGGGAAAATAAAGAGGAAAGCAGGCTCAATGTCCGATTTGTTTGATAGCGTTTCACAAACATCTGATCAATATTCCGCAAAAGATATTCGCGTTCTTGAAGGCCTGGAGCCTGTGCGTCAACGCCCCGGCATGTATATTGGTGGCACCGATGAACGCGCCCTGCACCACCTTGCTGCCGAAGTTATTGATAACTCGATGGATGAGGCTGTGGCCGGACACGCCAGCCGCATTGAAATAGAACTTCATGAAGACGGATCCCTAACCGTAAGCGATAATGGTCGCGGCATCCCCATTGACGAGCACCCTAAATATAAAGGCAAGTCTGCCTTAGAGGTTATTTTAACCACCCTGCACTCAGGCGGTAAGTTTGAAGAAGGCGCCTATGCTACATCGGGTGGTTTGCATGGTGTGGGTGTTTCTGTTGTCAATGCCTTATCAGAGCGCATGGAAGTGGAAGTGGCCCGCGACCGTGAAATTTGGAAACAAACCTTTTCACGTGGTCTAACCACCAGCAAGTTAGAAAAAATTGGTAGTGCCCATAACCGCCGTGGCACCCGTGTTAATTTCCTACCTGATGAACAAATTTTCGGTGATAAGTTAGAGCTAAAGGCAAAACGCCTCTATAAAATGGCGCGCTCTAAAGCCTATCTTTATAAGGGTGTTGAAATTCGCTGGTCTTGCCCTGAAAGCAAAATAGCAGAAGATGACAATACCCCACATGAAGCGGTATTGCACTTTCCAGGCGGCCTGGCAGACTTTTTGGAAGATAGCCTAAAAGACCGCCCTTGTGTGATTGATGAATCCTTTGCAGGCCGTGCGGTTTTCCCTGAAAACAGTGGTCGTGTTGAATGGGCCATCAAATGGCCAACATGGGGCGAAGGCTTTGCCAATTATTATTGTAACACTATTCCAACCCCGCAAGGCGGCACCCACGAGCAAGGGTTCCGCATGGCCTTGCTACGGGCGTTAAAGTCTTATGGTGAAATGACCGGCAACAAAAAAATGAAAGACATGATCGGTGATGACATCACTGGCACTGCCTGCATTGTTCTATCGGTTTTCATTCGTGACCCACAATTTGTTGGACAAACCAAAGATAAATTATCAACTGTCGAAGCCAGTCGCTTGGTTGATAATGCCATTCGTGATCACTTTGACCATTGGTTAACCGATAATCCAGACCGTGCCAATGCCCTAGTCACAGCCATTTTAGAGCGCACAGAAGACCGCCTGCGCCGCCGTCAAGAACGTGAAGTGAAACGCAAAACCGCCGTTGGTGCGCGCCGTTTACGTCTTCCGGGCAAACTGACTGATTGCTCGCAAGATGATAGCGCTGGCACTGAGTTATTCATTGTGGAGGGTGATTCTGCGGGGGGTTCTGCCAAACAAGCCCGCGACCGTAAAACCCAAGCTATTCTACCTATTCGCGGTAAAATTTTAAACGTTGCCAGTGCCACAGGACAAAAAATTGCGGCCAACCAAGAGGTTAGCGATTTGATCCAAGCCTTAGGCTGTGGCAGCCGCGACAAGTTTGATATTGGGGCGCTGCGTTATGAACGCATCATCATCATGACCGATGCGGACGTTGACGGTGCGCACATTGCCACCTTGTTGATGACCTTCTTCATCAAAGAAATGCCCGAATTGGTCGCACGCGGTCATTTATTCCTTGCCCAGCCGCCGCTTTACCGCATTGCCCAAGGCGGCAAGGTGATCTATGCCCGTGATGACGAACATAAAGACGAATTATTCAAGAAAGAATTTAACCCCAACCGTAAATATGACATTAGCCGATTTAAAGGTTTGGGTGAAATGCCCCCTGCCCAGCTAAAAGAAACCACTATGACCAAGGGTAAAAGAACGCTTTTGCAAGTGGTTTTGCCTGATGATTATGCTGGACGCAATGAAACCAATGAAATTGTTTCTGACTTGATGGGTAAAAAGCCTGAAAAGCGTTTTGACTTTATTCAAGCCAACGCCAAATTTGCTGAAGAGTTGGATATTTAAACAATATCGCCAACTTTATTGGCAATTGGCTAGTCCTTCATGATGCGCCATGCTGGCAGCAAAATTCTGAAACGAACCCCCTGTCCCGGGGCGGTTTTAGCATCCAACATGCCATCCAATCGCCTGATCGATTGATTGACCCTATGGACATCATTTAATTTAGGAGACACATCTTTAGAATTGGCATCTGGCATTTTTTGCCACATCAAATCAAACAGCTCAGATTCCTGCATCCCGTCACCTTGGTCTTGAATAGAAATCTCCAGCGATTTTGCTGGGGAAATATCCAATGACACAGAAACTGTACCGCCCTCCTTTGTCACCTTAAGCGCATTTTCTAAAAAGTAACTTATAGTGCCAGCGATATCGTCTTTATTCGCCAGGATCGTAAGACCTTGAACGTTATTATTAACAATCACCGTGATATTTCGGTCTGGTAATTGGGCTTGCGCCTTATCAATCAACTCATTAATGAGAGGTTCTAATATGTGATAAGATTCTTCATCTTTAAACTCACCCGTTGTGCCCGATTTTAGGTAGGTTAAGACATTTTGTATTTCGGTATTAATGCGATGCGCACTCACCTCAGCAATTTTTAAAATTTTAGTGGAAAATTGCGATAATCCACTAAGGTCTTCGCTTTGAATGACATAATCAAGTGCTGCAATCCCACTTAAATGGGCCTTTAAAACATTTAAACGATTAATCAATAAATCACTCTGATTAAGTGGTGTGCCCTTGAGGGCCTCCGTCGTTACATCAGAATGACAGATCAGTGCACCATGTGCATTGGGCGTAATATAAGCCTTATACCAACGTTTTTGGGTCGGTGAATGACAGGGGTAGACATGCTCAAAAGAAGTGAGCGTACCTGACAAAACCATTCTCAACCCCTCAAAAACCGCATCGGCATGGTCTTTATCTGAACCATCCACGCCTGAGCAAACATCAAAATAATTTTGTTTATTACCGCAAGGAGAAGAAGAGTTGTCATGTTCAAATTGTTGCCATGCTTTATTGGTCAACAAAATATCGCCGTCTTTATTAACCAAGGAAGCCTGCATGGGGATAAGGTCAAGGCCTGCGGCATAGTCATCCAAAGCCCTACTATTAGAAGAGGGCGGTAGGCTCTGCTCAAAAGCAGCAGCATCATTTTTTAATAGCATTTCGAGCATGCTCTCTTCTATTTTATTTGTGACTTTACATATTTATTTCTTCGGATAACGCAAGATATTAGATCATGTCGTTATACTCAAAAATTATTATTTACTTAATTTTTTTCGAGCTAAAAATTTTTTGGTCACGAACATGTTGCGATAATAAGTTCAACTTATAACTTATTTCATTGGCGGTATGGCTAACCGATTCAAGATATTCATGGCTTTTGATCGACAATTGGCCACCATCTTGTTTGCGAATAAGATAGCTTAAACTGGTCATCACACTTAAGGGTGACTTGATGTCATGCAACATACCCCGAATTTCAGCTTCATCCCCTAAGTCAGAATTAACCTGCATTTCTTCAACCATTGGCGTCATCATAACGACAGCGCCACCATCAATCGCCGACACCTCAATTTTTATCCACTGTTGCTTACCAGCACATGATGCCAAATAAACCTCTTCAAATTTCAACTGATCTGTCCGTAACACCTGATGCAGCCCATCAAAAATGGAAATTAACTGATCAGAATGAATACTATCAATAGATGAAAGCATATTTTTAAGAGAAGAATGTTCGATCAATGTTGAGAAACTAAGCATCCAAGCATTGTTACGAAAAACGAAGTTGCCATTTTCATCTAAAACAGCAATGTTAGTAGGTAAAAGATTATATACTTCATATTGCTCAGGCATAGGGATACTCCAATTACAAAATCACAGCAAAAGTCTGTTATTTTGGAAGTTTATTTGCCTGTTTTATTATTATTTGATTGCAGACGAAATAGGTTACTATAAGTTACATTAATTTTTACTTATTATTCTTAAACAATATACAATATGTAACACCATAAGTTAAGTAATGCAAGGTCTTTTTAAAGTAGTGTTATTGCTCGTAATAATAGTGTCATATACTTTAACTTATTGTTTTTAAATAACCTTAAGCCCCCCTCCTTTGCCCAGACAAAAATAAAATCACAAAAAAAGGCCGCTCGAAAGCGACCTTTTTGAAATAGTTTTGAAAAAAGCAATAAGTGATTAACGCTTCGAGAACTGGAAAGAACGACGGGCTTTTGCTTTACCGAACTTCTTACGTTCTACAGTACGGCTATCACGGGTCAAGAAGCCAGCAGCTTTCAAGGCAGGACGCAACTCAGGATCGTTTACGCTCAATGCTTTTGAAATACCGTGCTTAACCGCACCCGCTTGACCAGAAAGACCACCACCTTTAACAGTGGCAACAACGTCATACTGACCAGCGCGGTTGATAACGCCAAATGGTTGGTTCACAATCAAACGAAGAGTTGGACGTGCGAAATAAGTTTCTTGGTCACGGCCATTAATGGTGATTTTACCAGTACCTGGCTTGATCCATACACGGGCAACAGCGTCTTTACGCTTACCAGTGGCATAAGAACGGCCTTGTTCGTCAATCTCTGGCTTACGCTCAACAGCACCAGTTTCGTCAGCGATTGCTTTTTGAACAGCCATTTCTTTCAGGTCTTCCAAAGACTTTTTATCTTCTGACATGATTAACGGCTCCTAGTGTTTTTTACGTTCTGAGCGGCAATATCAAACACTTCTGGCTGTTGTGCCTCGTGCGGATGCTCTGAACCAGCATAGATTTTAAGATTGCGCATTTGTTGACGACCCAAAGGACCACGCGGGATCATACGTTGAACCGCTTTCTCAACAACACGGGTTGGAAACTCACCTTCAAGGATCTGACCAGCGGTACGTTGTTTAATACCACCTGGGTGACCAGTGTGACGGTAGTAAATCTTGTCGTTGGTTTTCTTACCAGTCAATTTTACTTTGTCAGCATTGATGATGATTACATAATCACCACAATCCATTTGTGGTGTG
>CAKZLM010000080.1 GCA_937126915.1 uncultured Alphaproteobacteria bacterium
TGCTATAAAATCGCTACAAACACAGTCGTTTGGCTTGGCATCCAACAAGAGATGATTAAAAATGTTACGTTTATTCTTATGCCTTTTGGCCTCATTGGCGCTTATCTACGCCACAGTTAGCTCTGCCACGACTGTGCCCAATCTATTTACTCCCGCCCTCGATCAAGAACGCAAAGTAACATTAGAGAGACTAGACACGCATTTGCAGCTAAAAGATCGCCGCCAGACAGAATTGGCAATCATTGATTATTTAACCCCTCTTTATGACGATGCTAGCAAGCAACATAACGGCTTTTATAGTCCGCTTTACAGAGTGTTACGAAAAAATCATGCGGCAGAGGCAATGCTGTTTCTAGACCAAGAACTAGACCAAAATCGTCATCATTTTAGCGACCTGAACTATTATGACTTTAAACGCGGCATTGCTTTTGCCATTGCTGCAACAGCCAATTATGATCAGCTTTATTATCGTCTATTACCTGTTATGGAAGAAATAGAAAACTATCAAAGCAGCGACCTTCAATCAGATTCGATCATGCTTACACTGCATTATGCCTATGCCCAAGGTTTGGTTCGGGTGGGTCTTTATGACAAAGCGGCTTATCATTATCAACAAGCACTTACTTTTACCAATCGCTGGTCTGAATTGGAAAACCGAAGACCCGTTGTTGACTTGCTGATTGGCGAACTGTTTATCAATTTGCACGAGCCAGACAAAGCCTTTCCTTACCTAAGAAAAGCCATAATCAATTTTCCAAAAGAGCGAACCGATGGTCGCATTTATCTGCGCACCTTATTGGCTGCAGCGCATTTACAATTAGGACAAGTTGATCTGGCGGAAGAAATTCTCGACAATGTGGTTTTCTTAAAAACCATGCCCCGCAAAGATTATTTGCTTTATCATTATCAAATAAAAACCCATTTAAGGCTTAAGCAAAACGACCATGCCAATGCCAAAGCCCTGATCGAACAAGCAAAACCAATTGCCGATCAGGTCAACAGCTTATATTATGCTGATGTTTTCCAACTAACAGACCTTTATGTTACTTTTCAGCAATCGCCCTCACTAAAACTGATAGCAGACTATGATCGTTTATTGGAAAAACTACCCTCACTAGAAAACAGCTATGCCCTATTTTACCTCAGCTTAAAGAAGAAAATGCTGCAGCAATTAGGTGAAAATGGTCAAGAAAAAGACCTTCAGCAAGAGATTGAAAGCATCCACTCAAAGCTTTCTGAAATGACGCAAAAAGTCATTGCTCAGTTGCCAAACCGCTAATCCACAAGTAAGCTCACCTTAGGTTTTCTTAGGGAGGGGTTTATGCGCACCATTTTTACACTCATCATTTCTTTTTTTGTGACCCTAACACCAGTTAACGCAGATGAAGCCATTGAGGCAGAACTGGATGCCTATTGGGCAATGATCTCAAAATCTGTGGCAGAAGGTGATTTTGTTACCTATTCAGCTGGTTATCACCCTGATGCGGTGTTGGTAAACAGCACCACCAGCTATCCGATCACACAAGCTTTGACAGGCTGGAAGCAGGGCTTTGATGATACCGCCGCTGGTAAAATGAAAGCGGGGGTTAATTTTCGCTTCTCTGCACGATTACATGATATCACCACCGCCCATGAAACCGGTATCTTTAATTATTACACCATCAATGATGATGGCAGCCGCAATGATTATTACGGTCACATGATGTCGCTTATGGTGAAAAAAGACGGCACATGGTTGATGCTGATGGAACACCAATCTGGCACCGCCACTATTGATGATTGGAATGCACTAAAGGACTAATCATGGCTGAAAACAAAACCAAGCCCAGTGACCGCGATGTGATTGAGTTTTTAAACACCGTTGAGCATGATGGACGGCGTGAAGACGCCATTAAACTAATGGACATTATGACCGAAGCCAGCGGGTTTGCCCCCCGTGTTTGGGGCGACCAGATGGTCGGGTTTGGCAACTATGACTATACTTATAACAGCGGTCATTCAGGCACATGGTTTCGCACCGGTTTTGCGCCCCGTAAAGCCAACATGGTGGTTTACATCATGCCAGGCTTTAAACCGTTTGAGCATCATCTTAAAACATTAGGCAAACACAAACATTCCAAGTCATGTCTTTATTTGGGCCGCCTAAAAAACATTGACCAAGAGGTTTTAGAGCAACTGGTCCATGACAGCGTCCAATGGATGAATGAAAAATATCCTTTTAAGTAATCCCCCTTTTTTAACCGTAAAATTCCGACTCCTGACTAGACTCATTCGGCTTTCTCTGATACACGGCGCATAGATTTTGTCGCCCACTCTTTATCCCGAAGGAAGTGCCCTATGATCCCTCGTTATGCCCGCAAACAAATGACCGATATTTGGGAAGCTGAAAACCGTTTCCGTATTTGGTTTGAAATTGAAGCCCATGCCTGTGATGCCAATGCTAAGCTAGGTCGCATCCCAGAAGACGCTGCTAAGGCTGTTTGGGAACGTGGGCAATGGGAAATTGACCGCATTGACGAGATTGAGCGCGAAGTAAAACATGATGTGATCGCCTTTTTGACCAACTTGGCTGAACACGTTGGTGACGAAGCGCGCTTTGTTCACCAAGGCATGACTTCATCTGACGTTTTGGACACCTGTTTGAGCGTTCAATTGATGCAAGCCGCTGATCTTTTGATCGCCGACTTAGACGAATTGCTTGCGGTTTTAAAGCGCCGTGCAGAAGAACATAAATATACCATTTGCATTGGTCGCAGCCACGGCATCCACGCCGAGCCAGTAACCTTTGGCCTTAAAATGGCGCAAGCCTATGCAGAATTTGACCGCTGTCGTGATCGCATGATTGCTGCGCGCGAAGAAATTGCCACCTGTGCCATTTCTGGTGCGGTTGGTACTTTTGCCAACATTGACCCCTTTGTGGAAGAACATGTGGCAGAAAAGATGGGGCTTAAAATTGAACCCGTTTCAACCCAAGTCATCCCGCGTGATCGCCATGCCATGTATTTTAGCGTGTTGGCGGTTGTAGCCTCATGTATTGAGCGTTTGGCCACCGAAGTTCGCCACTTACAGCGTACCGAAGTGTTGGAAGCCCAAGAATATTTCTCAAAAAACCAAAAAGGGTCGTCGGCTATGCCGCACAAAAAGAACCCTATTTTGACCGAAAACCTAACTGGCCAAGCGCGTTACATTCGCGCCATGTGCATTCCTGCGATGGAAAATGTGGCTCTTTGGCACGAACGTGATATTTCACATTCATCGGTTGAACGTTATATTGGCCCAGACGCCACTGTTGCCTTGGATTTCTCACTGGCGCGCTTAACCAATGTGATGGACAATCTGTTGGTTTACCCTGATAACATGTTGGATAACATGAATAAAATGGGTGGCCTTCCAAACAGCCAGCGCGTATTGCTAGAACTAACCCAAGCGGGCGTTAGCCGTGAAGATGCTTATCGTTTGGTTCAGAAAAACGCCATGCAAGTTTGGGAAAGCCGTGGAAAGTTGCACCTTCTTGACCTATTAAAAGCAGACCCGATTGTAACCGACAAAGTGAGCGAAGCGCAGTTGGACGAATTGTTTAACATGGATTACCATACCAAGCATGTTGACACCATTTTTAAACGTGTTTTTGGTGACTAAGAGACGCTTAAAAAAATAAATAAAAAGCCCCGCACCATGATCAATGATGCGGGGCTTTTTTTGCAATAATTTTATATCTTACGATTCGCTGGCAATTTGTTGTTTGGCAACCTCATATTGCTCAGCCAAGGCTTCTTCAAGACGGCGCTCGGTCATTTCAACGCCATTTTCTTTAAAGTCAGCCATTAATTTGCGAATGACATCTTGATCGCCAGCTTCTTCAAGGTCAGCTTTTACAACGCTTTTGGCGTATTCAGCAGCGTCATCACCACTCATGCCAAACTTTTCAGCGGCCCAAAGACCAACCAGCTTGTTGCGACGAGCCACTGCTTTAAATTGCAATTGGCTGTCATGGGCAAATTTATTTTCAAAAGCTTTTTCACGATCATTAAAACTAGTCATCAGACTTTTATCCTTTCAGACATTTTCAGGTCTTACCCCGTTATTATCATTTGCTTCATATTTAACCATTAAATAGCAGAAATCAACCAGATTAGAAGGCTAAAAATGATATATTTCTTGGGCAATTTTGACGCTCGCCTTGGGTTCTAAAGTTTTTGCGATAAATATCGCATATTTCATAGTCTTTTCCTTGTCATTTGAGGCTTAATCCGCTATGTTCCGCGCTCGTGACACGGTTGTCGTTATAAACAACCTACCGTTCAACTTCTTGAGAGAGGGTCACCGCCGAATGTCTAGGCGCACCAAGATTTACGAGGGTAAAGCTAAAATCCTTTATGAAGGTAGCGAACCCAACACCATCATTCAATATTTTAAAGATGATGCCACTGCCTTTAACGCCCAGAAAAAAGGTAATATTTCTGGTAAAGGTGTTTTAAATAACCGCATTTCAGAGCGTATTTTTACCGCCCTTGATAAGATGAATATTCCCAATCACTTTATCAAGCGCATTAACATGCGTGAGCAATTGATCAAAAAATGTGAGATTGTGCCCGTTGAAGTGATCATTCGCAACGTTGCGGCTGGTTCCATCTGCGGCCGTTTGGGCATTGAAGAAGGTTCTGAATTGCCCAACACCTTGATCGAATTTTGCTATAAGTCTGACGAGCAAGGCGATCCTGTTATTGCCGAAGAACATATTTATACCTTTGGCTGGGCAAGTCCCGAAGAAATGGACGAAATTGTTCATTATGCACTGCGGGTTAATGACTTTTTGTCTGGCATGTTTGCCGCTATTGGCATTCGCCTGATTGATTTCAAGCTTGAGTTTGGCCGTTATTTTGATGGTGAAAACGAGCAAATCATTCTTGCTGACGAAATTAGCCCTGACGGCTGCCGTTTGTGGGATATTGAAACCAATGAAAAATTGGATAAGGACCGTTTCCGCCGTGATTTGGGCGGTGTGGAAGACGCCTATATGGAAGTGGCGCGCCGTTTAGGCATTAAGCTTCCTGATTTGAGCGAACTATCCAGTGAAGACGATAAATAAGCAGAATTTCTGTCTGCAAACTTTGACGAAAAGAAAGGCATCAAAGTGAAAGCACGCGTTCATGTAACACTAAAAGCAGGTGTGTTAGACCCCCAAGGTAAGGCGATCCGTCATTCTTTGGGAAGTTTGGGTTTCGATGGCGTCGAAAAAGTACGCCAAGGTAAGTATATCGAATTAGACCTTGCCGAAACCGACAAAGACAAAGCCATGGCTGCTGTCGATGAAATGTGCCGCAAATTGTTGGCCAACACCGTGATTGAAAACTATTCAATCGAACTTGATTAATCTCTGTGTTGGCTGGATGTTGGTTCGCCCGCGCCAGCTAATGACAGAATAAAAGACGAGGTATGACCCATGAAATCGGCTGTCATTGTCTTCCCTGCTTCCAACTGTGATCGTGATATGGCGGTTGCCTTGGAAAAAATCTTTGGTGAGAAACCTGCCATGGTTTGGCACGGCGAAGCCACCATTCCTGATGTTGACTTTATCGCCCTTCCCGGTGGTTTTTCTTACGGTGACTATTTGCGCAGTGGCGCCATGGCTGCCCGCAGCCCCGTAATGGCTGAGGTTATTAAGCGCGCCAATGATGGCGTGTCTGTGTTTGGGGTGTGTAACGGTTTTCAAGTATTAACCGAAAGCGGTTTACTGCCCGGTGCCCTAATGCGTAACGCTGGTTTGAAATTTATTTGTAAAGACGCCTATCTAAAGGTTGAGAACAATCAAACACGCTTCACCAACAAATATGAAGCTGGCGAAGTTGTACGCTACCCTGTTGCCCACCATGATGGTAACTATTTTGCCGATGCTGATACGCTTAAAGCCCTAGAAGAGAACAACCAAGTTGTTTATCGCTATGTCGATGCTGAGGGCAACGCCACCCCAGAAGCCAACATCAATGGCAGCCAAAACAACATTGCTGGCATCATTAATAAAGCCGGTAATGTTCTGGGCATGATGCCACACCCTGAGCGTTTGATCGAACATGATTTGGGCGGCGATGATGGTCGTGCCCTTTTTGAAAGCGCCATTGCGGCCCTTGCAAACGCATAATGGGGAAGGATTATATTATGACTGAACAAACAAAAATCACCCCTGAAATTGTTGCTGAACACGGCCTAACCCCTGAGGAATATGACCTTATTTTGGAAAGCATGGGTCGTGAGCCAAACTTAACTGAGCTTGGTATTTTCTCGGTAATGTGGTCTGAGCATTGCTCATACAAATCATCAAAGCTACACCTTAAAACCCTGCCGACTGAGGCTGACTGGGTTATTTGTGGCCCGGGTGAAAACGCAGGTATCATCGACATCGGTGATAACCAAGCGGCGATCTTTAAGATGGAAAGCCACAACCACCCTAGTTACATTGAACCTTACCAAGGCGCTGCAACCGGTGTTGGTGGTATTTTACGTGACGTGTTCACCATGGGTGCGCGCCCTGTTGCCAACATGAACGCGCTTCGTTTTGGTATGCCTGATCATCCAAAAATGCCTCACCTAATTTCCGGTGTGGTTGCGGGTATTGGCGGCTATGGTAACTGCGTTGGCGTTCCAACTGTTGGTGGCGAGACCGACTTTGATGAAAGCTATAACGGCAATATCCTAGTGAACGCCATGACCGTTGGTATCGCTGACAGCAACAAAATTTTCTATTCTGCCGCTGCGGGCGTTGGTAACCCTGTTGTTTATGTGGGTTCTAAAACGGGTCGTGATGGCATTCACGGTGCCACCATGGCATCGGCTGAATTTACAGATGACAGTGAAGAAAAGCGCCCGACCGTGCAGGTTGGTGACCCATTCACTGAAAAACTATTGATCGAAGCCTGCCTTGAACTGATGGCGTCAGATGCCATTGTTGCCATTCAAGACATGGGTGCTGCTGGCTTGACCTCATCATCTGTTGAGATGGCGTCAAAAGGTGGCGTTGGGTTCGAGCTAAACCTTGATAACGTGCCACAGCGCGAAGAGAACATGACCCCTTATGAGATGATGTTGTCTGAAAGCCAAGAACGCATGTTGATGGTTCTAAAACCGGGTCGAGAAGACTTTGCCAAAGCCATTTTCGAAAAATGGGATCTTGATTTCGCAGTTATTGGCGAGATTACTGATACAGGCAACTTGACACTTACCTTCAAAGGTGAAGTGGCTGCTGACATTCCTGTGGCGCCATTGGTAGATAAATCACCTGAATATGATCGCCCTTGGAACCTAGACGCTGATAAGTATGAGCCATTATTTGCTGGCGATGTTGATGGCGTTTCTGATTACAACCAAGCGCTGTTGAAACTGATTGGCGGCCCGAACCTGTCTAGCCGTCGTTGGATTTGGGAACAATATGACCATATGGTTATGGGTGATACCCTTGGCGATGGCCGTCCAGGCGGAGATGCCGCTTTGGTTCGTGTTCATGGCACCAACAAAGCCCTTGCGATTACCACCGACTGTACCCCACGTTATGTGCAGGCACATCCAATTGAAGGTGGCAAGCAAGCCGTTGCTGAAACATGGCGTAACATTACCGCCACTGGTGGTCGCCCGTTAGCAATTACCAACTGCCTAAACTTTGGTAACCCTGAACGCCCTGAAATTATGGGACAGTTTGTTGGGGCCATTCAGGGCATGGGTGCGGCTTGTAAGTTCCTAGAATATCCTGTTATTTCAGGTAACGTATCGCTTTATAACGAAACCAACGGTAAAGGCATTAAACCTACCCCTGCTATTGGCGGTGTTGGCTTGTTGGCTGATGCTTCTAAGCGTGCCAGCGTTAACTTTAAACGCGAGGGTGACATTGTCGTTCTTGTGGGTGAAACCGAAGGTCACCTTGGTGCCAGCCTTTACCTGAAAGAATTATTCGGTGAAGAACGCGGCACCCCAGCCAAGGTTGATTTAGCCGCCGAAAAACGCAACGGTAACTTTGTTCGCAGCATTATTGAAACCGGTGACATTGACACCTGCCACGACATTTCTGGTGGTGGCCTGTTGGTGACATTGGCTGAAATGGCCATGGCGAGTAACATGGGCGCTAACATCACCCTTGATGGTGACCATGGTACCTTGTTTGGTGAAGACCAAGCGCGTTATGTGATGGCGGTTGCTGCTGATAAGTTGGATGACATCCAAGAAGCCGCACAATCAACCAATATTCCATTTAAGGTAATTGGTACCGTTGGCGGTGATAATTTGGTTGTTACAGACAAAGTTAATGTTGCTGTGTCTGACCTTAAAAATGCCCATGAAAGCTTCTTTCCTGAGTATTTTTCAAAACACGACTAAAATAGTCGCAATTAATTGATGGGCGGGGCTTGTGATAGCCTCGCCTTTCGCTTATATAAAGGGTGACTTTAAATTCACCCACTAGGAGGCCCTATCCATGGCGATGGAATCTGATGAAATTATTAGCATGATTGAAACCGCCCTTCCCGGCTCAAAGGTAACCCTTGAAGACCTTGCTGGCGACGGTGACCATTATGCCGCCCATGTGGTTTGGGATGGTTTTTCAGGTATGACACGGGTGAAACAACACCAAACAGTTTATAATGCACTTGGGGGTAAAATGGGCGGCGTCTTACATGCTTTGGCCCTAAAAACCTCTGTTCCTGCTTAGATATAGAGAGGCAATCTTATGAGCAATCCTGTTTTTGAACGCATTGAAGGCTATAACAAAGCTGATGACGTGGTTCTTTACATGAAAGGTACGCCAACCTTCCCACAATGCGGTTTTTCTGCCGCTGTGGTTGATGTATTGGCCCATTCTGGCGTCGCATTCCAATCCTACGATGTGTTGCAAGACCCTGAAATTCGTGAAGGCATCAAAGCATTCAGCGACTGGCCAACCATTCCACAACTTTATATTAAAGGTGAGTTTGTTGGCGGCTGTGATATCGTGCGTGAAATGTTCTCAACTGGAGAATTAAAACAAGCTTTTGAAAGCGCAGGCGTTCAAGTGGACGCTTAATTGCTAGATCAATACCGAAAGAATTGAGGGAGCGTGCTGCTCCCTTTTTTTGTGGCTTAATGTGCTTATTTACCGATGCGTTTAAAAACGCCTGAGCAAGATAAAAGCAAACGCTCACGGGTATAAGCCTCACCACGAATGAAAATGATGCTGCGGGTTTCGCGCGTTACTTCAACACGTCCAAAAACCCATGTTGGTTCCATCACACTGGCAACAAAGTCTGAGGTTAGGCTGATGGTCGCATTAGCCTCTTGGTGTTTCATAAACAAAGATTGCCCCATGCAGTTGTCAATAAAGGAAACCAGTGCCCCACCATGCAAGGCCCCAACGGGGTTAAAGTGGTGTTCATCGGCATAAAAGGCAAACTCCATATCACCATCATCAAGTGGTTTATAGTAATATGGGCCTAATAGCTTCATCAAGCCGATTTGCATCGGGTTTTCAATAAAACCCTCAGGGATGTTGGTCATAAACGCTCCTAAATGTTTTGCTTTTTCTGCCGTGTGACAAAGACAATGATACCTATAGCGGCCCAAATAACAATCATCAACCATTCATAAGGCCAAATCAGGGCTGATGGGCTCCACGGCAAATAAATTGACAACAAGGCAATGGATAAAACAATCGCGCCATACCCCACAATTTTATCGTGTTTCACTGTAAAGGGACGCTCCATCTCAGGTTCTTTTTTGCGCAACACCACATAGCTAATGGCGACAAACACGAAAGCCAAAACGATGGTAAAGCTGGTGGCATCGACAATCCAAACCAAAACCGTGCGCCCTAAAAAGGGCGCGAAGGTTGAGACCAAACCAAGGAACAATATCGCCACATAAGGGGTGCGGTGTTTGGGGTGTAATTTCATGAAAATGCTAGGTATTTGACCACTTTTTGCCAAGGCATACATGATGCGGCTGGCGGCAATAACAAAAGCATTCCAACTGGTTAAAATGCCCGCGACACCGCCTAACACAAGCAATTGTCCTGCAACCGGGCTGCCCCATAAAACACTGGCAGCATCTCCGGTTGCCATCGGACTGGCTTTTAAATCAGCAATAGGCATCGCCATCGAAACACTTAAGGCAATGGCCACATACCACACCACCACCAT
>CAKZLM010000081.1 GCA_937126915.1 uncultured Alphaproteobacteria bacterium
GTGTCTTGAGAGTAGGCACAATATCGAGATAGGCGAGCTGGAATAGGATCACCCAATTGTAGGCGGGTGTTCAGGGTTTGGCCGCGGCGAATGTCGTCTGGTTGTTCACCGTCAACAAATTGCATATCTACTTCAAACTGGCCATTGGTTACGTTTGGATACACTTTAGAAATTTCTAGAGTGTAATCACGCCCCGCAATGTTAAAGGTGGCTTGTTGAAGAATATCAACGCGGTTCAAATAATATTCGTCAATGTTGGCCGTTACTTTATAGCGATCAGGATCATCGATTTGGCCAATGCGCTCACCACGATTTAATGATTGACCAATCTCAATGTCAAAGGCGGTAAGCTTACCATCAAGTGGGGCACGAACGGATAGGTTCTCAAGGTTGGTTTTGGCAATGCGCAGGTTGGCTTCCAATTGCTCGGTGCTAGCGCGCATACTGGCAACCTGTGCTTTTTGCAAACGTTCGTCAGTTTGTTGACTAACCAAGGTTACTTCGCGACGGTTTTGGTAATAGGTCAACTCGTCACGGGCATCTTGTAATTGTGCGTCACGCGCGGCACCTTTTTCAACCAATGGCTCAAGCCGTTCAATCAAACGGGTTAGGCGGGTGATTTGATAATTAATGTCAACCAAGCTGCGACGGTGGCCCAGCATATTTTGCTCAAGCTGAAGTTCCAACGTGCGCATGTTGTTAAGCTGTTCTGTTACGCGCGCTTCGTTTGATAACACGTCCAGTTGCAGGCCGGTGTTAGATAATTCAACGATTAGGTCACCGGCTTTCAGCATGGCACCATCTTCAACATGAATGCGCTCAACCCGACCACCTTCAATGGCGTCTAAGAAAATTGTGCTGCGCGGTTCTACCCGACCACGCACAGGGATAAAGTCGTCAAACTGGCCCGTGGTAACGGTTGAGATCACCAAGCGGTCATTTTCAACACGTAATGTTCTGCCGCCGTTGGCATCAAGGGTTGAATATAGGAAATAGCCAACAGCCAGTGCACCAAGGACCATGGCCCCCGGTTTTAAAAACTTGTTTTGTTTTTTTTCAATTTTACGATCCATACTCATTCTGTCGTGACCTCATTTTTATCATTTTATCTCTATTTTTATTTTTCCAGACCCACCCTGCGGCTGTCTTATCATTAACAACGCAAGCGGTGTGCCAGAAAATTCTGGATAAAATATTATTAATTTTCAAGGAGTTAAAACTTTTCTCCCCCGCTGTCTTATGTTTTTGTGTACGATACCGAACACTTTATGTACGTTATTGGACAGAAAAGTCCTTCGCACTTTTTTAATATTTTTGTAAAGAAGAATGAAAATGTCAAAGAAAAATGGAAATATTTTAATCGTTGATGATGATGAGGATATTCTCACAGCGGGTCGATTATTGCTGAAACGTCATTTTGACCGTGTCGCCACCGCTAATAAGCCTGAGCATATTCCGCAATTGTTATCAGGACAAAAGTTTGATGCCATATTATTGGATATGAATTTTGGTGCAGGCCAAACCACGGGGGCGCAGGGGCTGGACTGGCTGCAACGTATTTTAGACATGGATAAGGATGCGGTTGTTATTTTAATTACCGCACACAGCACAATTGATACCGCTGTTAATGCAATGAAATTGGGCGCCACAGATTTTGTTGCTAAACCATGGCAAAATGAAAAGCTAATTGCCACCTTAAATGCCGCGATGAAATTAAGCGACAGCCGCCGCGAGGTTCAACAATTAAAGCGTCAAAACCGCGAATTGGTCTCGCAATCAGTGCCTAGGCAACAGGCCATTATCGGGTCTTCTGATCCTATGCAGCGGGTTTTGCAAATGGTGGAAAAGGCAGCGCCCACCGATGCCAATGTGCTAATTTTAGGGGAAAATGGCACAGGTAAAGAATTATTGGCCCGTGAAATTCACCGCCAATCAAGCCGTGCTGATCAGGTGTTTATGTCGGTCGATTTAGGGGCTGTCCCTGAAAGTCTTTTTGAAAGCGAATTATTTGGTCACAAAAAAGGCGCCTTCACAGATGCCAAAGAAGACCGTTTAGGGCGTTTTCAGGCCGCTAATGGAGGCACCTTGTTTTTGGATGAACTGGGCAATGTTCCGCTTCATCTTCAACCCAAATTGTTAACCGTTTTGGAGCAGCGTCAAGTCATTCCCGTTGGTGCCACAGACCCCATTGATATTGATGTTCGGGTAATATCAGCCACAAACGTATCAACGGAAAAGCTCAATGATGAAAGCGTTTTTAGGCCTGACTTATTGTACCGGTTAAACACGGTTGAAATGATATTGCCGCCGTTGCGCGACCGTCCTGATGATATTCCTGAGTTGGTTGATAATTTTGTCGCTCATTATGCGCGTAAATATGATCGTGCTGTTACAGGGGTGACATCGGCTGCCATGGCGGCTTTGATCGCAGATGATTGGCCCGGCAACATTCGCGCCCTGCGCCATGCGGTTGAGCGGGCAATTATTTTGTCAGACAAACAGGTTTTGGATGTGGCTGATTTTCAATTGAAAGCGACCCGCCGACCAGTGGTCACGTCCCATGCAGCGCCTTTGGATGGCTTAACTTTGGAAGCAATGGAACAACAAGCCATTGAAGTAGCTCTTAAAAAACATCAAGGTAATATCTCCAAAACAGCTAAAGAGTTGGGTGTGACTAGGGCCTCACTTTATAGAAGGATGGAGAAATATGGCCTTTAAACGCTTTGCATGGATCGTCATTGTACGCACATTATTGTTGCTTATAACGCTGATATTTTTGGCGTGGCTTTTGGCGCAAGAAGGTTATCTGGTTAACACCATGTTTGTGGTATTGGCGGCGATTGCCCAAACATGGTCGCTGATACATTATGTCGATCGAACCAACACCGAATTAGCGCGCTTTTTAAACTCGATCCGGCATTCTGACTTTATCCAGTCTTTTTCGATTGAGCAATTAGGATCAGGCTTTCAAGAGCTGAATGAAGCCTTTGATGATATTATGCAACGTTTTCGCGCGGCGCGGTCTGAAAAGGAAGCGCAAGCTAGATATTTAAAAACCATGCTGGAGCATACGCCCGTAGCCATCATTGCGGTTTTTGAAGGGGGAAAGATTGATTTGTTGAATAATGCCGCGCGAAAGTTATTGAATGCGCCGGGCCAATTGTCGCTGGATGATTTACTACAATTTGGGGCTAAGTTTCAGCAAGATGTCCGCAAGGCAGAGGCAGGCCAAACCCGCTTAACAAGTATTTGTGTTGGCCAAGATGAACAACAAATTATCATGTCTACCACCCAAATGACGGTTGAGGGTAGGCAGCAATTATTGATTAGCCTACAAGATATTCAAAGCCATCTAGATGCCCGTGAATTAAGCGCATGGCAGGATTTGGTAAGGGTTTTGTCCCACGAGATTATGAACTCGATCACGCCTATTTCTTCCCTTGCTAGAACCAGTGCCGATATGGTGCAGGAGGTTGAAGGAGGCTTAAAAAGCAAAATACAAGATGCCGAATTGTTAGATGATTTTGACGATATCCATGATGCTGTTCGAACCATCGCGAAGCGGTCTGAAGGTTTGATGCATTTTGTTAAGTCGTATCGACAATTGACCCAAATGGCCCCGCCAACTAAAAAAAGTGTCGAGTTTAATGATTATATTGCAAGGCTAGAAACTTTGATGCGGTCTGAATGGCAGGAAGATGATATTCAATTCAATGTCGTTATGCCAGGGCAAAAATTAATCCTTCATGTGGATGAGGAATTGTTGGATCAAGCCTTGATCAATTTGCTGACCAATGCAAGGCATGCGGTTTTAGGTGTTGAGCAGCCTAAAGTCAGTCTGACGGTAAAAATTAATGACCGCAGCCGTATTGTTATAGAGATAGCAGACAATGGCGCAGGCATTGATCCTGAAAAGGCGGAGAAAATTTTCTTACCATTTTTTACGACCAAATCAAATGGTACGGGCATTGGCTTGGCATTAAGCCGACAAATAATGCTGGCCCATGGCGGCACTATTTCTGCTGGCAAGGCCGATTTGGGCGGTGCGGTATTCCGCCTAACCTTTTAGAATATTTATCATGGTTTCATAAACTGTAATAGATTGAGGTTAAAGCGTTTTCTCTTGCTATGATGATGAAATTCGGCCACACTCTGTGACCCATCTTTTGGTGGGTTTGCAGGGTATGAGTTGTATGGTGTTATAAAATAGAATTTGACTGTTTATTTTTTAATCATTTTGGGTGAATGAATGATTGTCGTTTTTGACAATAAAATTCGCTCCCTGTTGGTATTGACCTTCATTAATGTTGCTGTGGTTTTTAGCATTTTTCCAAAGCCGTCTTTAGCGCAAGAAGCGATCACCAGTCAGTTAGAGCTGCAATTGGACTTTTCCGAGGAAAATAAGCCAGAGCAAATTGCTTTGCTTTTAGAATTTTCTGAAGCTCTATTGTATGTAAACCCTGCTGATGCAAAGGGGTTTGCTCAAAGTGCGCTGGAGTTGTCAGAAGAAACAGCCAATTTAGACTATCTCATTGAATCTCATCGTATCATTGGTTTGGCAGAAATTTATCAGGGCTTCGTTGAAAATGCCTTTCATCATTTAAGCGAGGCGATGGAACTAGCCCAGCGATCTACAGATCGACCGGTTATATCTAATATTCATCGCGCCATGGGTCGTTTTTATCAATATGTTTATAATGAAGAAGCTGCTAAAGACCATTTTATCACCGCGCTGGATATAGCCGAGCAATATGATTTGTTGCGCCAAACCGGCTTGGCATATAACGCCATGGGTGATCTACTACTTCGCGCTGGGCAGCTTGATGATGCCATGTCTTATTATAAATCAGCCATGGATATATTAACCGTGGGGAATTTGGTTTATTTGCGATCATGGCCTAAGGCAAGTTATGGACAAGCGCTTTATCGACAGGGTCGTTATGAAGAAGCCCTTACAGTGCTAACAGAAGTGGCAGACGAATCTTTTAATGCTGGCATTTGGAACGCTTATGGCGGCGCCATGATTTACAAAGCACAGACCCAAGCGGCTTTAGGCCAATTAGACGAGGCAATTGATACGTATAATTTGGTTTTGGCAAATGAATTATCGCGTCGCTATAGCACAGACTTATCTGTGAGTTATCTTGGTTTGTCGGAAATTTATCTAGCAAAAAATGACCCAAAGCAGGCCTTGCAGGTGCTTAACATTGGTGTTTATGAGCTGGGTAGTTTAAATCTGCTCAATCAAGAAATGGCACTGGTGCGTAAAATTATAGAAATTCACCATAAGCTTGGCAACTTAGAAGCGGCAAAAACTCAGACAGGGCGTTACTTTGACTTGGCTGATCAGTATCAGCTAGACCAAGTTTTTGAGCTATCGCAATCTTTAAAAGCAGAGCGGGCTATTCGTAATTATGAGCAAGCCTTGAGCCAAAAACAATTAGAATTGAACCAGCAAGAAAACCGTTTGGTGTTGGTCTCAGCAGCATTATTGGTTGCCTTGTTAGCGGTTATTATTCTGGTGCTTTTGGTGCGCGGACGGGGACAGCGCGTTAAGGTGATTGGTCGTGAGAAGCGCGAAATAGAAGCGGTCAGTGAGCAACGCGCCCGCTTGTTAAAGGTCATAGGTGATGACCTACGTTCAAGTTTACGTAAAATTGTCGCAACCTTTGGTGGGTTGGCTAATGTTAAATCGGCGCAATTTGGGCAAAATTTGGCCAGCGCGCAAATGGCGTCGCAAGTGGCCTTAATCGCAACCAATAATGTTAATGAATTAGCCAATCTAGAAGCAGGGCAAAGCCAAGAGCGCACAGAGGTTTTTATTCCGGCCATTGAAATTGATGAGATGCTAGATTTTTGGCGTATTTGGGCCGAAGAAAATAATGTTACCTTCCAACTCAGTTTATCAAAAAACCTTTATCAAGAAGTTTCAGGACCCTTAAGGGCTATGGAAATGATTTTGGTCAACATCCTTAGCATCATCATCAAACAAATGAGTTCGGGAACCATTAAAATTATGGCCGGGTTGTTGCTGAATGAAAAGGCCCAAAGTTTGCAGATAATGGTCGATTATGATGGTGTCATTGATCATCATTATGACCTAGCCATCTTTCAAGAAATGGCGCGCGCAAAAAAACTTGATTTAAATCAGATGAATGACATTGGCATTGGTTTAATGGTGTGCTTATATTTGGCGAAACAAATTGATGCAGATATTGGGGTTGATGTTGATAATGCTGATAAGGGTCGCTTTTGGGTTTCACTTCCCATTGATGTAACCCCATCAGAAGTATGACACGCTCACCAATCTGCTGACTAGAACAAAAGCCAGTGTAACTGGTTTAATAAAATAAAATGGGGGCCATGATGGGGCAATCGCTTACAGCAGCAGAAGTTTTGGTGCAATCGTTAAAAAAACGCGGGGTTGATCACGCTTTTTGTGTGCCGGGTGAGAGTTATTTAGCCGTTCTTGATGCCCTCTATGACGAGGCGGATCATATTAAGTTGATCACCTGCCGTCATGAAAGCGGGGCCAGCAACATGGCCGATGCCTATGGAAAATTAACTGGCAAACCGGGCATTTGTTTTGTTACCCGCGGCCCCGGTGCCACCAACGCGTCTATTGGCATTCACACCGCCTTTCAAGATAGCACCCCGCTTATTTTGTTTATTGGTCAGGTGGCTTCTGACCAAGTTGAACGTGAAGCTTTTCAGGAAATAGATTATCGCCGCATGTTTGGGCAGATGGCGAAATGGGTCGCGCAAATTGATGATCCTGATCGGGTTGATGAATATGTCAATCGTGCCTTCCAAACCGCCACTTCAGGCCGTCCAGGGCCAGTGGTTTTAGCCTTGCCAGAAGATATGTTGACCCAAATGACCAGCCTGCCAACGATGAAACCACATAAGCCCGTACAGCCCCATGCCCATGAGCAAGATGTTTATGAGGCGGTCAATAAATTAAAAACTGCTAAGCGCCCGTTTGTTATTCTAGGGGGCAGTGGTTGGAACAAAGAAGGCTTGGCTAACATCAAGCTGTTTTTAAACCGCAATAAAATTCCGGCGGGCTGTGCGTTTCGTTTTCAAGACACCTTAGAAAATGACGATGATTGTTATGTGGGGGATGTGGGTATCGGCATTAATCCGGCCTTAGCAGCGCGCATTAAAGACAGTGATTGTTTGATGGTGATCGGCCCAAGATTGGGCGAGATGACCACCTCGGGTTACACCTTGTTACAGCCACCCGTTCATGATCAAACCTTAATCCATGTGCATGCAGGGGCAGAGGAGTTAGGCCGTGTTTATCAAGCTGATTTATTGATCAATGCGCAGCCATCATCCTTTGCCAACCAATTGGCAGGGGTGGATTTGGGCCGCAGTGACGATGATGCCTACTGGCTGTCTGAGGCCAAGCAAGATTATCTAGACTGGACCACGCCGCGCCAAAATGCAGGAAATGTTCAGGTCGCAGAAATATGGCAAAGCCTGCGTGAACAATTACCACGCAATGCCATTATTACCAATGGCGCAGGTAATTATGCGGCATGGCTGCATCGCTATTACCGTTATCGCGGGTACAAAACCCAGTTGGCGCCTACATCTGGTGCTATGGGCTATGGCGTACCAGCGGCGATTGCGGCAAAAATTGTTGAGCCCAATCGCACGGTGGTGTGCGCGGCGGGAGATGGGTGCTTTATGATGACCTCACAAGAATTGGCGACAGCCATGCAATATGATGCAGCGGTTATTTTCTTGGTGTTTAACAACAGTATGTATGGCACCATTAGAATGCATCAGGAAAAGCATTATCCAAAACGTGTTTCGGCAACGGCCCTGCAAAACCCTGATTTTGTGGCCTATGCCAAATCATTTGGATTAGAGGCTTACCGCGTAACAGAAACCAGCCAATTTATGGATGCCTTTAAAAAGGCCGAAGCCGCAGGAAAAGCTGCCTTGATTGAGGTGATGGTGGATCCAGAAGCGATCAGCCCTGCGGCCAATTTAAGTGATTTAGGGAAATAGCCACCATCAAGCGGTGGGTGTGGCCATTGAAGGAGGTGGTCATAGTCAGCGAAGATTAAAACGATATAATATAAAATGTTTGGGGGAAACAATATGGCCTTAACCATTCAAGAAATTTATCAGCAATTAAGGTTGCCAAGTGAGCTTGTTGAAGGCGGTGACCTTGATGTTCACAGTCCTATTAATGGCGCCCTAATGGCGAAGGTTGCTTGTGATACAAAAGAAAGCGTTGGCGATAAAGTCGCACAATCTGAAGAGGCTTTTAGGGCATGGCGACAGGTGCCCGCTCCACGCCGTGGCGAGTTGGTGCGCTTATTAGGTGAGGTGCTGCGTGAATATAAGCATCCCTTGGGGGCGTTGGTTTCGGCTGAGGCTGGGAAGATTTTGGAAGAGGGCCTTGGTGAAGTTCAAGAGATGATTGACATATGCGATTTTGCCGTAGGTTTATCGCGCCAGCTTTATGGATTGACCATTGCCTCAGAACGACCTGGCCACCATATGCGTGAATATTGGCACCCGTTAGGGCCTGTTGGCATTATCTCTGCCTTTAATTTTCCTGTAGCGGTGTGGTCTTGGAACAGTGCCTTGGCCTTGGTATGCGGTGATAGCATCCTTTGGAAACCGTCTGAAAAAACGCCCGTGACCGCGCTGGCGTGTCAGCATTTATTTATGATGGCGGTTGAGCGGTTTGGCGATGATGCACCAGAGGGTCTAAGCCAAATAATCATTGGAGCCAAAGATATTGGCGAGGTGATGGTGGATGACGAGCGTGTGCCACTTATTTCTGCCACGGGATCAACCCGCATGGGCCGCGAGGTCGGCCCGCGTGTGGCGTCGCGCTTCGGCAAGACTATTTTGGAGTTGGGCGGTAATAATGCCATCATCATTAGTGACAAGGCTGACCAAGATATGGCCATTACAGGCATTGTGTTTGGTGCGGTTGGTACCTGTGGTCAACGCTGTACATCCACCCGCCGTTTATTTGTGCATGAAGCCATTTATGATGAGTTTGTGGCGCGCCTAAAAGCAGCTTATGGCAAAATCACCATCGGAAACCCGCTTGAAGGGCATTTGGTGGGGCCGTTAATCGATGCCGATAGTTTTAATAATTTTGAAAAGGCCCTTCAAAAAGCAGCAGCAGAAGGGGGCGTTATCACGGGTGGAGGGCGTGCCTTGGTAGACCAATATCCCGATGCTTTTTATGTCAACCCGGCCTTGGTTGAAATGCCTGAGCAGACATCCATTGTTCAAAATGAAACCTTTGCGCCCATTCTTTATGTGATGAAATATTCAAACCTTGAAGACGCCATTGCAAAACAAAATGCCGTGAAACAAGGGTTGTCATCAGCTATTTTCAGCACAGATGTGCGTGAAACAGAATTGTTCACTAGTGCGGTTGGTAGTGATTGTGGCATTGTTAATGTTAATATTGGCACCAGTGGCGCTGAAATTGGCGGTGCGTTTGGTGGGGAAAAAGAAACTGGTGGTGGTCGCGAGTCAGGGTCTGATGCTTGGAAGGCTTATATGCGTCGTGCCACATCCACCGTGAATTACTCCCGTGAATTGCCATTGGCACAGGGTATTAAGTTTGACCTTTAGGTCTTGTCATAATCTTGTCAGGATTGTTCTTTAAGGTTATGCATATTGGGTGGTTTGCCCTGATAAACCTACAAATGGGGATGAAGAATATGTCTTTAACATCATCAAATTTATCACGGTTGTCTTATCTTAATCTTGTTGCATGTGCAGCGGTGCTTTTTTTGGCGCCATCGGCTGCAATGGCCAATGATGAAGATGACAAAAAGCAAGACCGAAACACGCCCATTGAATGGCAAACCCATAAAAAGGTTAGCGGTTATAAGGCAACGGGCGAAGAGCGTTCCTGCATCAGCCTTCACCGCATTCAACATCAATCTATCTTGGATGACTTTACTATTTTGTTTGAGATGGCTGGCAAAACTGCCTACATCAACCAAATGGATTACCGTTGCCATGGGTTAAAATTTAATGATGCCATGCGGGTGGTTAGCCGAACAGGGCGTTTGTGCCAAAACGATTTTATTGAAGTGTTCCGACCTCATGGCATTTCAGGACCCACCTGTGGATTGGATAAGTTCATTGAATTAAAAGAATTGCCAAAGGATATGAAGCCTGAATCATCGTCAAAATGATGTTAAATCCACACACAGATCATTAAAAATTAGGCCTTCACCTTATCTAGGGTGCATTTTATCTCTTAATTGATGATAAAAGGTGCTAGCTCGTCATTATAATAAAAACTCTTGTGATGGCTTTTCTTTCATAAACAGCCATCTATATAAACAAGAGAAAAGACGCGAGGAACGACGGGTGAAACTTACCAGACAAAGTCTCCATAATCCAGCTGTGGCTGCTGTGGTCACGGGCATTGTGATGATGCTTGGAATTATGTCGGTGTTTAAATTGCCAGCGCAGTTACTGCCTGACATTGAAAAGCCAATTATGACGGTGATTAACCAATGGCCGGGGGCGTCGCCTGCGGAAATTGAATCAGAAATTGGTGTTCCTGTTGAGGAGGTGCTGCAAGGCACCCCCGGCATGACCGATCTTATGGCATGGAATATGTCAAACTTTGGCTTTATGCAGTTGGAATTTTCCCTTGAAACAGACATGACTCGTGCCTTGATTGAGGTGATCAGTCGTCTCAACCGATTGCGCCCGTTGCCTGCCAATGCTGAAAAGCCGCAAGTCTTTCTTGGCGAGTGGGGTGATGCCAACGACACCTTAATCGAATATTTCATCCAAACTTTGCCAGGGTTTGAAAGTCGCCAAAAAGAAAACGCCAAATATGTGCGTGATACGATTTTGCCAGAATTGCAGTCGCTTTATGGTGTGTCGCGCATTGACTTGGATGATGGTAGCAATGGTCAGGGCGAGCAGTTACAAATCATTTTTGATCCCTATAAAGCCGCTGAATTAGGCATTGATATTGCCCGCGTGCCCAGCCGTATTGGCCGCACCATGGATATTTCAGGGGGGTTTGTTGATGTGGGGCGCCGTCAATATACCGTTCGATTTGAAGGTAAATATGATCCGCTTGAATTGGAAAATCTAATTCTTGAATGGCGTGGTGGCCTGCCTGTGCGTCTTGGTGATATAGCCACCATTGAAGTTGATTATGGTCGTCGCGATGGTTTTATTTATCAAAATGGTAATTTGGCCTTTCGTATGGGTATTGTCAAAGACAGCGAAGCAAACGTACTTGAAGCCCTTGATGGTGTTAAAGCCAAAATTGAGGAATTGAACCAAACTGTTTTTAAAGATCGCGGCATGTATGCGCAGTTCTCGTTTGATCCAGGGCGTTACATTGATCGCTCAATCAATCTATTAGCGGGTAATTTGCTGATTGGCATCATGTTGGCTGTTGGGGCCTTGTGGTTGTTCTTGCGTCAATGGCGCGCCACTATGTTGATTGCCTTGGCAATTCCGGTTTCCTTGTTGGCGACCTTTGTGGTTTTAAACATGACCGGGCGCACCCTAAACGTTATTTCCCTAGCGGGATTGGCCTTTGCCACAGGCATGGTGTTGGATGCTGCCATTGTGGTGTTGGAGAATATCGTTCGTCACCGTGAAAAGGGTGAGCGCCCATTAGAAGCCAGCGACAAAGGCGCTACACAGGTTTGGGGGGCTTTATTGGCGTCAACAGCAACGACGGTGGCGATCTTTATTCCGATCATGTTCTTGGAAGATGCCGAGGGGCAAATGTTTGCTGACCTTGCCTTAACCATTGCCATTGGGGTGAGCATTTCCTTACTGGTGGCAGTGACCATTTTACCAACCATGGCACGGTTTTGGATGCGTCAAATTCCTGCACCTGAACAGGGTGAAACCCGTTGGGATAAAATGGCTGATGGCTTGATGCGCATAACCAACAGCAATGGCAAGCGCTGGTCTTGGGTCATTGGCCTGATCGCCGTTTCCATGACCGCCACGGTAATGTTATGGCCGACCAGTAACTATTTACCACCCGTTAAACGTGATACCGTTGATGCGTTTTTATTCTTCCCACCCGGCGTAAATGTATCCACTGCCGATAAAGAAATTGCACAAGTGTTAAGTGCGCGTCTTGAGCCGCATTTAAAAGGCGAGGCAGAACCAAAAATTCGTGATTATTTCTTATGGTCATTTCCCGGTGCAACAGGAGGATGGTTGGCCTTGAATGGTCATGAAGATACCGACCTTGATGCCCTTGAGATGTTTGTCAACACCCAGCTTATTCAGGGTATTCCTGATATGTTTGGCTTTGGCTTTAGACGTAGCCTGTTTGGTGGGTTTAGCGATAGTAACAGCGTGGAATTGCGCATCACCTCGCAAGATCTTGATGCCGTTAAACAAGCATCCATGGCCGCGCAGGGCATAATTATGCAACAAATTCCAGGATCACAAGCACAACCGCAACCAGATCCATCGGCAGAGGCCAGTGAGCTGCGCTTTATCCCCAATGACAGCCGCTTGGCAGAGGTGGGCTGGACCCGCCAAGACTTGACCATGGTGATTTTGCAATTGGGGCAGGGAAGCTGGCTTGGTGAATATTTCAATGGTGATGAACGCATGGATATTTATTTAAAATCCACTCGTTTTGAAACACCAGAAGAAATGGCAAACATCCCCGTGATGACCCCATTGGCGGGTGTTGTGCCGCTTGGTGAATTGGCAACGGTTGAAAACACCCATAGTCCCAATGCGATTGTAAGAATGAATCGCAAGCGGGGTTATATGTTAGCTGTTAACCCACCGCCGGGTATGTCGTTGGAAGAATTGGTCGCAGAAATTAAAAACAAGGTTGAGCCAGCCATTCAGGCGCAGTTACCAGCGGATGGTGCCGTTTATTATGGCGGCAGTGCTGAAGATTTAGACCGTGCAGTTTTAACCTTGGCGAGCAACTTCCTGATGGCGTTTGTGTTGTTAATTGCCATCATGGCGGCCTTGTTTAAATCATTAAAAGATGCCTTGCTGGTGGTTATTTCTATTCCATTAGCAGGGGTTGGTGGGGTCTTAGCCATTAATATTATGAACATGATTAAGTTCCAACCCATTGATTTGCTAGGCATGATTGGCTTTATCATTCTGTTAGGCTTGGTGGTGAACAATGCCATTCTTTTGGTAGCGCAAACCCGCAAGGCCGAAGGTGAGGGTAAAACCCGTGTTGAAGCAGTGCGTGAAGCGTTGCGTCTGCGTCTTCGTCCCATTTTTATGAGTACATTGACCAGCTTGTTTGGCATGCTGCCTTTACTCTTGGTGCCGGGTGCGGGTAGTGAGATATACCGTGGTATGGCCGCAGCCATTGTTGGTGGTATGAGTGTTTCAACCATCTTTACTCTGATTTTGCTGCCATCATTGCTGCAGCTAACCCGTGATAAAAAATTAATTAATGACAGCCCGTTTGGTGAAGATGATCAAGCATCAACTTACCAGCCATCCAGTGCTGAATAAAAAGGTAAAAGCCATGATGAAAAATCATTGGAACATAAAAAACAAATCTGGCCTATGGGCGGCGTCACTGTTGTTGGTCACAGGTGCGATGATGTCCTTATCATTGATGGTGACAGTTGATGATGCCCATGCCCGCCAAGGATTTCAAATGCCGCCTGCCAATGTGGTGGTCGAAACTGCCACTAAACGGATGATGGCCCCAGCCTTAGATGCCAATGGCACAGTGATCAGTTTAAACAATGCTGAAATTTCGTCTGAGGTAGCAGGCCCCCTAAAAGCCATCGCCAATGTGGGAACCATGTTCAAAGCAGGGGACGTGATTGCCGAAGTTGATGCTCGTTTGCTGTCATTGGCTGTTGATCGTGCCAAAGCTAATGTAAAGCGCCTTGAGGCCGACATGGTGTTTAAAGAGGCAGATGTAAAACGTTATCAACAGCTTGCCAGCAGTGATAGTGCCAGCAAGGCGCGCTTAGAAGCCAGCGTCGCTGCCCGTGATATGACCGCACAAGATATTATTGATGCCAAAGCCATTTTATCGCAAGCTGAGGGTGATCTTGCCCGCGCCAACATCAAAGCACCCTTTGCGGGGGTTTTGGTACAACGCATGATGAACGTGGGTGAATATGTCAACCGCGGCAATGCTGTGGCCCGTTTGGTAGCCCATCAAGATCTAGAAGTGGTGGTTCCTGCACCCCTTGAATTGCGTCCCTTCTTAAGCGAGGGTAAAAGCGTTGCGGTTTATTCTGAAAGCGGGGCTAAGAACCTTGCCATTAGAACAGCGGTGCCTGTTGCTGATCAAGTGTCTCGCATGATTGAAGTGCGCTTAAGCCTTGCCGATGGCGACTGGGTGGTTGGCACACCTGTTAAGGTGAAATTACCAAAGGCTGAGGCCCAAGAAATGATCTCCATTCACCGTGATGCTGTGATGATCCGTGGATCCAGTGTTTTTGCTTATGTGGTTGGACCTGAAAATAAAGCCGAACGCCGTGACTTATCGGTTGGTAATGCGGTTGGTGATTATGTTTCAATATTATCAGGCATTGAAGAAGGTGAAAAGGTTGTGGTTCGGGGCGCTGAACGTTTGCAACCGGGGCGAAGTCTAGCCGTTAGTGAAGGCATGTAAGGATAAAACTAGTTATTTGGGGGAATAAGCCACAGTGGCCGTAGAGACTATCTTTAAAAATAAAGAGCGCGCCTTTTGGACGTTGCAATTTGCAGGCTGGTTTGGATATGGCCTGTTGCGCATGTTTAATGGTCTGACATGGGGTGAAACTATTGATTACTATAAACCAACGGCCATTGCCGCCACCACAGGCTTTTTCCTTTCGTTGGTTTTACATCAAATTTTACGCAGACTGCGCGAATCAAAATTAATCATCATCATCACAGGGGTGATTATATCGTGTGTTTCCTTGGCCCTGATCTTTTCCGCTATTGAGCACTGGGGCCACGATGCGACCTATCAACCACTTGACTTAGAGGATGGTTGGATTTTCCTTGGCAATGCCATGCAAGAAACCTACGTGCTGCTGTGTTGGTCGGCGCTTTATTTTGGTATTAATTATTATCTTATCACCCAAAAACAGCGCGATAGAACCCTGGCAGCTGAGGCAACCGCCCACCAGGCACAATTAAAAATGCTGCGGTATCAATTGAACCCGCATTTTTTGTTTAACACCCTAAATGCCATTTCCACTCTGGTGATGTTAAAAGAAACCGATACCGCCAATGGTATGTTGAAAAAGCTTAGTGCTTTTTTGCGCTATACATTGGTTAACCAAGCCAATCAGCGTACCCCCTTTTCACAAGAATTAGAGGCCTTAAAGCTGTATCTTGAAATTGAAAAGGTGCGGTTTGAGGATCGTTTAACCCTGATATGGGATATTGACGACGAGGCCTTACCCGCTAAAATGCCATCACTGCTGCTGCAGCCTTTGATCGAGAACGCCATTAAATATGCCATTGCCCCGTCTGAGGATGGTGGCACCATCACGGTAAAGGCATCGGTCAAGGGGGATCGGTTAATCATGATGGTGTGTGATGATGGACCGGGTGTGGATACGTTTGAACCATCCTTAGATGAAAATTCATCAGGTGTGGGGATTAGTAATATTATGGCGCGCTTGCGCCAACTTTACGGTGATGACCATCGCTTTAGGTTGGTTAACCGTGAAAAACAAGGGGTGGAAATAACCATTGATATCCCTTTTGAGACCGACAGCTAAAAGAAAAAGAGACAAAACAATGAGTAAAAAAATTACTGCAATTATTTGTGATGACGAGCCCTTAGCCCTTAAGGGCATGAAGATGCGGCTTGAGGTTTTTGATGACATTGAGATTGTTCGTGAATGCCGTAATGGTCGTGAAGCCATCGCCGCGATTAAAGAATTAAAGCCAGATTTGGCCTTTTTGGATATTCAAATGCCGGGTCTAGATGGTTTTGCTGTGGTGAAAAGTTTGGTGGGCAGTTATATGCCGCTTATTGTTTTTGTGACGGCCTATGATCAATATGCCCTAGAAGCGTTTCAATCCCATGCAACGGATTATTTGTTAAAGCCTGTTGAAGAAG
>CAKZLM010000082.1 GCA_937126915.1 uncultured Alphaproteobacteria bacterium
AAAATATTTTGGCTGTCATGCCAGAATTAGAAAATCTGTTTAATGAAATTGGCGAGCAGGGCATCAGCGATGCGCAAGGTCAAATTACCATCGTGCGTCGTGGGTCAATGCGCACCTTGTTAACCAATATCACCACCCAAAAAAGCAATGATTTGGTGACAGGTTATGTGGTCACATTTGATGATGTAACAGACCAATTAGCGGACCAGAGAACCGCTGCTTGGGCTGATGTGGCGCGCCGTATTGCGCATGAGATTAAAAACCCATTAACCCCTATTCAGTTATCGGCAGAGCGCATTAAACGCAAATATGGCCGCGAAATTACCACTGACCCCGCTGTTTTCGAACAGTGCACCGATACCATAATCAAGCAGGTTGGTGATCTTAAGCGCATGGTGGATGAATTTTCATCTTTTGCCCGCATGCCAGCGCCTGTATTGCGGGAAGAAGACATCATGGATATTGTGCGCCAGTCTGTTTTCTTACAGCAGGTTGGGCGGCAAAATATTGGTTTTGAGATTCATGATAAGGGGGTTTCATTAGGCAAGGTGGTTTGCGATGGTCGCCTGATTGCCCAAGCATTAACCAATATTTTAAAAAATGCGTCTGAGGCTGTAGCCGCCAGAATGCAAAATGAAGAAGGCTTAGAGGGGCAGGTGACAGTTGACTTTGAAACCGACGATCGTTTGTTAAGTATTATTATTCGCGATAATGGCGCGGGTATTCCAGACGAGGTGGCGGAGCGTATTACAGAGCCATATGTTACAACGCGGGCTAAGGGAACTGGCTTGGGTCTGGCGATTGTGAGAAAAATTATGGAAGATCACGGCGGCACGCTTCATATTCAAAATAGAGAGTTTGGCACCGGGGCCAAAGCCATTTTACAGTTTGATTTGTTAATGATTCCAGGTGAAGAAAAACAACCGCAGCAAAGCCAGCGGCTGGTTTCATAAGGCAACGTAGCGCCTAAGTTTGTGTGAGTTAATGATCAATAATAAACGCCAAAATAAAGTGGGGAAGCTTAATGGCATTAGATATTTTAATTGTTGATGATGAAGAGGACATCAGAGAGTTGGTTTCTGGTATCTTGAGTGATGAGGGATATGAAACCCGAACCGCTCATGATAGCGAAAGTGCGCTTAGAGAGGTTGAGGCCAGACGTCCATCACTGATCATCCTAGATATTTGGCTGCAAGGCAGCAAAAAAGATGGTCTTGAAATTTTACGATTGGTGAAAAGTCGCCATAAAGACCTGCCTATTGTGATGATTAGTGGTCATGGCAATATTGAGACGGCAGTCGCCGCCATTAAACTTGGTGCCTATGACTTTATCGAAAAACCCTTCCAAACAGATAAATTATTACTGTTGGTAAGTCGGGCAACAGAAACCGATAAATTGCGTAAAGAAAATGAAGAGCTTAAAACCAGAGTAGGGCACACGCCTGATCTAACCGGTTCTTCTAATATTGTGATGAATTTGCGCAATACCATCGAAAAAGTGGCCCCCACAAATAGCCGTGTGCTTATTTCTGGACCCATTGGGTCTGGTAAAGAATTGGTTGCACGGTTAATTCATGAAAAGTCAACGCGCTCCACCGGTCCTTTTGTTGTGGTGAATGCGGCCAATATTGAAACGACACGCATGGAGCAAGAACTGTTCGGGGTTGAGCAAAATGGCAAGGTAGTGAAAACGGGCCTTTTTGAGCAGGCCCATGGCGGCACGTTGTTCTTGGATGAAATATCGGATATGCCAATTAATTCGCAGGCGAAGATCTTGCGTGTCTTAACAGAGCAAACCTTTACCCGTTTTGGCGGGAACAAAAAGGTGCAGGTGGATATTCGGGTCTTAAGCTCATCAAGCAAAAATTTGCTGACCGTCATTGAGGATGGTCGTTTCAGGGAAGATTTGTATCATCGCCTAAATGTGGTACCTGTGAAGGTACCAGCGCTTACTGAGCGCCGCGATGATATTCCCTTGTTGGCTGAAAAGTTTGTTGAAACTATTGCCAAGGCCAATGGCCGCGCCCAACGGAAAATTTCTGAGGATGCTATTAATGCCTTGCAGGCCTATGACTGGCCCGGCAATGTTCGTCAGTTAAAAAATGTGATTGAGCAGGTTCTTATTCTTTCGCAAGAAGAGGCCAGTGAGGATATTAGCGTTACCATGCTGCCCAATAATATCGTTAAGGGTGATGATGTTATGCATAATGGCGATGGGGATAGTTCATCGCCGTTAATGTTATCGCCATTAAGAGATGCACGCGAAGCCTTTGAGCGTGAATATCTTAAAATTCAAATAACGCGATTTGGCGGCAATATTTCTAAAACTGCCGCCTTCATTGGCATGGAACGATCTGCCTTACATCGTAAATTAAAGTCACTAGGATTAACCACGACAGAACTGCGTGACAACACCAATTGATCAGATTATGGTTTTTAAGACCTATAACAATCGAGAATAGGACGGGGTATGAAGGTAATTATCTGTGGTGCAGGTCTGGTAGGCTATAATATCGCGCGCTATCTAGCCATGCAACAGGTCGATGTAACGGTCATTGATCGGTCTGCTGAACTTATACGCAAGATCAGTGAAAGCCTCGATGTGCAGGCCTTGCAAGGCTATGCATCTGATCCTGAACTGTTGGATCGTGCCAATGCAGCGCAAGCGGATATGATTATTGCCGTAACGCAATCTGATGAGGTGAATATGATTGCCTGTCAAATTGCACGAACCCTATTTAATGTGAAAACAAAAATTGCCCGTATTCGTAACCAAAGCTATTTAAGCCCCACATGGGCCGATATGTTCGGTCAAGATAAAGTTGCTGTGGATGTTGTTATCTCGCCAGAAAAAGAGGTGGCGCATGCCATATATAGACGTTTAACTGTGCCTGGTGCGTTGGATGTTATCCCTTTTGTAAATGATAAAATTCGGGTTGTTGGTGTTCATGTGGAAGAAGACTGCCCCATTATCAACACGCCCTTGAAACAGTTAACCGAACTGTTCCCTGAATTGCCATTGACCATTCTTGGCATTATTCGTGATGAGCAATTATTTGTGCCGCGCTCTGGTGATCATATGCGGGTGGATGATGTGGTTTACTTTGCTGTTGATAGTAGCCAAACAGCGCGCGCCATTAGTATTTTTGGCCATGAAGAAAAAGAGGCGCACCGTATTGTTATTGTGGGCGGCGGTAATGTTTCTCGGTTCTTAGTGGAAGACTTGATTGATAATGGCAAAGACATTGATGTCAAAATTATTGAATATGATCGCGAACAGGCTGAAAAACTGGCCTCTGAAATTGATTCAGGCATTGTGGTGTGCGGTGATGGCCTCGACCAAGAAATTTTGAAAGAAGTGAGTGTTCAATCCGCTGATACCATTGTGTCAGTCACCAATGACGATGAGGTGAATATCCTATCAGCCCTGTTGGCAAAGCGGATGGGGGCAGCCCATGCTATTTCATTGATTAATAACCCTATTTTCAGCCCCTTAATGGGGTCTTTGGGTATTGATGTATATGTTGACCCTAAGGAAACAACCGTTTCCACCATAGTTGAGCGGGTGCGCCGTGGCCGTATTCACGGATTGCATAGTATTCGTAACGGTGAAGCTGAAATTATGGTGGCAGAGGTTTATGAAGGCTGTGATGTGGTCGGCAAAACTTTGGGCGACGCACGTTTTCCAAAAGGGGCCATCGTTGGCGCTTTGATGCGTAAGGGTGAGTTTATTACGCCAAGACAAGACACAATATTTGAATTGAATGATATGGTGTTGATTTTCTCTATTGCACAATCTGTGTCAAAGGTAGAGGAGATGTTCTCCTTAAGAGTAGGGCATTTATAATGCTATATTCGACCCAATGGCTGGTATCCTTAGCAAGGGCATTGGGCATGGCCTTACTTTTAATGGCTTTGGTGCAGTTACCCATCCTTTTTTTTGCTGTGGTTAATGAGGACCAAGTTGCAACGGTTGCTTTTGCCTATTCAACCCTGATTAGTGCGTTGTTTTCATTATTATTATTGGTAGCCACCAATGGGGCACCAAAAAAAACCAGCAGACGATTGAATGTTTTAGGGCCATTGGTATTTTATCTTTTAGCGCCTATATTTGGGGCCGTGCCATTTTTTATTGCGATTGAATTTAGCAGTTTTTTTTCAGCATACTTTGAGGCTGTTTCCGCCCTAACCACCACCGGAGCCAGTGCCTTAGACCAGTGGTATCCCTTGTCAGAGAGCTTGATTTTGTGGCGTGCCTTTTTGGGCTGGTTTGGTGGTCTGATTTGCTTAACCTTCACCATTGCTGTTTTCTCACAACTAAACGTCGGTGGTATGCATCTTTACCATTCAAACTTAAAGCGCGGTATGGGCGATAATTTTATTGATAAAATGCGCCAAACCATGCGCCAACTTATCCCCGTTTATAGTGGTCTAACGATCATTTGTTATGTCTTTCTGGTGTTAACGGGGGCTGAGCCATTCCAGTCTTTTATCTTGTCATTATCTGCGATTAGTACCACTGGTTTTCATAACGGGTTTTGGCAAGAATCGGCCCTAAATCAGGCCTTGCCGGAATTTATTTTAGCCGTTTTCATGTTGGTTGGCGCGATGAACATTCTGTTTTTTTGGTGGTTAACCAGTCGTCAAATGTCACGTACAAGTCGCAGACAGCAAGAAGTTTCTGCTTTTTTAGGAATTACCCTCATAACAACCTTTGTTTCCGCAGTTTATTTTTATACCGACTATCAAGGTGATTGGAGTTGGTTTGAAGCGCTGAACACAGCATTTTTTGTGGTTTCATCAGCCATCAGCACAACTGGATTGGTTCCTTATAATTTTGATGTGCCGGTTTTGTTTGTGGGGGTGATGGTAGCAACTCTGATTATGATTGGTGGCACCTTGGGGTCAACTGCGGGGGGCTTTAAGGTGATGCGGGTAATGGTTCTCATTCAACATGCCCGTTTAGAGTTAAAAAAATTAATTCAGCCCCACGGCGTTGGTCAATTACAATATGAAGGTGCCACCGTCGGCAGTGATGAGGTTAAAGCGATTTGGCTGTGGTTATTCTCAGGCTTGTTTTTGGTGGTTATTGCTACGCTGGTGATTAGTGCCTTTGAACATTCCTTCTCAGCCTCTCTTTCTTCAGTGCTAGCAGCGTTTAGCAGTGCAGGTCCTGCGGTGCAGTTTATTGATCCCAGTTTTGATGGTTATTATCAGTTTGGCGTGATTGAGCAGTCTGTCTTAATTATTTTAATGATTTTTGGGCGGGTAGAAGGGGCGTTGGCCTTAGCTATTTTTTATAAAATCTTTTGGGATCGCTAAAAAAACGACCCATGAGTGCGAAAAAAAAGACATCTACTATTGACGAACGGGGGATTTTTCCGTTTATATATAAAGCGTTGGAACAATGACTGGCTGAATTGGGGGTCGGGCATGCTGATGAGTAATCGCAATGATCAATCATTGCCCTTAAAATATAAAAAAGAATGGACAAAAATATGTCTGATAAAAATCAAAACTTACAAGATGTCTTCTTAAATAATGTGCGTAAAACGAAAACACCCGTGACTGTGTTCTTGGTTAATGGTGTTAAGTTGCAAGGTGTTATCACTTGGTTTGATAACTTCTGTTTG
>CAKZLM010000083.1 GCA_937126915.1 uncultured Alphaproteobacteria bacterium
GGAGCGTGTGTTCCCATTGTTCTCTCCAAACGTTGACAGCATTACAGTTGTTCGTCGCGGTAAAGTACGTCGTGCTAAATTGTACTACTTGCGCAATCTACGCGGTAAAGCAGCTCGTATTGCCGAGCGTAAACGCTAAGGCAATCCGCCATTAAAAAAGCTTGGCGAGGTGCGCGGGCCAAATGGATCGTGCCTCTCCTGCGTTTTAATGGATGTTGGCTAGTTTTTAAGGGCGATTTCTCCTGAATGGCGGGGAAGTCGCCTTTCTGCGTCTTTTTATCGGGCGCGTCTTATTGATGAAAAGCTTAAGGAACCAGACATGGGTTATAAAGTAGCAATTGTGGGAGCAACGGGTGTTGTTGGTCGTGAGATATTATCGATCATGGCGGAGCGTGGGTTCCCCGCTGATCAAGTTATCGCGTTGGCTAGCCGCAAATCAAAGGGTCAAGACGTTTATTATGGTGATACCCCTATCCGTGTAGAAGATCTTGAACAATATGATTTTAAAGGCACCGATATTGCCTTTTTTGCTGCAGGTGGCTCGGTTTCTGAAAAGTTTGCTCCCATTGCGGGTAAGGCTGGCTGTGTGGTTATTGATAATTCATCCCACTTCCGCATGGATGAAGATGTCCCTTTGATCGTGCCAGAGGTCAATGCCGAGGCCATTTCAGGCTATACGGCTAAAAATATCATTGCCAATCCAAACTGCTCAACGGCGCAGTTGGTGGTCGCATTGCAGCCTTTGCATGCCGAAGCCAAGATTAAACGTGTTGTTGTTGCCACCTATCAGTCAGTATCTGGCGCTGGTAACGATGCCATGGATGAATTATTTACCCAAACCCGCGCTATCTTTGTGAATGATCCGGTAACACCTGAAAATTTCACCAAACAAATTGCCTTTAATGTGATCCCGCACATTGATCGCTTCATGGGTAATGGCGACACCAAAGAAGAATGGAAAATGGCGTCTGAAACCGCCAAAATTATGGGTGCCGATATTAAACTAACCGCCACAGCGGTGCGCGTTCCTGTATTCGTAGGTCATGCTGAGGCAGTGAATGTTGAGTTTCATGAGCCAATCACACCAGGTTCAGCGCGTAAATTATTGCGTGAGGCTCCGGGCTGTATGGTGGTGGATAAGCGCGAAGACGGAGGCTATGTCACCCCGCTTGAATGCGTTGGTGATTTCGCCACTTTCATCAGTCGCATCCGCAAGGACGAAACCGTTGAACATGGCCTAAACATGTGGGTGGTGTCTGATAACTTGCGCAAAGGCGCAGCCCTAAACGCCGTCCAAATCGCCGAAACCCTGATCAATAAGCATTTGAGCCAATAAAACCTAAATAAATTTATCAGCTTTGGGGAGAGAGCTATGACTGAATTTGTGCCGTTGAAATCTGTTTTGTTTATGCCGGGAAGTAATCCACGGACCTTGGAAAAGGCGTTGGATTTGGCGGCAGATGCCGTGGTATTCGACCTAGAAGATGCTACAGCGCCAGACAAAAAAGATGAGGCGCGTGAACTGGTTCAGGTTTTTTTTGCTGATAAGCCTGCTGAGGTGACCGCGGCGTCCAAGCAGTTTGTCATTCGCGTCAATGGTTTTTCTAGCCAGTGGCAGCAGCGGGATGTGGCGGCCCTTAAAGGCTTACCTATTTATGCGGTTATATTCCCCAAGGTTGAAAGCGTTCAGCACATAGAACAAGCCCTTGCCATGTTAGACGAGGCGGGTGTTGAGACATCGGTCCAACTATGGGCGATGATTGAAACCCCGATGGCAATTTTAAAGGTTGATGATATTGCCGAAAAACTATCGCAATCTCACCGTGAGGGAGGGTTGTTACTGGGAGGTAATGACTTGTCGGCTGAAATGAATGTGCCCCATATTCCTGGGCGCGGAAACCTGCTTTATGCCGCATCACGCACCGTTATGGCCGCCAAGGCCTACGGCTTAACCGTCTTAGACGTGGTTTATAATGACCTTGAGAATGAACACGGCTACGCAGCGGACGCGCAATTGGGTGTTATTTTGGGGTTTGATGGCAAATGTTTGATCCATCCTAAGCAAATTGATCTTGCCAATCAAATGTGGACGCCAACCCCTGATCAGGTTGAAGACGCCAAGCAATTAATTGCCACTTTCGAAGCCGCCAAGGCTGAGGGTAAGGGCGTCGTCACCCACAAAGGCAAGATGATTGAAGAATTGCACGTGAGAACCGCCCAAAAGCTTCTTATTATGGCCGGTGAGGGCTGATAGGGGTTCTATCAAGCTTTCATATTCCTCTAGTGATACCGACAAGCCACTAACAAACACCGACGGCCTTGCTTGTTAATCCTGATGCTGATGGTGCCTTAGGGGGTATGATGCCTTGGGCTGAGAACAGCTTGGTGCTGGGGGCCTTATGTTTATTTAGGTTTGAGGTGATCTTGGTTGAGCATTTTCAATTTAGGAATGATGGTGTCTTCTTGGCCAAAGTTCCGTAACATCTAACCCATAAAAAAAGCTCGGATCATTGTGAGATCCGAGCTTTATTATTTTGTTCTATTATAGAGAAACCTAGTGAAGGCTGTCTTTCAAACCACTGATACCGTCATCAACAAGTTTGTTTTTGTCTTTAGCAGCCAAGTCTTGATCAATGATCTGACGGGCAGCATTAACAGCAACTTCAACCGCAGCCGCAGAGATTTCTTTCACCGCGTTGGTTTCCAACTGGGCGATTTTCTCTTCCGCCGCTTTTTGATGGCGCTCAAGTAGAGCATCCATGCTAGCGATTGCTTCTTTTTGATAATGGTCAGCTTCTTCTTTCGCTTGCGCAATCATCGCATCAGCTTCTTTTTGAGCATCGCGAGACTTACGTTGGAATTGAGCAAGCAAAGACTGGGCATCTTCTTTCAACTGACGGGCTTCTTCAATCTCTGCTTTAATTTTATCAGAACGCTCATCAAGAGACTTTCCGATCATAGCAGGCACGCGCTTCCAAATAATGAGAGCAACGAAGATAACGAATGAAAGACCAACAACCAAGGTAGTATTGTTCAAAAATGCGTCCATTATGCATCCTTCCCTGATTGTGCAGTCAGTTGAGCTTTAACAGCTTTCTTGGCAGCAGCAGCATCAACCTCAACGCCGGCAACTTTACCGACGATGGCTTGACATGCTTCAACAGCGATGCTTTCCAATTCAACCATGGCATCAGCCTTGGCTTTGGCAACAGCATCTTCTGCCGCAGAAATACGCTTGGCAATATCAGCATCAGCCTTAGCACGGCGATCTTCCAAAGAAGATTTCATGGTTTCACGAACTTCCTTGATGGATTGGCTAGCACTGGCTTTTGCGTCAGCAAGTGTTTTCTCATAAGCGGCTTCAAGCTCAACACCTTCTTCACGAAGTTTGGCAGCTTGATCCAGATCGCTGGTGATGCGTTCTTCGCGCTCTTCTAAAACTTCTGCCACTTTCGGCAAGCCACGTTTGGCCATGAAGAAATAAAGAACAGCAAAGGTCACAAACAACCAGAAAATCTGGTAGCCAAAAGTGGATATATCTATCTGCGGCATACCGTCATTGGGCGGTTTTTACACCGCCCACCTCTGTTGATTGGACTTAACTTGGATTAGGCGAACAAGATCATGAAAGCGATTACTAGACCGAATAGACCAGTTGCTTCCACAAGTGCGAAGCCCAATAGTGCACGGCCCCACTGGGCGTCAGCAGCAGAAGGATTACGCAATGCACCTGCCAAGAAGTTGGCAAAGATGTTACCGATACCGATACCGGCACCGATTAATGCGAAACAGGCTAAACCAGCACCAATAAATTTTGCAGCTTCAGGAGTCATATCAATTTCCTCTATAACGTAACGTTTGATCCAAAGATCGATTAAAAAATTCTAGTGGTCGACGTGGTAGGTATCGTTCAAGTAAATGCATGAAAGCATTGAGAACACATAGGCTTGAAGCACGGCAACCAAAAACTCCAAACCAGTGAGAGCTACGTTGAACAATACTGGGAAAAACCAGACAGGGCCCAACATAACAGCAAAGCTAGCAATTACCTTCAACATAATGTGACCTGCTGTCATGTTTGCGAACAAACGAACAGACAAGCTAATAGGACGTGTTAGGTAAGAGATAACTTCAATAAGTATTAAGAACGGCGCCATGGCCATTGGAATGCCAGAAGGCATAAACAATTTAAGGTAACCAAGACCGTTGCGCATAAATCCGAAGATCGTAATGCCGATAAAGACAAACGCTGCCAAGGCAAAGGTTACAGCAATGTGGCTAGTGGCGGTAAAGCTGCCCGGAATCATGCCTGAAATATTTACAAACAGGATGAACATGAACAGCGTGAAAACAAAGGGGAAGAACTTGCGGGCTTCGGGGCCAACGGCCTCGTTCAGCATTTTAGCAATAAATTCATAAGCCATTTCAACCATCGACTGCCAACGACCAGGAACGATGCTGGCTTTGCTCATGCCACCTAAGACAAAGATGGTACAGGCGATGACGGCGATTGACATCCAAAGTGAAGAGTTGGTGAAAGAAATATCGAATCCAGCCAATTCTAAATCAAAGATTTTCTTAATCTCAAATTGCTCAAGCGGACTTTGCTGTTCAGCCACGGGCTTACCCTCAATTTTTAAGGACAGAAATCGTCATAATTTCCGTCAGGAATTCCACAGTTGTGACCCATTTAATGCAAAAATGATCAAACCGCAAGCCATATAGTCACTATATTGACCAATGCAGTCATTTTTCTTCTTTGCTGTCCTTATTTGCAGCCGTCGTGGTCATCCTTGACGCCGTCCGCAGGACATTTTTAAATCCAGCCGCCATTCCGAATAAGATCATGACTAACATTAGCCACGGTTTGGTTTCGAAATATTGATCAAGCCAATGTCCGATATAGCCACTTACCGCAACTGCAACAACCAATTCCATTGCCATACGATAAGCCATGCCAGCAGCATTATTAGCCTGTTCTTTCGGCCGCTTTTCATCCTGTACTTTTTGGGCTTTAGACAGGCGTTGATCAAATTTATCAAGTTTTTCTTGATTTTGATCAGAATCATTGTTCGATCGCATGTCTTACTTTCCCTTTCAAAAACCGCTGAATTCAGCGATTTTTAACTTAAAAGTCAGCCTGAAAAGGCGCCTGCAACATAGTGATGGCACCCCCGCTTGTCAAGCTTGAATAATAAAATTATAACCCCTTGTAATATAATAACATTTCAAGAGCGATAACAACAGACCATAAGGCTTCATCGCTTAACTTGCTGCTTGGAGATTCTCTGCTGCCTCAAGGTCCACAGACACCAATTGCGACACACCGCGCTCTGCCATGGTCACACCAAACAAGCGGTCCATGCGGCTCATTGTGACGGCATTATGGGTTACAATTAAAAAGCGGGTTTCGGTTAAATCAATCATTTGATCAAGCAAATTACAAAAGCGTTCCACATTGGCATCATCTAAAGGCGCGTCAACCTCATCCAGCACACAAATGGGTGCGGGGTTGGTCATGAACACTGCGAAGATAAGGCTAAGCGCGGTTAAGGCTTGCTCTCCGCCTGATAAAAGCCCTAGGTTTTGCAGGCGTTTACCGGGTGGCGATGCCATAATCTCTAACCCAGCTTCTAAAGGATCATCCGATTCGACCAGTTCCAAATGGGCTTGCCCGCCGCCAAAAAGTCGTGTGAAAAGGTCTGAGAAATGCTCATTCACTTCTTCAAAAGCTTTCAGCATGCGCTCGCGCCCCTCACGGTTTAGGCCATTAATGCCTTGGCGCAGGCGACCAATGGCCTCTTCAAGGTCGGTTTTTTCATCAATCAGGTGATTAAGTTGGCCGCTTACTTCTTCTAATTCAGTATCTGCGCGCAGGTTCACCGCCCCCAAACGTTCACGTTCAGATTTAAGGCGCTCTAACTTGCCATCGATGCTTTCTTGGTCAGGAAGGCTGTCTGGGTCGCTAATTTCAACCTTTTCTAGGACGTGGCTTGGCGGACATTCAAATTTTTCACCGATCAGTATGGCCAATTCTTGTTTGCGGCTTTTATGGTTTTCCATCACACCTTCAAAGCGCACACGCTCTTCGCGCTTGTCAGTCATTTGTGATTGGACGCTGCGTAATTCAGCGGTTTTTTCTGAAACCAGTTTTTCTGCCGCGGCTAGTTTGTCGGCGGCTAGTTTGCGGGTCGCTTGTGACTTTTCAACCTGCTCGATCAAGGCTTTTCGGCGATTTTGCATTTCTTCTGGGTCAAGCTTAAGGCCGTTTAGCTGTTTTTCGGTTTCGCTATAACGTTCATCCAATAAGGAGAGTTGGCTATTGGCGCGTGATAGGCGGGATTGCCATGCTTCACGTTCTTTAGCGATGTTTTGGAGGCGCTGATCTCGCTCGCCGCGCATGCGAATCAGGGCATCAAAATCAGCGCGCTTTTCTGCCAAGGTGGCGCGGGCCGCTTCCATGGCTTGGCGGGCGGCATCCAATTTTTCACCCTGTGTGCCAACCTCAGGATGGTCTGCGACCTTTTCTTTTAGTGTCTCTTGCTGTTGGATTGCTTCTTCCAGATCGTTTTGGCAGCGGGTGTCCGCTTCTTTTAAAGCAGCAATGCGTTGGCTGCGCTCTTGGCTGTCTTTTTCTGCTTTTTGATAATCAGACCGTGCCGAGCCTATTTCACGTTCAGCGGTGCCGCGCACCGATCGCGCTTGCTTTTCTTCCTCATTAGCAGCGGCAAATTGAGTGACGGCAAGCTGATAGGCTTCTTCGGCCTTGTCAATTTGCTTTTGAGCATTTTCTTGATCGTTGGTTAATTCTTTCAAGCGATTGCGTTGTTGCAGGCGAATGGCCGCTGCAGTTGGTGCCTTGGCACTGCGCACAAAGCCATCCCAGCGCCAAAAAGCACCATCCTTGGTGACCAAGCGCTGGCCGGGTTTTAGGTCCTGCATCAGCTGATGGCCTATGTCTTCGCTTTCGACCACGCCAATTTGATCCAGCCTGCGCTTAAGGGTGGATGGCGCTTTAACATAATCACTTAAAGGTGCGATGCCTTCAGGCAGGGTGGTTTGATCCTCATAATCAGGCAGGCTGTGCCAATATTCATCATTGTCACTGTTGGTCGACGCCTCAAGATCATCACCAAGGGCCGCACCCAGCGCTTTTTCAAACCCTAACTGTACTGTTAGATCATCGACAATGGCGCTGGTGGCTTTTTTGCGCCCCATGGACAGCAATTTATCCAAACCACTAATCTCAGCATTAATTTCAGAAAGAACATTCTGGTTCTCGCTAAGGGTGGCTTTTGCTTGATCGCGCACCTCATTGGCGTTTAGGCGTTTTTGCTCGCAATCGCGCACCAATTGGCGGGTTTTTTCTAATTCTTCTTCCGCCAATGCCATGCGTTCTTCGGCCTGTTTTAGGGCCGCAACCCCGGGGTCATTTTCAGTTAAATCATGTAACTCACTATGAATACGTTGTTTTTCGCCAGATAAACGCTCAACCCTGCGGGTTATGCTGTCTAGTTCATTTTGCAGGCTTTCTCGCTTGGCCCGAATGGCGGCAATATCACGCGATAGGGCATCATAGCGGGTTTCTGCCTCGTTTGCTGCTTTATGGGCCTGTTGCATGCGGTCGCCAGCGGCTTTTTCTTGTTCTTTCGATTTGTCTTTATCGGCTTCAATAGCCTGTAATTCTTCATCCAAACGTTTAAAGGCGGCATTGGCATCGCCTTGATTTTCAGCTTCACGGGCCTTGTCCGCCTGAATTTGCTGTAAGCGATCGCGCAATTCTTGTTGGGTGTTTTTTAGGCGGGCTTCTTCGGCGTCAATATTTTCACGGGCCACTTGCAGGCGGTGCAGGGCGGCGGCGGCTTCAGCTTCGGTTTGGCGTAATTGTGGCAGTTTCTCTGCCAATTCAGCCTCTTCTCGGGTCAGCTCAGAAACCCGTTTGGTTAGATCAGCCACAATGCTGTGCGATTGATTGAAAAGCTTTTCGGTTTCCATCACCGCCTCATCAGCGGTGCGCCAACGCAGATATAGCTGGATCGCTTCTGCGCGACGAATGTCTCCAGAAATGTTACGATAACGCGTGGCTTGGCGGGCTTGGCGTTTTAGGGACGATAATTGATTTTCCAGTTGCGCCATCACATCATGTAAACGCAGTAGATTGTTTTCAGCAGCACGTAATCGGCTTTCAGCCTCTTTACGACGGCTGTGAAGGCCTGAAATGCCTGCCGCTTCCTCCAAAATTTGACGACGTTGAATGGGTTTGGCGTTAATGATGGTACCAATACGACCTTGGCTGACAAGGGCGGGTGAGTGCGCCCCGGTTGCGGCATCGGCAAATAATAACTGAATGTCTTTGGCACGCACATCCTTGCCATTTAGGCGGTAGGCTGAACCTGATTCGCGCTCAATTCGGCGAGATACTTCCAATTCATCAGAATCATTTAATTCAGCCGGTGCAGTACGGTTACTATTATCAAGGGTGAGGGTTACATCAGCTAAATTACGCGCGGGTCGTTTTGAGGTGCCGGCAAAAATAACATCATCCATGCCTGATCCCCGCAGTGACTTGGCGCGGTTCTCGCCCATCACCCAGCGGATGGCCTCTAGCAAGTTAGATTTACCACAACCATTGGGGCCAACCACGCCTGTCAGGCCGCGCTCAATATGCAGCTCGGTCGGATCGACAAAAGATTTGAAGCCACTTAGGCGTATGCGTTTAAATTGCATATCCAGTTTTACCCCATGTTTTTTTGCTAGCCAGTTTGACTTTCGGGGTTTTGAGGAATAAAGCTCTTCCTCACCCTAAAAAAATCAAGATCATCAGGCTTTAAATTTGATGGTGCCCAATGGTGATTGGCTAACGCCCCATTTGTGCAGATTGTCAATTATTAGTGTGATTAAAACAACCAAACACAATATGTAGTATGTGTGCAGTTTCAAAAACTTGCTAGTGGAAATTCTAGTTATCCACAGCTTTTTGCGATTTAAGCCTGAATTTGGGGATAATTTAGGGCGTTTTTGCGGCTTAAACGAAAAAAGGCACGATCAAATTCATGATTGTGCCTTCTTAAAGGTATGTTTTTGGGTTTGAAGCGAATCGCTAAGATCTATGTAAAAGTGCTTAAGCTTAACCCTTGTTCACTGCTTATTTAGCGTCTTCGATGGCTTCGATTAGGTCGCTGGCTTCACGAACCTCGTCAACCTTGTCGCCATTAACAAAGAAGGTTGGGGTACCGGTAACACCTGCACGGGTTGCTTCGCCGGTCATTTCAATTAGAGCATTTTGCAAGGCTGTGTTGCTCATACAGGCATCAAAGCCAGCTTTGTTAAGACCTGCTAAACGCGCGGTTTTGGTCAGTTCGTTTTGCGGATCACGCACCCAAACATTTTGGGTTTTAAATAAAGCGCTTAACATGGCAGGGGCACGGTTTGAGCCTGTGCAACGCACCAATTTAGACGCGCTTAAATCAATTGCATTGAACACAAAGTTTCTGAACACCAGCTTTGCTTCACCAGATTTAATGTATTTTTCTTGAATTTCAGGCCAAATGTTGGTGTGGAAGTTTGCGCAATGCGGGCATGTAAGCGAAGCATATTCAACAATCTCAATTTCGGCATCTGGGTTACCAATGATCAGGTCACCCATCACCATATTGCCTTCAACATTGGTGCCGGTGAAGTGATTAGACCAGTCTTTATCTGCCTGTAGAGGTGCAGCATTCACGGTGCTGGTCGGTAAAAAGCTAGCTGCTGCCAGAGCAAGGGCCCCTGTTAAGGCGGCAAAAAGGGGTTTTGTTGTTTGTGTCATATGTTTTTATTCCTCATCAACGCAATGATCTGTACTTGGGATCTGTATTTGTTCGCATATTTTGCGGTTATTGTGTCATTTTCAGGGCATTCATCAAATCTGAAAGGCCGTGAAAGTCAATTTTTTCGCCATTAATAAAAAAGGTCGGTGTGCCCGTTACGCCTCGGCTATCGGCTTCTTTTAGGGTTTCCATTAAGTTTTGCTGCAAGGTGCCATTGCTTTGACAACGGTCAAAGGCGGCGCGGCTCATGCCTGCTTCACGGGCGTAATCAACCAATTTTGCGGCATTTTGACCGGCCCAAAACTGCTGGTTGGTGAACAAGGTATCCAGCATCACATAGCCTTTATCAGGGCCCATGCAGCGGGCTAATTTCGCGGCAGCGACATCACTACCATCGCGGACCAAGTTTTTAAGCTGTAAGCGTGCAACGCCTGCCTTGATATAGCTTTCTTTAACGGTGGGAAGCATATTGATGTGAAAATTAGCACAGTGCCCACAGGTGAGGGAGGCATATTCCTCAATCAACACAGGGGCGTCTGGGTTGCCAATAAGAAAGTCGCCCGTTACGACGCCATCTTGGGTTTCAGTTGCCGTGATGGTTTTGGACCAGTCTTGCCCACTGTAGGCGCTGATATGTTCAGGAATGTCAATGGCACCATCATCATGATTGTGGCCGTCATTGCCGCCTTCTCCACACGCGCTTATGGTTAAAACGCTAAGAGCTATAAAGCTGGGCTTGATCCATTTGCTTAGTTTCATAATATGAATTTTTCCCTAGTTATCTTTATTTGTTTTTCTGAAATTTGAGTTGCACATTAGGGCAGGGCGAAAAACTTGTCAAAATGAATGGCATAAAAAATGTGTGATGGATTTATTTTTTCTCATTGGCAAAAACGGCCTTGCCAAGACGCTCTAAGATGGCGCGCATGTCGTCATCTTTGGTGTTGCCTATTAGGGCGGTTAGTTGTTTTTGATCATCGTCGTTAAGTACAATGTCTTTTTTGGCTTGTGGCATGCGCTTTTTAAGAAAGGACTGCGGGGTTTGGGAGACCGATATTTTAGCCACAGCTTTATAACCAAAAAAACCGTTTATGCGTTCTAGCAATAGCGGTTGAAGGTGCTGCAATTCCAGTGCCCAGCCTGCATCACAAGCAATATAAAGGGTGCCCTTGTTGCGTTTGCCACGTGGAAATGTTAGGCGCTCTGGCAAGGTGCGCTCAGCCATTGATTGACCGACAATATCACCCCAATGGGTGACAATTTCAGTTTGGGTAAAGCCCATTTTACGCATATAGCGGCGCGCTTCTTTCGGCACAAGGTCATTTAGGCGCGAGGCGCGCTTGCGCCTATCAAAGGTTACATTTTTATTCTTGGCGCTTTTTGCCATGGTAGCTATCACCTGCGCTATATATCAGCTATGGACATAAAATCATTTTAGAGATTGATGGTGCTTATCAGCAGTTTTCTTTTACCTACTTTAAGGTTATAAGCCCTTTATGAGGAAAACAACAGCCAAATCGAAACCCGTTTCCCAAGCGCTTTTACCTTGGTATGACCGTCAAGGGCGGCATTTGCCCTGGCGTACAAAGGCGGGACCTGAAAAGACAGATCAGCTAGCGAACCCTTATCATGTTTGGCTGTCAGAGGTGATGTTGCAACAAACCACGGTGGCAACGGTGGGGGCTTATTTTACCAAGTTTATCGAAAAGTGGCCTACAGTGCAGGATCTAGCAAAGGCTGATCAAGAAGAGGTGCTGGCTGAATGGGCAGGGCTGGGTTATTATGCAAGAGCGCGGAACCTGCATAAATGCGCAGGCGAGGTCGTAACGCGCTTTGATGGCCAGTTTCCTGCCGATGAGGCTTTGTTGAAATCATTGCCTGGCATTGGTGATTATACCGCTGCGGCCATTGGGGCTATTGCCTTTTCCCTAGCCACCGCCCCCGTTGATGGCAATATTGAGCGGGTTTTTACCCGCCTTCATCGCCTGTCAGAGCCATTGCCAAAGGTCAAGGAGAAGGTTAAGGCGTTGCTAAAAGCGACGGTTCCAGATAAACGCAATCATGATTATGTACAGGCATTAATGGACCTAGGGGCGGGGATTTGCACGCCCACAAAACCCACCTGCTTATTATGTCCTTTGAAGGATATGTGTGATGCTCATGGGGCTGGAGATGAAGAAAAATATCCGCTTAAAGCGCCTAAGAAAGAAAAGCCACTAAGGCATGCTGTGGCCTATGTTTGGGCTAATGAGACATCTATTTATTTACCTAAACGGCCGCAAAAAGGTATGCTTGCAGGCATGCGTGAAGTACCCACATCGGAATGGGTAAAAGGTGATATAAGAACAGCTAATCTGGAAAATCTATTTGCGGCCGGGCCAAAGACCAACGATACCCCCGATAGCGAGATTTTATTCGATCATCACGTAGTTGGGGACTGGCAGATGATTGATGGTCTGGTGCGCCATACCTTCACCCATTTTCATTTTGATGTAAAAGTGGTGTTATGCACAGAAAACCCTCTGAAGTTACAAGAAATTACAAGAAATAACGCTGAAAATGACATTTTTAACCTAAATGAACTAGAAAAATTGGCATTACCCACTGTTATGATGAAAATTATTAAGCACGCCTTGTTAAAATAAGGGGTGGTTAGTTATATTTGGGTATTAGCTTATTAATATCATTTGGTAGCAGTCTCTTTTGATGGCGCCTGTCATGGGCAAATGATGCGCTTGTACGATATTGTATTGACGCAGGCCGCTATTGAGTGGGCCTAAACAGGAGTAGGGCGAGAGCTAAAAAAAAGGGGTGTGGTTCCCCACACCCCAAGAAAAGCTACAAAAGGGATAGCAAGCGACCTTTTGCAGCCCCTCTGACTCCCCATCCCCACAGGTAGCCAGAGAATTCGTTTAACTAATCTTTAATTCGCCGCCATTTCTGAGCGAATTTTTTGTCTAAAGGCATCAATTGGCACCATCTGGTTGCCGTTTTCTACATGCCAATAGGTCCAACCATTACAGGATGGTGCATTTTGCACATGGGCACCAACTTGGTGAATTGATCCAGTATGATCTTTCACAGCCAATGTCCCATCGGTGCGAACCGTGGCAGCATGGCGTTTATTAGGGCCATATAATTTGGTGCCTGGTTTAAGCATGCCGCGTTCAACCAATGTGCCAAAAGCTACGCGTGGTTCTTGTCGTTTCGCAGGTGTAACCTTTAGGGCGCTATCATCAAGTGGTTCAATATTCTTGATACGATTGGTGGCTAGTTCGACATATTTTGTCTCGCGTTCCAACCCAATGAAGCGACGATCAAGACGTTTTGCAACCGCGCCTGTGGTACCAGAGCCAAAGAACGGATCAAGAATAATGTCACCTTGATTGGTACTAGACAAAATAACGCGGTGCAACAGGGCCTCAGGTTTTTGGGTTGAGTGCCCCTTTTGACCATCGACACGCACGCGCTCATTTCCATTACAGATAGGTAGTGTCCAGTCAGAGCGCATTTGCACGTCACCATTTAAGGCCTTCATGGCGTTATAATTAAAGGTGTAACGGCGCGCTTTGTCTGATTTTCCTGCCCAAATCATGGTTTCATGGGCATTGGTAAAGCGGGTGCCTTTGAAGTTTGGCATAGGGTTTGACTTGCGCCAAATGACATCATTCAAAATCCAATAACCCAGGTCCTGAAGTTTGGCGCCAACCCGGAAAATATTGTGATAAGAGCCAATCACCCAAATGGTGCCATTGTCTTTTAAAATGCGCTGTGCCGCCATTAACCAATCAGCGGTAAATTTATCATAAGCGTCAAAACTGTCAAATTGATCCCAATGATCGGTCACGGCATCAACCTTAGAATTGTCAGGACGATGAAGATCACCCCCCAATTGCATATTGTATGGAGGATCGGCAAAAATCACATCAATGGATTTTTCCGGTAAGCTGTTCATCAGTTCAATGCAGTCCCCTTGCAGAATCTGGTCCAGCGGTAATTCAATTTTTTCGGCCTTCGTCCGTGCCATAAAACTTTCCCTGTTTCGATCTTTTTTGATCTTTCTAGAAGCAAAAAAACCCGCCTCAAAGAGAGAGCTAAATTTTGCTTTTTTTGATATTTCGACTCGATTTGTATCGCTCGGACTTTGGAGTTTGAGTCAAAAGGGTGAGAATTGTCAATAAAAAATTTTCAATGGAATCAGTAGCTTGTGTCTGAGTCTTCATCTAAAATGCGTTTTATGGGGGCAAAGGATTTGCGATGATGAGGGGTCACACCCACAAGTCTTAGCGCATTGATATGTTTGGGAACACCATATCCTGCGTTTTTGTCCCAACCATATTCTGGGTGAATTTTTGCCAAATCTGACATGATTTTATCGCGAAAATTTTTTGCAATTATACTGGCCGCAGCAATCGATAAGGAGCGACTATCACCCTTGATTAAGCATTTTTTTGGCAAATCAGTGGGTGGTTCGCGGTTGCCATCAACCAAAATCCCATCGACAGCGACAGGTAAATTTTCCACCGCGCGCACCATCGCCAAAAGCGAGGCCGCAAGGATGTTGGTTTGGTCAATTTCCTCTACAGTGGCAATGCCAATGCCTACCTGAGCCTTTTCCATAATGAGAGGGTAAAGGGCATCACGCTTTTTCTTGCTGAGTTTTTTCGAATCATTAAGACCCTCTGGAAAGTCTCGCGCGTCAAGGATAGCAGCCGCCGCAACCACGGGGCCAGCCCAAGGGCCACGGCCAGCTTCATCAACCCCCGCAATAATAGAATTGGGGTTATTGAGCTGCTGGCATAATTTGTCTTCCTCAACAAAGTCGGGGCCAGTATCTATGATGATATCTTTAAAAAGCGACATGACTTTATTGTTACCCAACAGGCCATAAAAGAACAAGCCCTCTTCCAGGGGTAAGGAAGAGGGCGGAGAGAGAGACCTCTGGGGAAGAGATCTTGAGGGGTTCTTTTTTCTATTAGGCCGATGGGGTGCGACCAAATAGAAGCATAGGATCTGGTCCGGGAGTGCCTTGAGAGGGTGAGGGGCAGAGGGTAAGCTGCGGCCTCCCGAACCAAAACTTTAAATCCAAAGCGTTCAATTAATGGAGGGTTATATTTTGCTTAGGGATCACAGACGTGTTGCGGCACATACGGCGGGTGCGGCGATTGCGTCGTGAAGATGAGTTTGCGGCTGCATATCGGCGGGTTGCCGATTGCCCGCTAAGGGGATAGGTGTACATGGGTCGTCCTTTCTATTTACATCACTCGCTGTCAAACGTATTTGGCTCTTACGGCCTTTTTTTACTATCATAAGGTTATACGGTTCTTTGCCGTTTTTTCCTTCGATATATTTTAGATAAGGACGATTTTTCTTAAAACAAGAGGGCTTGAAGCAATTAATCGCACCCAAATGTCCGTTGGTCGAATTTGGATGCGATTTTACTTTTTACAAAGAAGCGAGGCGGATGATTAGAACTTGCCCGCTTCATAATCTTGCACGGCTTCAATAATTTGCTGACGCGTATTCATGACAAAGGGACCATATTTGGCAATGGGTTCTTTGATGGGCTTACCCATGATAATAACAAAGCGGCTTGTATCGGCCTTTGATTCGATGGTTAGGTCGCCATCACCTTGCAATTCAGCCATTTTGCCCGCCTGCACAGATTGCCGCGCACTGTCTTTTGGGCCTGCTTTAATTTTGCCGTCTAAGACATAAATGAAACCATCCATGTCATCGTCTGGCGTAAAGCTGGTCATCTGCCCCTTTTGCATGGTGACATCAAGATAAAGCGGTTCAAAATGAGCGGACAAGGCTGGGCTGGTATGACCATCGATGCTGCCTGAGACCAATTTGACGCGAGCACCATCTTTTTCATAAACAGGCAAATCAGCCGATTGCAGGTCTTGATAACGCGGTTCAGTCATTTTCTTATCTGCGGGTAAATTGATCCATAATTGCAAGCCGCGCATTAAGCCATCTGTTTGTTCAGGCATTTCTGAATGAATAACACCACGACCTGCGGTCATATATTGCGCGCCACCTGTTTCTAAAAGTCCATTACCACCATGATTATCTTCATGGCGCATTTTACCCTCAATCATATAGGTCAGGGTTTCAAAGCCACGGTGGGGGTGGTTCGGGAACCCTGCAATATAATCATTAGGGTTGTCTGAATAGAATTCATCCAGCATTAAAAAAGGGTCAATCTGATCAAGGCCAGGGCGGCCAATAACGCGCTTTAATTTAACACCGGCCCCGTCTGAGGTTGGCATAGAATCCATAATTCTTTTTACGATACGCATGGTTGGTCCTTTTCTAAGCAGCTAGTTTTAGATGATCGCGGCCGTGTGGGCTGGTGAGGTCTAATTCTGGGCCAGCGGGCACGATGGCAGTTGGATTAATCATCGTGTGGCTGCTGTAATAGTGGGTTTTAATATGGTCCATGTGAATGGTGTCTGCAATACCGGGCATTTGATATATCTCACGCATCCAGCCTGACAAATTGGGAAAGTCTTTGATGCGTTTTAAATTACACTTAAAATGTCCCACATAAACAGGATCAAAGCGAATGATGGTGGTGAACAGGCGAATATCTGCCTCTGTTAGGGTGTCACCTAATAGGTATCGTTTGTTGGCAAGGATACTTTCCAGCTTTTCCAATGTTTCAAACAGTGGATAAAGCGCCTCTTCATACGCCTCCTGAGTTGTGGCAAAGCCTGCTTTATAAACGCCATTATTAACATTGTCATACACCATGGCGTTGATCTCATCAATATCAGAGCGCAGATCGCTGGGGTAGAGATCAAGCTTTGGATTAGCGGCAATGTCATTAAAGGCGCTGTTCAGCATGCGAATAATTTCAGCCGATTCGTTGCTAACAATGGTGTTGGATTTCTTGTCCCATAAAACAGGAACTGTTACACGCCCGTAATAATCTTCATCGGCGGCAAGATATACCTGATACATATACTCAGCTTGATTAATGGGATCTGAGATCACACCATCGCCTTTCTCAAAGGTCCAGCCTTTATCCAGCATTAATGGGTGAACCACAGAAACGCTGATATGATCTTCTAGGCCTTTTAAAGCACGTAAAATCATAGTGCGGTTTGCCCACGGACAAGCATGTGAGACATAAAGATGATAACGCCCGCTTTCAGCTTTAAAACCCGCATCACCGCTGGGGCCTGCAGATCCATCGGTTGTGACCCAATGGCGAAATTGCGATTCGGTGCGCTTAAACCGTCCACCTTCTTTTTTGGTGTCATACCATTGATCGTGCCATTTTCCGTCTGCTAAGTATCCCATGTTGCTATCCCTTTTATCTTTTCTAATCGTCAGGTCTTAAGATCTCATAATATCTACGAAGCAAACAGCGAATAAGATTTTATCGCTGCCCTGTTCGCATGCCACAAAGATAATTATCATATTGAGAAACACAAGATAGCGATTATGCAATGCCTTGTTGTGAATATTGCAACGAATTAAGATAGGCTGCAGTGTTGGATCAGGCGATCAATCAGCAAACGTACGCTTGATTTCATGTGTCGCTTTTCGGGATACAAAATATAAAGACCTAATGAGGGAGAGGTGAAATCACCTAAAATTGGCACTAACAGCCCTTGTGCAAGGGCGTCGCTCACAAAAAAGTCGGGAATGCTTAGAATCCCAAGCCCTGCAATCGCTGCTTGGGTCATTAAATCACCGCTGTCGGACTGCAAGATGGTGGGTACTTTCACAGAAATGTCTTTGCCTTGATGATTATAATGCCATTGATTGGGCATGGCGGCGTTGGTGTAGGTAATACATTGATGGCGGCTAAGGTCTTGTGGCTTAAGGGGTTCACCAAATTTCCTTAAATAGTCTGGGCTGGCCACGGTTAAGATATTGATATCCCTGATACGACGGCCAATCAGGCTGTTGCTGGTTGGGTTTCCAATGCGCACAGCTAGGTCATATCCCTCAGCAGCAATATCTGTTAGACGATCCGTGAAATTGGTTTCAAGACTTAGGTCAGGGTTGTTGCGCATGGTTTCAATGAACAACGGAGTTAAAAACATCCGGCTATACGCCTCAGGCGCGGTTAAGCGGATGGTGCCTTTAATCTCTTGTTTATCCGTTGATAAGCATTCTTTGGCATCTTCTAATTCGGCAACAATGTTTTTAATCCGTTCATAATATTGATTACCCGCATCGGTGGGGGTAACACCTTTGGTGCTGCGGGTGAATAATTGAACGCCCAAATTGGCTTCTAAGGAAGAAATTCGGCGTGATAAGACCGATTTGGTAATATGCACCCGTTTTGCTGCATGGGCCATGTTGCCAGTTTCGACGGTGGCAATAAAGGCGTGGATATTTTCTAATTCACTCATAAATCACCCTATGCAAAGTTTGAGCACACCATATGCTTTTTTTATGCGCAATCGGTTCAAGTTGGTTCTTACCCTTACGCTTACCTTTTGCTTCTATAACGTAGGCCCAAAGGACTTTTGATGGTGCCTATTATGCGGGTGATTGTAAAACTTGCAACACAATATGTTATATGACCAAAGAGTTGTTGCTAAAAAAGCGACAGTTGCTGAGTATCTTGCTGTGGGGGGTCAAACAAATCGCAGCGAAGCGGCTGTTTATCGTTGTTGTTGAAGCCTAACTTTTCGGTTTGCAAGCGAAAACGATTGCTAAAAATTTGGGCAAAGGCACCTTCCGGTTTAAAGCGATTGAAAAATGTTGGGTTATTTAATTGACCATGACGCATGTTTCTTAACTGGTTTAGGACCTTTTCTGTTTTGGCGGGATAGTGGGTGTTTAGCCATTCCGTGAATAGGGCTTTCACCTCGCGCGGTAGACGCAACATGATATAGCGCGCAGTTTCGGCGCCTGAACATTTAGCGGCGTATAAGATGCGTTCTAGTTCCACATCAGTCAAACCGGGGATGACAGGTGCCATAAACACGCCAGTCGGGATGCCTGCTTGGTTCAGCTCACGTATGGCATCGAGGCGTTTTCCAGGTGTGGTGGCGCGGGGTTCTAACTTATTGGCCAACTTGCGATCAAGTGTGGTCACTGACACGATGACCCGCGCTAAGTTTTTAGCGGCCATACGTGCTAAAATATCCTTATCACGCAGGATCAAATCTGACTTTGTCACAATGGTAACAGGGTGTTGATAACGGTCCAAAACTTCTAAAATTTGGCGCGTGATCATCAATTTCTTTTCAATCGGTTGATAGGGGTCTGTGTTGCTGCCAAGGGCAATAGGAGCAACGTCATATCGAGGATTGCTTAATTCTTTGACAAGGAGACTTGCTGCGTCCTTTTTGACCATGATTTGGGATTCAAAATCTAACCCTGGAGAGAAGCCTAAATATGCGTGACTGGGCCTTGCAAAGCAATAACTACAGCCATGTTCACAGCCGCGATAAGGATTTATAGAGCGATCGAACGGTATATCAGGTGACTGATTACGGGTCAGGATTGTTTTGCTGTTATCATTATGTAGTTGGGTTTTAACTTTTGCCGTGTCATCAGTTTGATGATGCCACCCATCATCAAAGCCAGTACGCTGATGGTATTCAAAGCGGTTTGTTTGGTTACTGGCAATGCCGCGCCCTTTTAATCGTAACTCAGGACTTGATTGCTTAGTACAATGCTCAAACCCCATTTGTTGGGGAGGGCGGGTATGGTTAGATGCATCTTCTTTCATGAGCCAAGCCATCAAAATGAATCAGGGTTATTCATCTCCCTCTATTCGAGAGAGCAGGGCGGGGCACCTTGCGTTATGATAGGGCATAAGGACGAAGGCAAGGTGCCCCATAAACCGATGGTCGGTTAGATTAGCGATGTAAGCAGTGAAAGCGGGGACTTAACTGCTTACACAAAAAATATAGAACAGCAAAAAGAACAAATCAAGTACAAATTTGTTAAATGTACAAAATAACGTCTAATATATTGTTCTAAATAGATTTATTTTTCCTGAAGGCGAGGCAGCAATTGAACAAAATTACAGGGTTTGTGACGACTGTCTAATTGTTCGTTGAGAATACCGTCCCAAGCGTCTTTACAGGCGCTGGGTGAACCTGGGACGGCAAAGAGATAGGTGCCACCCGCAACACCAGCTGTAGCGCGGGATTGGATGGTGCTGGTGCCAATGATTTTATAACTTTGCAGGCGGAATATTTCACCAAACCCTGGGATTTCCTTGTCATAGACAGTGTGAAATGCCTCAGGGGTAACGTCACGGCCTGTTACGCCTGTGCCGCCCGTGGCAATCACCACGTCAATGCTAGGGTCAGCAATCCATGTTTGCAGTTGGTCAACGATCGTGGACTGATCATCTTTGATGATTTGGCGGTCAGCAAGTTTGTGGCCTGCCGCCTTTAATCTTGCAACCAAGATATCACCAGAACGATCATTCTCTAACTCACGGGTATCAGAAACTGTCATGATGGCAATGTTTACAGGCACAAAATCAAGCGTTTCAGTCATCGTCAAAAGTATCCTTGAGATTCTGTTATCATATTGTTTTTATTATTTTATTGGCGCTACTCTTCGGTAGAAAGGGCGGCATTGCCTGTGGTTAAGAAACCATATTCATGATCAATGCTTTCATAAATAGGCCATGCCCCAGATGCAAGGGCGTCAAGGCTAGGAGCCTGTTGACCAAGGCGATTGCGATAAATCCACATATTGGCGAAAACACGTTCAATATGGTTGCGGGTTTCCCAAGCAATTAAACTTTCGATGAACAGGAATGGATCGCCGCCGTGGCGGGATTTGCGCTCCCATTTAACCAAATTTCCGGGACCAGCATTGTAAGCCGCCGCAAACCATAAGAAATTAGCACCGGATGGATCGCCATCGAGCAAATGCTTCATGTATTTTTGCGAGATTTGCATGTTCAAATCAGGAATAAGCAAGTCATTTTTGCGAGAGCCACGAAGCGAGCGGTCATTCATGATAAAGCTGGCTGTTGAAGGAGTAACCTGCATCAAACCATAGGCCCCAGCCCCACTGTGAGCGCGGGTCATAAAGTTGCTTTCTTGGTGCATCCAGCCAAACATCAAGGCGCGGTCAACCTGAAAGCCATCATAACGCGGTTGCCAATCGGGCAATGGATATTTCACGCTGTCAGGCAGCTCAATGTTATATTTCGCCATATTTTTTGACAAAATAAGCTGTGCTGATGGCAGGTTGAGGTGGGCGGCAAGGGCAATCAAATCAGTTTGGTGGCGGCGACCTTCACGCCCCCAAAACAGGCGAAATTCTTTATCCGCATCTGATAAACGCCCAACTTCACGAAGGGCCATGGCGCGTTCAATCGCCGGATAGGACATTAATTTTTCAAGGCCTTCTTGGCTGATGTCAGGCAGGGACCAATCATAGGTTAGATTAAGGCCCAATTGACGCGCAGCGATAATGCCGTAGAAGGTATGTTTTTCTTTGGCTGCTTGGTGCAAATACTCAACTGATTTTTCAGGCTGCCCAATCATGGTGTTGGCGCGTGCCGCCCAAAAAGCCCCTGCAGATCCGGTCCAGTCGCCACTATGTGGATTGGCGGCTACATAAGAAAAATGCTTGGCAGAAAGCGCATAATTGCCCATGCGCCATGCGGCTAGGCCAGCATACCAGTTACCTTCTGAGAAAAACTCACGCGATCGTTCAGACCCCAGATTAGCTAGGCTATAGGCTTTTTCATCCGCGCCTTCAAAATAATAACTCTTCGCCAACTGGCCCAAAGCAACATCATATTCAACATCAGATAAAAGATCTAAGCGGGCAAAGGCCCAAAAGCGTTTTTCAGCCCGTTCAGGCCGACCACGGCTGATTTCACGGCGAAGGCGGGCCTTAAAGGTAGCAACCTCGCGATTTTCAGCACGACTACGACGCGGGGTTGGCGGTTTTGGCAAATCGTCAACTATGCGAATTTCCTCAGGCGGGTCATATTTAAAATACTGCGACACAGGGCGTTTAGGGCCACGGGCGCGGCCTTGACGGCGCTTTGCCAAGCGATACACGCGGCGGGCATCAGGGTGATCGGCGTAATATCTCATCCAATCGCGCAATTCCGTGTATTTAGAGCGGTACTTGGTTGGATGCATATAGCGTTGATGTAAAACATAGCTCATCAACACATCATCGTTAATTTGGCGAATTAGTTTATCCGCTGCTTGCCATTTGCCATCTTTTTGTAGGGCAAAGACCTCTTGATACAGGTCAATATCACGTTGGTTTAAGATAGTGGGTATGGTGATCTTAGGTGTAGCGGGCGTTTCTTGTAATTGCTGGTGACTTGGCACTGCAATAGCATTTCCAGAATGTGCATTTTGGATGTTCTTATTGTTGGCTTGTCCTTGGCTGGTGGCCGTGGTTTCAGCACTATAGGCTGGGCTGGTCTCAGCACCATATAAAAAACCCGCCGCTAGGGCGATGCTTAATGTTTTGCCAGCCCATGATAGGCTAATCCGACGCTTTCGGCTTTTCAGAAATGCCACGCTTTATCCCTCGTTTATCATATTCCAACGCTTTACTGCATAAGACTATGACACATAATTATTAATTCTAGATGAATATAAGCCAAATTCCCTTATGAGGGCAAATTATTTCTGTTGTCCCAATTTTTGCATCAAGGATTGTAAGTCTTGCCAGCTGTCACGTTTAAGCAAGGGTTGTTGCAAAAGATAGCGCGGGTGGTAAGTCGCCAAAACATCAAATGATTGGTTGTTTATTGTTAAGGTGGACCAGTTACCCCTCGCTTTGGCAATGGGTTTTTTGTCATTTGTGAGGAATTTATAGGCACCATCACCCATCAGTAAAATGACCTTAGGTTTAACAAGGCTGATTTGGCGTTGCACAAAGGGCAGTGCGGTTGCCAGCTCATGAGGATGCGGGGCACGCCCGCCAGGCGGGCGCCATGGAATAATGTTGGATAGGTACAGATCAGTGTCACGACTTTGACCAATGGCGGCCATCATTTTATTAAACAGCTGTCCAGGTTCCCCACTAAAAGGTTCGCCACTGCGATCTTCAGCTTCACCGGGCGGATCGGCGATGATCATAATGTCTGCTTGGGGGTTTCCTGTGCCAAAAACGGTTTTGGTGGCGGTGCGCTTTAAAGGGCAGCCGGGGAAGGCGTCAAGGGCCGCTTTTAAAGCTTCCAAGGTCTCGCATTCATGGGCGGTGTGTTCTGCGGCTGCTGCTGCGGCGGCATTGTCACCAGTTTGTTGTCCCGTTGCATGACCGCGGGCTAAATTTTGCCCTGCCCCAGTGTGTTTGGTCTGGTGGGTGCTGTTGGCAGCGGCTTGTGATGCTGCCTTTGCACCCGCTTTTGACGATGAAGACGCATTTTCTGTTGTCGTTTCAGGCTCTTTAAAATGATTAACTGGGGCATCGCCAATAGCCTCATCCGCTCCCATGGTGACATGCCATGCAAGTAACTGATTTGGGTCCCCATCAAATGCCTTGTTTTCGTCCATGCTGTATTTTTGACATGATAATTGTTACTGTGCAAGCATCTTAAAAGCTTATTTTGTCGTAACAAGGGGTGTTGTGATGATTGACGGATAAGACTTATCACGGCATAAAGAGGATGAGAGAAAAAAAGTAGCTATCGTTAACCTCTCAGGGGACGGTAAGCGGCCGAAAGAAAATCGATATAAGGTGAGATAGTATGACGCGTGAATCCATGCCATTTGACGTAGTGATTGTAGGGGCGGGCCCTGCAGGCTTAAGTGCGGCCATTAGGTTGAAACAAAAAGCAGATGAAGCGGGCAAAGATTTTGCTATTTGCGTTATTGAAAAGGGTGCGGAAGTTGGTGCGCACATTCTATCAGGTGCGGTCATTGACCCCATTGCCCTAGATGAATTATTGCCTGACTGGCGCGATCAAAACTGCCCGCTAACGGTGGCGGTAAATGCTAACCAACACTGGTTCTTATCAGAAAAAGGCAAAAGCAATATTCCGCATCTCCTAATGCCACCATTGATGAGCAATAAGGGCAAATATACCGGTAGTCTTGGCAATCTTTGCCGCTGGTTGGGTGAGCAAGCCATGAATATGGGTATCGAAATTTTCCCAGGCTTTGCCGCAGCAGAAGTGCTTTATAACGATGATGGCAGTGTTCGCGGTGTTGCCACCGGTGACATGGGGCTTGACCGTGAAGGCAACCCTAAAGATGGCATGCATATGCCGGGCATGGAATTACACGCCAAATATACCTTGTTTGCAGAGGGTGTGCGCGGTTCGCTATCAAAAGAAGTGATTGAAAAATTTGATCTGCGTAAAGATCGCCAACCACAAACCTATGGTATTGGCATTAAAGAATTATGGGAAGTAAAGCCTGAAAATCATGCTGAGGGCCGTGTTATTCACACCCAAGGTTGGCCGTTAGGGGAAACTGTTGGTGGTGGCTTTATTTACCATCAAGAAAACAACCAAGTGGCGATTGGTTTTGTGGTGGCGTTGGATTATGAAAATCCCTATTTATCGCCGTTTGACGAAATGCAGCGCTACAAAAATCATCCTGCTATCCGACCAATTTTAGAAGGCGGTCGCCGCATTTCATATGGTGCCCGCGCCATTAATGAAGGTGGTTTGCAGTCGGTGCCTAAATTAAGCTTCCCCGGTGGCATGCTGGTTGGTTGTTCTGCTGGTTTTGTCAATGTGCCACGCATTAAGGGTACTCATAACGCCATGAAATCTGGCATGTTGGCGGCTGAAACCGTATTTGAGGCATTATCTGCAGGTGATGAGGGTGGTCAGGATCTGACTGCCTATGAAGATGCCTTTAAAGCGTCGTGGATATATAAAGACCTTCACCGCGTGAGAAACGCCCGCCCTGCTTTAAGCAAGTTTGGTATTAAGTTAGGCACCATCTATGCTGGCTTGGATATGTGGCTTAATAATTTAGGTCTCGGCTTCTTAATGCCTTGGACATTGGGCCATCATGAAGATCACACATCCTTGAAAAAGGCGAAAGAAGCTCAAAAAATTGATTATCCAAAGCCTGATGGTGTGGTGACCTTTGATAAATTGTCATCCGTGTTCATCTCTAACACCAACCATGAAGAAGACCAGCCGGTGCATCTTAAGCTCAAAGATGCCAGCATTCCGGTTGATTTTAATTTGGCGGAATATGACGCACCAGAACAACGATTCTGTCCAGCGGGTGTTTATGAAATTGTCCGTGACGATGATGGTACAAACCCGCGGTTACAGATTAATGCGCAAAACTGTGTGCATTGTAAAACCTGCGATATTAAGGATTATAAACAAAATATTAATTGGACCGTGCCAGAAGGTGGTGGTGGCCCGAACTATCCTAATATGTAGGTTCAGTGTTTAAGGCTTGGTCAGGAATAAAATGATCCAAAATATTGTGATGAAAGTGCCATTTGTGCTGATACTGTTGTTGGTTTCAGCTTGTGGTGCTTCACATCGTTTTGAGGCGCCAACATCGGCACAGTCGCATTATGTTATGGGGCTTTATGCTAGGCAAGAGGATCGCTTTGATGAGGCCTTGCGGTATTTTGACAAGGCCTTGAAAGAAGCGCCCACTGAAGAGGCCTTGATACAAGGTGCATTTTCTTTGGCCTTTTTGGTCGGTGATAATGATCGCTTGGTGCGTTATGCCAGCCTGCAACAGGCAACTCCCAATGCGCAATTATCAAACCTGTCATCAATGGTGATGTTGTTAGATGCTTTTCATGATAAACGCTGGCAAGACATGCCGCAATATTATGACCGTTTTAGAGGGTCGGGCTTTGAAGAATTAATGCTACCAACCATTAAGGCTTGGAGTTGGGCGGTTCGCGGTAATCGTGATGAGGCTTTAAAGTCGATTGGTCAATTGGTTGCTTATGACAGGTCGTTAACCCCTGTTTATGAAGAACAAATGGCTTATTTGCTTGATTATTTAGGCGATCAAGACGAGGCGTTGCAGCGTTACAGCGGATTAATTCGCGATAAACGCGTCCGTAGCATGCAGCCCATTTTATCGATGGGGGATTTACTGGTGAGGCAGGGAAAGCGGGGCGATGCGGAAAACTTGTTCACGGCCTATCAAACTGTCATGCCCAATAATTTGCACATGAAGCAAGCTATGACCGAATTGGCAAAAAAACGGCCCAAGTTTGGCGGTCCTTCTCGCCATCCAAGCCGTGCTATTGCAACAACTTTTTTGATGGCAGCCAATGAATTGGCTGGTAACCCTGATTATCGCGCAGCGGCAACCATTTATTCACGTTTTGCTACCATCGCTGATCCAAGCCTGGAAGAAGCTTATGTTTTGTTGGGTAATCTGTATTTGATGGATGAACGCTTTGGCCCTGCAAAAGTGGTTTTCTCTATCCCTAAAGGCGACGGCGTTTTTGCCAATGAAGCGCGCATTCGCTATGCCCTAACCATTAGCCAACAAGGGCAATCAAATGCAGCTATATCACAGTTGGAAAAAGCCTTAGAGCGCGCACCCGATGATCAAAAAGTTTTGCAAGCCTTAGGCAATCTCTATCAAGATATGCAAGCCTTTGATCAGTCGGTGGTTTATTATAGTGCGATATTGGATGATAAGCCGAAGCTTGGCAATGGCGATTGGTTTTTGTTGTTCAGCCGCGGTATCGCCTATGAACAAACAGGTCAATGGGAGAAGGCAGAGGCAGACTTTTTAAAAGCATTAAGCATTAGACCCAATGACCCTCAATTATTAAATTATTTGGGCTATTCGTGGATTGATCGCGGCATGCATTATGAAAAGGCCCGCGAAATGCTTGAAAAGGCTGTGGAATTACGGCCTGAGGATGGCTTTATCATCGATAGTTTAGGCTGGGCCGAATATTTACTTGGTAATTATGACGCTGCTTTAATGCATTTACAAAAAGCAGTGCAGCTAGAACCCGGTGATGCCACTTTAAATGAACATTTAGGCGATGTTTTGTGGAAACTTGGGCGACAGCGCGAGGCGCGCTTTCAATGGCAACATGCGATTGATTTAGGCGGCGATGATATTGATCCCGACTCACTTAGAGAAAAAGTGCTATTAGGCCTTAAAACAGCGCCATAATTACACCAGCGCCATCATGATGAGTTAAGGGCATAAAGGCAAGGAAGGTAGAGGATATGGAACAAACCCTTATTGCACCCGCCAAAGTTAATCTTTTTTTGCACTTAATAGGGCAGAATACTGCTGGCTATCACAGGCTTGAAAGCCTATTCTCATTCACTAATTTCGGTGACGTAATAAATTTTAAAAAAGCGGATAGTTGGGGCTTTCAATGTGTTGGGCCATTTTCCAAAACCCTAACAGAATTAGGCGCGGCGGGGGATGATAATTTATGCATGAAAATGGCACGGTCATTCTATGGTTTTGTAAGCAAAAACAGCCAGGTTGAGGCCTATCCAGTAGAGATTAGGTTGGAAAAAAACTTACCCATTGCTGCGGGGATTGGGGGGGGCTCATCAGATGCTGCCGCGGCTTTAGTGGCCCTAAATACATTATGGCAGGTTGGGTTGACCCTTGAAGAATTGGCAAAGTTTAGTTTGAAATTAGGGGCTGATATTCCTGCTTGTGTGCATCAAACCCCTTGTTTTGTGGAAGGTGTGGGCGACATTATTACTCCTCTAACAGGGTTGAAAGATCAACATATTGTTTTGGCAAACCCCTTGTCATCTCTCTCTACGCCATTGGCTTTCAAAGCTTTTCACACGTTAAGGGGAAAGTTTCATTCGTCTTTGATGGGGGGGTGGGTTGATGATTATCGCTCAAGCCCCAAAGAATTTTTACAACGCCAAAGCAATGATTTAGATGCTGCCGCATGCCATCTGGTACCTGAAATTGGACCGTTGTTGCACGATATTTCTGAATTATCAGGCTGTTGGCTATCGCGCATGTCAGGGTCGGGGGCAACCTGCTTTGGATTGTTTGACGGGGCAGACCAAGCCACAGAAGCAGTGTCGGAATTACAGCGCAAATATCCTACCTATTGGATGCAAAAGGGCATTTTGCATGGATAAAAATCGCCTCATTACTGTGATTTTGTCACTGTTGGTTACAGCATGCCAATCGACGTCAGCCTTTAACGCTTATCAGATAGATGAAACTGCGGACCTTGTTCAAACGTGGCAAAAGGGGCTTGTAGCGCTGCCAAACACAAGTGAAATAACTGTTTTGGAGGAAACCCAATGGCCGCTTGGTTCCTCGTTGCCCGCCATGATTTATTTGCATGGCTGCACCGGGTTGGGCAAGGGAGATCGCGCTTTAATGCAAAAAATTGCGCAATTGGGTGTTGCAGTGATCGCTCCCAATAGCATGGCTCGTAGTTATCGTCCTTTACAGTGTAATCCTGAAGATCAAACCGGTGGTTATCATTTTTTTGTTTACGCCATGCGCGAGGCTGAATTGGCCTTTGCGGTTTATCAGCTTGAACAATTGCCATGGGTTGATAAAAGACAGATGATGCTGGCTGGGGGCAGTGAGGGGGCTGTGACAGCGGCGCTTTATCGCGGCAATGAATTTAAGTCACGGGTTTTGTTGCAATGGACTTGCCATGGAGCGCCTTATATTGCGGGGTTAGCGGCTGGCCCTGATGAACGTGTTTTGGCACTGGTTAACGGCGCTGATCCATGGTATCAACATCGTATGGTTGACCAGCAAGTGATTTCGCAATTGGGTAATTGTGGTGATTTTGATCAATATAACCACGTAACCTCGCATGTTTTGCCTTATGAAGGTCATGATTTATTGCAAGATGCACAGGCTGTAGGCCTTATTTTAACGTTTTTAAAAGATACTCGGGTTAGGTAAAAAGGAAGATGACCATGCCAAATAAGTTATTATCATCTCTGGTTGCAACAGCCATGTTGGTTTCAACAAGTTCTGTCGTTTGGGCGGATGCTGCGAATCAGGCAGTAAAAAATGTTGAGCAAAAAACGCCTGTCATCTCATCTAAATCTGATGTGAAAAGTGATGCGGTCTCGAAGGCAGCACCCACCTATCAAAAAGCAGGTATGGCGGCTGGTCAAACACAGGCCTCTAATCAAGGGATCGGTATCTTGAATACCCCCGCAATTATTGGCATTGCAGCTGTTGCCGCAACGGTCGGAATTGCCCTGCAAGCGGCTTCTGATGATGACAAAGATGGAACGGGTACAGGAACTAGTACAAGCGGCACTTAAAAAGCAGCATTTTTTACTGGATTTTCTGCGGTTTTTTCTTATAAAACCCACTTGATAGCTTGTGTTTAGTGGATGGTGTGATATTGTCCGCATCATCTCATAAGCACCAAATAAAGATTATTAGGAAATTTTTACTGATGAAAAGTTTTAAATTGGCTCGATCAATTGGTGGGGCACTTGTCCTTTCCGCCCTGTTCGTCACGGCCGTTTTTGCTCAACAAATGGGGCAATTACCAGCAGGAATGTTGCCTGATGCTGCAGGACAGTTAATTAGAGGGCCGCAAATCACGCCTTCCCCTCTAGATCAGGCAAGACTAGATCGTTTGCAGGAGACCCCTTTTCAAAGAGCAATGAGAGAGTTTCAACCTGCTTCAGCCATTGAAAAGCTATACCGTCAGCGATTGGGTATGGTGCTGGAGAATATTCCGCCACAACAACCTGGTACAAAGCCTGATCCGGCAATTATAGCCTTAAATGAAGGTAAGCGCTCTGCAATCTCTCAGTTTGGTTATGATGTTTTTGCCGGGGTTAATTATCCGCTTGAAAATGTAAGTGGCAGCATCCCTGATAGTTATACTTTGGGTGTTGGTGATGAGTTAGTGATTTATCTTAAAGGTGCTGAAGATCGCAGTTTCATTACGGCAATTGATCGTGAGGGGCGCTTCATTATTCCTCGCATTGAACCAATTATGGCGGCAGGATTAAGTTTGGGTGAATTTAAGACTCTTATTAAAGCTGCGGTAGAGGAAGTTTTATTAGGTGTTGAAGTATCAGTCTCTATGGGTAGCTTGCGCAACATTACAGCCTATGTGTTTGGGGAGGTAAGAAACCCAGGTGCATTCTTAATGACCAGTTATTCTACGCCACTTGAGGCTCTTGCTGCTGCTGCGGGTATTTCTAAAACAGGTACGCTTCGCGGCATTAAAGTTATATTCGGTGACGATTGTTCTGTTGCTGGTAACTGTCACACGCTAGACCTATATGAGCTAATGACCACTGGCAAAGGCGCAGACATTCGTTTGAAAGATGGCGTACGTATTGTTGTGCCTAAGCTTGGTAAAACTGTTGCCGTTGCTGGTGATGTTGTGGTCCCAGGTATTTATGAAATGCCTTATGGCAAATCTGAGGTTTCGGCTAATGAATTAATCGCTTATGCTGGTGGCACCATTCGTCCACGTGGTTTTGATGTTGATCATTATCGCATTGGTGATGATGGCGCTGATCAGTTAGATGCCTTTGAAAGCCTCAATAACACTGTTGAAGCTTTTGACATTTTGGATGTGAAGCCTAAAACTTTGGCAACAGCTGGTCAGGTTTCACTAACTGGTGAAGTTGCCTACGATGGTACACGGCCATTAAACACTAATAAAACTTTGGCTGCTTTGGTTAGTTCGCGTGATGATTTAGGTGAAGACCCTTATCTGCCATTTGCCGTTTTAGAGACCACAGACAAGCAATCGAAGGCGCGTATCTATGAAGGTGTTAATCTAGAGCATACGCTTGCAGGTGTGAGCGATTATGCCTTGCAAGATCGTGATCGTTTGTATGTTTTGAACGCTGATGATATTGCCTTCTTATCAGAGCCTGCTTTACGTGATACGTTGATCAGTGGTGTTAACAGAACTGTTTGTACGGCACTAGATCATTTGGCTGATTATACCAAATTGGTTGATAATCAGCGCTTTACAGCCGTTAACCGCAGTGTGTTTGTGACCAGTGCTATTCGCGGTGCAAATTACAGTGGCAATAGTGAAGCACAAATTTTGCAAAGTGAATCAGCGTCATTGGAAGTGCAGAATAATAAGCAAATGGCGCAAGGAAACTTAAGCCCTGAGCAAATTGCACTACAAGAAAAAGCTAGAGAACAAGCAACAGCTGACTTCTGCTCACCATTGTTTGAGCGTAACCCTAAGTTATTGCCGTATGTTCTAGAAAATGCTGTTTCCTTGTTGGGTGCGGTTCGTCGTCCGGGCGTTTACCCAGTTTCAGCTGATTCTTCTATGGCCTCAGTCATCGGTGTTGGTGGTGGTTTTGCCTCTAACGCTGATATGAGCCAAGTTGAGCTTATGACGTTCGGCAGTTCCGCTGATGAAGGTGCCGCTAGCACGACTTATTATAACACAGCGAACATGTCGCTTGAAGCAGTAGCGGTTCCTGTGCGTTCTAGCATTCGTGTGCCAAATGTGGTGTCTGAGGAAGAGCCAGGTTCTGTTCTTCTAACAGGTGAATTTAATCGCCCAGGTCTTTATACCATTCGTAAAGGTGAAACCCTTAGCCAGTTAATTCAGCGCGCTGGCGGTCTAAGTCGCTTTGCCTACCCTTACGGTGCCGTAATGACTCGTCGTGCGGTGGCTGAACAACAGCGTGAAGGTTTTGCTCGTGCATCGCGTGAGATTAATAATGCCTTGGCGTCTGCCGCGATTAAAGCTGATCTAAGTGGTGATGCCTTGAGTGCAGTTTCTGCCCTTGCCAATGACTTAGCAACGGTTGATGCCCTTGGCCGTATGGTTGTTGAAGCTGATCCGGCTGACCTTTTATCGAAAGGTGAGCTTGATACAATTCTAGAAGCGGGTGACCGCATCCACATGCCAAAACGTCCTAGCTATGTTTTGGTGGCGGGTGATGTTCTTAATCCGGGTGCTTTGCGTTTTGAACCAGGCCGCAATGTGGAAGATTATCTTGCCCAAGCAGGCGGTATGACCATGGTTGCTGATGATGACCGTGTGTTTGTTGTTTACCCGAACGGTGTGGCGCAGCCTGTGTCACTGTCGGCGTGGAGCAGCAACACAGACCCACTACCGCCAGGAACAACGATTGTTGTGCCAAAGGACATGGATCCATTTACATTGCTTGAAATTTCACGTGAAATTTCACAGGTTCTTTCAAGCTTAGCGGTTTCAATTGCCTCACTATCGGTTATCGCAGGCAACTAAGATTCGCATAAAAATGATTGTAAGAGGGGAGCATTATGCTCCCCTTTTTTTGTTGTCAGCCTTGATTCACGTGCAAATCATTGCTTGAAATGAACTCGTCGCTGGGTGATCAATTTTTTTTGGCTTTTTGCGCATTTTCTTCTTTACAAGGCAGGGGACTTATGGTTATTTGCGCCCACTTCTGATGGGGCGTCGCCAAGTGGTAAGGCACCGGTTTTTGGTATCGGCATTCGCAGGTTCGAATCCTGCCGCCCCAGCCACTCTCTTCCTAGACAATTTTTCTTTAAAACACAGCCAGCTATCATATGGCTTTGATGTTCATTTATTATCTATTCCTCGATCGCGCCTATTTCTCAAAAAAGCGTGGCGCTTTTTAGGGCAAATGGCTATAGTCCCCATTGCACTTTATTTAGGGGGATTCTAGATGACGATAAAGTCGATATTTGTTGGTATTTTTTCTTTGTTTGCGGTTGTGGTAACCACGTCACCTTTAAAGGCGCAATCAAACGATATGTCGTTAGACGAACTTTATGCATGGCCAAATATGATTGGTACCACGCCGCGTAATCCAGCATGGTCTGCGGATGGTCAAAAAATCGCCTTTCTTTGGAATGACGAAGGTTATCATTTCCGTGATGTGTGGGTTTATGACACTGCAACAGGTGAGAAATCCCGTTTAACCAACCTAGACCCTAATCACCAACAATCAGAATTGCATCAAGGTGTTGGCGGAGTTGAGTGGTTGTCAGCGACAAGTCTAGTCTATAGTCTTAATGGCAGTTTAACTAGAGTTTCCCTTGATGGTGCCTCAAGTGCCTTTTTGCCTGAACAAAAAGTTGCTCGTGCCCTAGAAACATCGCCGGATGGTCAAAAACTCGCCTTTGTATCAGATGGTGATTTGTGGGTTTTTGATATCGCATCAGGTGAGGCTCAGTCCCTTGTTGTTTATGATAACCCTAAACAATATATCCTTAACTTTCTGTGGTCTTATGACAGCAGCCATATTGCCTTTCAAATGACCGATGATAGCCCTAAAGTGGTTCGCGATGTTATTTATCAAAAGGGCGATGAGCGGGTTGTTGAACCTGTGTCGCGCGCCTATCCGGGCGAAGACACATCAGATTTTGCTGTCGGAATGGTGACCATGGGCGGGGACGTTACCATGTTTGAGCGCCCTGATATGCGCCATCATATCTGGGGCTATGGCATATCGTCGGATAATAAACGATTGTTTATTAACAGCAGTGACATGCAAATTAAATATCACAGCATTTATATGTATGACACCGCAACAGGTCAGCGCGAAACCTTTTACCAAGAGCATGACCCCAAGCATACCCGACCTGATTGGCGCGCTGCATGGGCCCCCAATGACGATGGTTTGATTATTTTGACAGACCGTGATGGTTATTTGCATCTTTATCATCAAAAAACAGCGGGGGGTGAGTTGCGCCAAATTACTAACGGCACGTGGGAGATATTCTCGTTTGATGTTGACCGCGCCAATGGCACTGCCTATTTCATCGCCAATAAATCAGCCCTTGAAGAACAATTGCTTTACCGCGTGCCATTGGCTGGTGGTGAGGTTGAGATGGTTAGCCCGGCAACATCAGGTACCCATGTTGTTAGCTTCAATGATGACTTTAGCCGCGTGGCCAGTATTTATTCAAACGACACAACGCCTATTGAATTATACGACCTTGATTTGGCGATAAATTCTTTCACACAGGTAACCCAGTCACCCCGTGATAATTTTTATGATCAGCCATGGACCCCTGTGGTTTACGAGCGCTTTAAAAGCCGTCTTGATGGTATTGAACTAAACGCCCGCATTACCTTGCCCAAAGACTTTAAAGAAGGTCAGCGCTATCCGTTGATCGTTGGGTCGGTTTATTCTGATAGTGTGCGCAATCAATATGGTGGCCGCATTTATCACCCAACGGGACGCTTTGATCAATATATGGCCCACAAGGGCTATATCGTGATGAATGTTAATATTCGTGGCAGCTGGGGGCAGGGTCGTGAACACACCAACAGCCAGCTTCATGGGTACGGTGTTAAGGATATTGAAGACCTGCACAGCGGGGTCGAGCATTTGATCAACAAAGGTTGGGTCGATGCTGACCGTGTTGGTATTTGGGGGTCTAGCTATGGCGGTTTGATGACCATGCATTCACTGTTTAAGAAACCGGGCGTTTATGCCGCTGGTGTGGCGGGTGCCCCTGCCACCAATGTGCGCCATGCTTATCCAGCACAAATGTGGATCATGGGCCCGCATGATGGCGATGATCAACCAGAACGCTACAATGCGCAATCAGCCAAGTTTCACACTGATGGCTTAGAAGATGCCTTAATGATCATTCACGGCACCCGTGATAGCGTGGTGATGTATTCTGACACCATTGATGTGGCTGAACGCTTGATGAAGGCTGAAAAAGACTTTGAGCTGGTAACCCTTCCTGGTGTGGGTCATGGTTGGGACGCGGAACATGCCGATGTTCGTCGCTTTGCCTTTGAAAAAATGGTTAAGTTCTTTGACGAGCATTTGAAGAAATAACCAACATCCACCCTAATCAAAATTTGTTTAAGGCATTATCAGGTTTTCATTTGATGGTGCCTTAAGTTCTTATAATCCTACCTTGTAGGCAAAATTAAGCCATAGACACCAACTAGGCAGCAACATAGTGAGCGTGACTTTATCAGAGGTCGCGTAGAGACTGGTTATTGATTATGCCCGTAAGAAAAGGCGCCATCCGATGGGATAGCGCCTTTTTTATTATTTTTAACAGTCATTAAAATCGTTGGTGCCTATATAGGATCGCCTATTTTGGACCGCTTATTCTGGACCCATGTCATGGAACCATAATTTAGGCAGTGGCTTTTGTTCAGGATATACCTGATCAAGCGTGTCGCCCTCATATAGGCGGCCATTCATCATCACATAATCAATGGCAGCGGTGTTCTTAATGTCTTCCAGTGGATTTTTGTTTAAGACCACAAGGTCAGCAAACTTACCAGCTTCAATGCTGCCTACTTCGTCGCAATGTCCAATGATGGTGGCACCATCAATGGTGGCGGCTTTTAGCACTTCCATTGGCTCGGCATTGCCCGCGGCAAGGGCCCACATTTCCCAGTGATAACCAAGGCCTTGCAATTGACCGTGGCTACCCACACCAATAAGACCACCGGCACGTTGAACATCCAAAGCGCTTTCAGCAATGCGCGGGAAGACATGCTCTTCATCGCGGAACCATTGGCGGCGCTTGGTGCTTTGGTCCACCACATGGTGCGGTGTAAAGCGGTTTAGCTTAGGGTCGTCATGGGGACTTTGGCGGGTATAGAAATAATTCTCTGCCCATGGACCACCATAAGACACCAACAAGGTTGGGGTATAACCAATGCCTGACTGCGCGGTCAACTCAATCACGTCTTTATAAAGCGGCACCACTGGTAATGAATGTTCGTTACCAGCAAAGCCGTCAATGGTGTGGGTTAGATCTAATTTTAGATCCAAGGCACCCTCAGTGGTTGGCATCATGCCTAATTCTTTAGAGGCTTGGATGATAAAATGACGTTGCTTACGGTTACCAGAAACATAGGCTTTGATGTTTTTGGTGCGGTAAAAATCACGGTATTTCTGCAGCACCATTTTGGCATGTTCTTTTGACTTAAAGTCATGATCAGAGAATACACCCGGCCCCGTTGACCACGCACGAATGCCAATGGCTTTACCCGCCTCAAACATATCTTGATAAACAAATTGATGGTTGGTTCCTGTTTGTACATCAAGGCCAGAGGTTACGCCATAAGCAAGGTTGGCAAGATAACTCCAGCTATAATTGTCAATCACGCCATTGGTTTGCCATGCGCGCCAGTGGGCGTGGGTGTCAATATAGCCCGGCGTAATGAACTTGCCGGTCATATCACGCACCTCAGCGTCTTGTGGTACATCAAGGCTGCCTTTGGCACCAACTGCGATGATTTTATTATCAATCACCAAGATATCAGCATTTTCAATAACGCCGTCATCTCCCATGGTAATGGCGGTGGCACCAGTTAAAAGGACAGTACCACTAGGAACATCGCGCGGCACGGACACTTCAGCCACAAAGGTTTCAACGCTTTCATCCACCAAAGGAGTTGGTGTTACTTCTTCTGATGCCTCATCACTAGTATCTGTATCCTCAGTGGCGGTTTCTTCACCATCTTCTTTATCAGCTTCGTCGCCTTGCTTTTCAGGTTTTTTAGGAGCTTCAAAGTTAATGTCAGCAATGGCTTGGCGATAGAAATGGTTGCCAATAGCCCAGAAAATTTCATCACCATCTTCTGAAAAGCCGAAATAATCAGCGCCCACTTTGGTCACTTGTTTGGATGGCACCTTGGCAGCGTTTACGTTCACTTCCAAAGCTTTGTCATCAACACTGGTGACAGCGGCAAGATGCAGCTGGTTGCTGGCAATGGCTAAAACCCATTTGCCATCAGGGCTTAAACGGCTGTCACGGGCGGGAACTGGGCCCGTGGCACTATAAAAGCCATTACCTTTAACGGCCACATGGCTGCGTTTGTCGCTGCCGTCCAACTTAATGGATGTGATGCCGCCACCTGAATGCATATAAACGCGGTCATTTTCTTTGGAGAAATGTGGTCCAGAAATACCTGAGGCAGGATAAATGACATCCGCAGCACCGCCATTGGCGGAAAGCTTAATGAGGTCAGCTTGGCGTTCCTGCCCACTTTGTAAATATTCATATTGGCTGGCCCGAATGGCTACGATCTGGTCGTCGCCCGGTGTGAATTTAGGTTCGGTATAATAACCTTTGGTGCGGGTTAGGCGGGTGGGTTGGCCCGTGCCATCGGCGCGGGTTTTCCAAATATGACCACCATCAGGATGCCATGTCACAAAGGTAATCCACTGACCATCGCCAGAATAGCTGGGCATAAAGGCTTGCTCAGGTGTGCTGGGCAGTTTTTGTGGCTTGGTACCTTGTTGCAGGGTCATGCGATATAATTCACCAAGGGCCGAGAAAGCAATGCTGCCGCCATCAGGCGCCATATCCGGTGTTTGGATAATGCGGGCAATCACAGGGCCTTCAGGGTCTTTGTTTTGCTGAATCAAGTTTGGACCTATGTCCATTTCTACCTTGGCATTGAACGGAATGGTGGTCATTTCTTTAGTGGCCACATCAACACGAACGATTTTACCGCCAGCGGTGGTAATAACCGCGCTACCATCAGGGGTAAAGCTGTAATTAGGCAGCAAATCACGGGTCGCACGGCTTTCTTGATCATCGCGTTGAATAGGGTATGCCAGCCAATCGTCTTCACCGGTTCTTAAATCACGAATACGTAAACCTGTTTCGGTCTCGTAACGAGTGCCATAAACAAGCTTAGTCCCATCAGGAGACAGGATAGGGCGGACAGCACTGCCATAGGCGGTGGCGATGGTGTCTTCGCGGCCCTCGTTCAAATCGCGGCGAACGATACGCCACATCGGATATTGCGCGTTATAGCTAAATCCCCCACGTTTGGTTGCGTAATAAAGGTAATTCCCATCGGGTGATGCCACGGGGCCCATGGCATTAACCTGTTGATTGCGCGGTGTGCTAGGGCCTGAGGGTTTGCTTTTGGTGACTTGCAGGCCGCTGCCGCCATCAATGTGGTACATCCATAATTCATAGGTGCCAAGGCCCTTTGAAAGCTGGGCAGTGATGACATATTTGCCATCGGCACTCCATGTCGGTGAGACCGCCTCGCCGGTTTTTAATTTGCTTAATTTTTTAGCGTTGCTGCCATCGGCATCGGCAATCCACAAATTGTCTGATCCGTCACGGTCAGACACAAAGGCAATTTTGCTGCCGTCGGGTGAATATTTTGGTTGGCTGTCAAAAGCAACCCCTGTCATCAAGGGTTCTGCCTCGCCGCCAGTGATGGGGATGGTGTAAAAATCCCCCAGCATTTCAAAAATAATTTTGTCCCCATTGGGGTGCACATCCACCGCCAGCCATGTGCCTTCATCGGTTTCAAAGCTAACAGTGCGCTCTAATTTTAATGGCAGGTCTTTGTTGTCGCTGTTTTCGGCCTTTTCGCCACTGCCAGCACTTATATCACCTGCACTGCTAGAGGCGGTTGATTGGTCGCTTTGTGGGCGGCCTGTGTCGCTGGGTTTATCTAATTGTGTGTAAGCCACAGCTAATACCACGCCGATGGCAGTTCCTGCGAGTAAGGATTTCATATCCATTTTTGTTCCCCCGATTGTCGTTCATTATTCCACGTTGTCCCCTAGTAAAAAGGATTCTACAGCGTTTAGCAAGGGGGGATTCTATGCTGAAGAAATCACACGCTTGTCAGAAGGGGGATTAGGGGATAGCATTGTTTTTGTGTATATTTCATGGGGGGAGTAAGAATGATCTATTCCAAAACATTTAAGCGGGTGTTGATGGCTAGTGCCGTTTCATTATCGCTGACAATGGCGGCACTGCCGTCACATCAAGGTATGGCACAGGATGGTGCCTTGCCATCACCAGAAACCCATTTTGGCCACATTATGGGTGCTGACCGAAAATTGGTGCGCTGGGACAAATTGGTTGACTATTATCAAATGCTGGGCGAGGGCAGTGACCGCATGCAGGTGGTCAACATGGGTAAATCGACCCTGGGTAATCCTTTCTTAGCGCTGTATATCTCATCACCTGAGAACCTAGCCAAATTGGATGATTATAAGAAAATCAATGCTCTGTTGGCAGACCCACGCGGCGCCAGTGAGGCAGACATTGAAGCCGCCATCGGTAATGGTAAGGCGGTTGTGGTGCAATCTTTAGCCCTGCATTCTTCGGAAGTGGCATCCAGCCAGATGGGCCCAGAATTGGTTCATGACATGCTTACCAGAACAGATGATGAAATGACCAAAATTTTGGACGAAACCATTTCCATTATCATTCCGTCGTTAAACCCTGATGGTAATATCATCGTTACTGATTGGTATAATGAAACCGTGGGAACGGAATATGAAGGGGTGGGGCAGCCAACGCTTTATCACCATTATATTGGTCATGATAATAACCGCGATGCTTATATGCAGAACACCATCGAATCTTATTATGGGGCTGAGATTTTGTTCCGCGAGTGGGTGCCACAGGCCTATGTCGATCATCACCAAATGGGGGCCTATAGTGCGCGTTTTTATGTGCCGCCTTATTCAAACCCCATCCGCCCTGATGGTGACCCTTTAGTGTGGCGCGAAATGAGCTGGTATGGCGCTCATATTGCTTATAAGGAAGAGCAAGCGGGTAAGTCGGGTGTGATTAATGCCGCGATGTATTCTGGCTGGGGTCATTTTGGTTTCCATTGGATTACACCGTTTCATAATATTGCCGGTATGTTGACAGAAAGCGCCAGTGCGCGCCTTGCCACACCGCTTTATGTACACCCTGACCAATTAAAGGGTGGGCGTCGTGAAATGCCACGTTATGAAGAACAAACCACCCACCCCAATCCATGGGAAGGCGGCTGGTGGCGCGTACGCGACATTGTTGAACAGCAAAAAATTTCGGCCATCGCCTTGTTGGATTTAGCCGCCAAAAACCGCGAAATGGTGTTGCGTAATATGGTCAATAAAGCGCTTCGCCAAACCGAGCGCGGTGCTAATGCTGACACGGTGGCTTATATCATTCCAGAAGATCAGCATGATGATGGTGCCCGTGATCGCTTGGTTAATGTGTTGTTGGGTCAAGGCATTGAGGTTCATAAAGCCGATCAAGAATTTGTTCATGAAGGAAAAGTTTATGCGGCAGGATCTTATGTGGTTAGCCGTGCGCAACCAAAACAAGGCGTTGCCCGTTGGTTGCTAGGTCAAACGGATTATCCTGATAACACCTATACCCGTCATCGTGATGGTCGTCCAGTTCGCCCGTATGACATGTCGACCGATAATATCGCTGAATATTTTGGTGTGCGGGTTGATGAAGTTGGCAGCGCTGTGGGGGCGCCTTTGGCCGTTGTTGACCAAGACACGGTGCGTTATATGGGGTCGGTTAATGGTCGTGGTGATCATTTCCACCTCAGTGGTAAGTTGAACAACAGCTTTAAAGCTATTAACCAGCTTTGGAAAGTGGGTGCCACGGTGCACCGCGCGGATAAAGACGGTGATGGCATGATGGCTGGTGATTTTATTATCAGTGATGTTGATCGCACTGACCTTGAAAAAGCAGCGCAAGACGCGGGTGTTGATTTCAATGCGATGTTGGTAAACGAAGGGGACCTTCGCGAAATTAAGCCACAGCGTATTGCTATGTATCAACGTTTTTACGGCGGTAACATGGATGAAGGCTGGACCCGCTTGTTGCTAGAAAATCATGGCTTTGATTATACCTCTTTGATGAGTGAAGAAATCATTGCAGGTGATCTTCGTGATAAATATGATGTCATCATCTTGCCAAATGACAATGAAGGCATGTTAACTGGCGAGGTTGAAGGAAATGGCTATCAACGCTTTACCCCTGAAATGTGGCCTGAAAAATATCGCAGTGGTTTTGGTGAAGAAGGCACAGAAAACCTTGAAGCTTTTGTGAAAGCTGGCGGCGTTCTGATGACGCTGGGGGATAGCAGCAAATATATCATTGAAAGCTTTGAGTTGCCGATTGAGAATGTTTTGGATGATGTTAGTTCAAAAGATTTCTGGTCGCCCGGATCAACTTTAAAAATGACCTTTGATAATGATGATCCCGCGGCCTATGGCATGCCAGAAGATGGTGTCGGCCTGTTCTTGGTCAGTAATTCAGCCTTTGAGGTTATGCCTTCTGATCGTAATCATCGCATCAAACGGGTTGCCACCTTTGTTGATAAAAACATCAAGCAAAGTGGTTGGCTTGTTGGTGAACAACATATCGCCAATAAAGCAGCCATGGTTACCGCAGGTCATGGTGATGGTAAGGTTGTTCTTATTGGCTTTAGAGCACAACACCGCCACCAAACATTGGGCACCTTTAAATTGGTGTTTAACAATTTAGTGGCCCAGCCAAAGGGGCAGTAAGGTTATCAATAATGCAATAAAAAAGGGCAGGTTGGACCTGCCCTTTTTTTATATATACGAACGACACGTAAACAATTATGACAAATTGTGTACCGAAAAAAACAATAGGGGGAGGGGGAGTGATTAAGCGGCCCAATCCTCAAGGCTTGTGAAATCTTCCAGCTTTTCTAAATCATCGTTTTGGAAAATAGCATTGATGCCATAAGGACCATCGATTTGATCAAAAACAAATTTCCAGAACAAATGCTTGTCTTGGTCATTGTTTTCAAAAGCCTGACGGCTTAATTCTGCAGCTTGGTTTGCGGCTTCGATCAAACCGTGTTTGTCGATCAAAAAGCAGGCGCAATCCCAAAATAAGTTTTCTGTATTCATTATTTTTATTGCCTTCTTAAGGAGTGAGAGACATTTAAAGTTGAGGTCATTGCTTGTTTTCGAGAGTAATAATCTCATAAAGAAGTTAAATTTTTCTTTATAAAACGATTTTTTTTGCCATGATGGTGTTTATAAGAAAAAAAGCGAGGCGGAATATGTTTCAACAGGCCATAGCGAGATTTAAGAAATTTTGGCATAAAGATGTGGTGCAAGACGAAGAGGCCATGTCGACTGGCAAGGAAGTTCTGGACACAAGCAAAGAGCCGCACAGCCGCGATCTTGATGCAGCCTTCAAAGCGGAAAGTCATGGTCGCTGTGAGAATTGTGAGGCCCCCTTATATAATGAATATTGTGGTGTGTGCGGCCAACGAGATCTTGATTTAAAGCGCCCTGTTTGGTCGTTGTTGATGGAGTTGACGGACAACTATTTTGCCTGGGATGGCAAGATGATTAAAACCTTGGCCCCTTTAATGTTTATGCCGGGCTATCTTACCAAAAGCTTTTTCCAAGGCCAGCGGGTACGTTATTTGCCCCCTATAAGGCTCTATATTTTATCGTCTATCTTATTCTTTATTACGGTTTTTTTAACCGATGTTGCGATTTTAAAAATTGAATTCGTCCCTAAAGAACGCCCTGTAGCAGAAAGACAGCAAGATCAAGAAAAGGCCATGGATAACGGCAAGGCCGCCATTGAGCAAGCTTTACAGCAAAGAAACTTGCCAGACAGTGTTCGGCAAAGCTTAACCGATAAATTAGCTGAAATTGAGCGTCTCGAAGCTGAGCGCCTTGAGGCTCGTAATGCCGAAAATCAATCAGCATCAACCAGTGGTGAGTTGTCTGGACAGAGGGTGGTATCAGAAGATAGTGATTCTCGCGCTGTGCAAATGACCGTTCAAGCAGGCGATCGCGAACGGGTCATCACCATGGATGATACCGATTGGGATGTGGACATATCGATGTTCGCGCCAATGGAAGGCGATGGTGATCAATTTGTTCCTGTGGGCCTTTTTGACAATGTTATTGAAGAATTGGAGCAAGAAAAATCTGAGTTAGAAGATCCATCAAATGTGATTTTTGTTGATTTTGCCGAAGATGTCGTGCGCGGGGTTAATGCCGCCGCTGAACGCCCTGAACGCATGAATAATGCTTTAAACGACTGGATAACAACAGCGCTGCTTATTTTATTGCCGTTGTTCGGTTTTTTATTGCGCCTTTTTTATTGGGGTAAAGACAATGCCTTAATCAAGCAAATGATCTTTTCCCTTCATTTCCATACCTATGTTTTCTTGGTCTTAACGGCACTGGTGCTGGTTGAGCGCTTCTTTAAGGTAGGGCTTGATGAATGGATGTTCTATGCCGCTGTTCCCTTATATTTGTTTATCGCTTTAAAGGTCAGTTCTGGCAATGGCTGGTTGAAAACGATTTTTAAATTTTCGCTGGTTTCGTTTATATATTCTATCATCTTTGGCTTAACCGTAACCTTGGCCGTGGTGATGAGCTTTTCTGAGCTTTAAGTCGTTTCACTCAGGTTCAAAATGCAGCGATAAAGAATTGGTGCAATAGCGCAGACCCGTTGGTTGTGGCCCATCGGGAAAGACATGGCCTAAATGGCTGTCGCAATGTGCGCATACAATCTCGGTTCTAACCATGCCGTGGCTGGTATCGGTTATTTCTTTTATGGCATCAGGGGCGATTTGATCCCAAAAGCTGGGCCAGCCAGAACCACTGTCATATTTTGTGGATGAAGCAAACAAAGGCGCCTTACAGGCGGCGCATTGGTATGTGCCTTTTTGTTTATTGTTCAATAACGCACCGCTAAAGGGGGGCTCAGTAGCCCCCTCTCGGCAAACGGCAAATTGTTGCGGTGATAATTTTTGTTTGTATGGGTCATCAGTCATTTGGTGATATAACCTATTTTAGCCAAGATTCTCGTGGGTCAATGGTGCCATCAAGGGTCAACTGGCGAATGGTTTTTTCCAATAGCGGAACAATATCCTGATTTGACTTGTGAACATAATGATAAATTGGGAATGTCACGATTGGTGGCTCTAGGGGGCGAACGGCTCTATATTTTGCCGCCAAAGAGGGGTCCAAGTTGTTTTTGATGCGTGATGGGCACAAAGCAACATCGATATGCTTTGCCAACAGTAATTCAAAAAGTTGTCGACACGATTCGGCTTTAAGAACCTTGCGGTCTCCAATGGCATCAAGGGCCCATTGGGCATCACGTTTAATCCCCATTTTAGCACTATCCAATAGGCTGGGTTTATAGGTTTCAATATCAGGTCTCAAGGCATAGGCTTGGCCTGTATAGGTGAAGATTGGGGCGTCAACCTTAATCAGATTACTAAAGCCCTCCACAGAGCGTTCTAATTTTCCAGCCTCACCATCAACCACACCATTATTGGCATTATTAAGGGAACGCAGGGTTGGTTGCGGCAGCAATTCTAAATTAAGGCCTGCGGTTTCATAGATCAGTTTGACCCTTGGCAAGTAAGGATTGTTCTCTTTAATTTGGCTGCTGTAGCTAATTTGGTAGGTTTTTTCAAAAGAAACCGTGCTATTTTCCGCCATAGCAAAAGGAGGCACAACCATAAAAACACCCAGCCAAAGCAGGGTGATGATAAGACATATATACAGGTAAACTTTAGGGGTTTTGTTCATTCTGTTTGTTGTTTCCGCTCATTTTAAGCTTTTTAGTATTTTTTATATTAATACTAGTCCTTGATTATGTAGACCGCATAGGCCTGAAAACAATGGTTTCACGGTTAATTTTCGCTAATTGTTTTAAGCATGGTGTCAATGGTGGCGAACTTTTCACGCGGTGCGGTGTATTTTGCAGCAGCCAGTTCAGCGGCATCAATCTTTTGCCAGTCTCTGAAGGATACATGAGAAATATGACGCTTTTGTAGTAGGTCGTCAATTTTTTGGCGGGCGTTATTTGCTTTTGGTTTAATCTCCTCTATCACCCTTGCAGCCACTTCTTGGGCATCAGGGCGATTGGTGCCAATGGTGCCAGATGGCCCCCGCCGTGCCCAGCCAGTGACATATAAATTGTCGCGTACATGGCCATCTGTGTTGCGAAAATGACCAGCATCGGTGTCAAAAGGCACACCTTCAATAGGAACGGTTCGATAGCCAATGCAAGGGATAATCAATTGACAAGGCACATCAAAAAAGTGGCCCGTTCCAAGAGTGCGCCCGTCCTCAACACGGGTGCGTTCCATGCGGATGCCTTCCACTCGCTCGTTTCCTATTACCGAAACAGGGGAGGCGTAAAATTCAATGTTCAGGGTCTGAATTTTTGCAGGGCGAGGGGTTGAGAACTCTTTTAAATGCCCCAATATTTTCTTCTTTACACCTTGCTCTTTCGGCAGCGTGTCGGCAGGTATGTCATCGGGCAATTGCTCAGGCTTGGTTATGGTAACGCATTGTTTCAGTTCACCTAATTCGCTAAGTTCTTTAGGGGTGAACTTGGCCTCCATAGGGCCGCGCCGGCCAAACATCCAGATGGTTTCAATGGGTGTTGCATGAATTGTTTTGCCTGCGTAATGAGCTAAATCAGTCTCTGCCATTTCCTCTGTTGTTTTTGCTAAAATGCGACACACATCCACCGCCACATTACCATTGCCAATGATCACAGCACTATCAATGTTCAGCTTTGGTTTTAATTCAGCATGATGGGGGTGGCTGTTATACCAGCCCACAAACTCTGCCGATCCAATAACGCCCTGCTTATCGGCGCCATCAATGTTAAGTTTGCGGCTAGCACTGGCGCCGATGGCTAAAATAACTGCGTCATATATGGTCATCAGTTCTTCAATTTGAACATCTTTGCCAATGCTAACGTTACCCAAAAATCGCACATTGTCTTGCATGGCGGTTTTTTCATAGCGTTTAGCAACATTCTTGATTGATTGATGATCAGGGGCCACACCGGCGCGGATCAGGCCAAAGGGGGTGGGTAATTGATCAATCACATCAACTTCAACTGGGCGTTCGTCACTTGATGCTTTTGAAAGTGCCTCTGCAGCATAATAGCCCGCAGGTCCTGACCCAATGACGGCAATGCTTAAGGTGTGGTTTTCTGACATGATACAGCCCTCCCTTAAAATCAGTTTGCCATAAAACAGCTAAAAGATAAAACATTCCTTATCTGCCCTGTTGTGGTCATAAAGGAGTTGTTATAGTATGGCGTGTATTGGGAGGTGTTTATGCGTCTGTTTGCTGTCATTTTATGTGCGGTCTTATCCATGGGCTTTCAGGATCAGGATCACCAAAAGCCAGAACAAGGGTCTGAAGTTAGTGGAAAATGTGATTCATCCATCATCGCGCGGTTACCCAAACGAGTGCTGCCAACTGAAAAGCTATGCCGATTGATTAATCAAAACTTACAGGAAAACCCAGATGGCAATGCCCCCGTTGCACCCGATTATGAAGGAACAATGTGGCGCACCAGCGAAGACTGGTTTTTCAATGTTTTTTTCCTCAACAATCAATTGTTTGAGGTTTTGTCCACTGAGGATCATAAAGTTTATGATGATGCTTTTATCAAAAGAAACTTGGTGTTGTTGGATCAAGACCCTGAAAAGAAGATGCGGTTACTCTATGTTAAATCGCCCGCTTTTGATTTTCGGGTTGCGTTGATAACTCCCCATAAAATGCCGATTACGGGCCGTCAAGGGATGATGTACCAAGAATGTATCATGAATTTGAAGGAAGAGGACATTGAGGAAGGATTGTACCTGAAAAGTGATCAGTATGTTAGGGAGTATTACCAAAACCTTTTGATACAGGCAGGGGATGCTTTAAATACTGAGGAGGGTGTAAGGGAGTATTGTATTCCCTATTTGACGGAGGATGGCAATTATAGAATTATAGCTACAATGCAAGCCTATTATCCTGTTTCAGAAGAACCTTTTGAGATGCCTGTTGCTGTTGAGGGTGAAGTCCATCCTTGTGGCCCAAGAATGACCAAATTTTACCCAGAACATGCACCTATTCAGCCCCGGTTATGCGAATACCTGGCAACCCTTCCAGAGGAAGAAAGGAAAAACAACAGCCCCAAAAGCGAGTTATTGAAAAACACCATATGGCAGCCTAATGGTGATCGTTTTCAATATAGACATCTTTATTTGGTTGATAATGTTTTGGTGACATTCAATGATAAACCTACCTCAGGTCATACTGGGCGTATGGATCATTTTCAACGGCTTGTCTTATTAGAAGAAGACGTCGAGAATGATATGGCCTTATTTCATGTGAGGGAACCAAAGGGAATTCGCCACTGGAATGAGGTAGTTTTGCTACTGAGACAAGAAACATATTTTGGTGATATGATTTTGTTATATTCTTATTGTCGCATTTATAATGACGAAAGTGCGATCGATAATAGAGACCCAGATGAAAAAATAAGATCAGCTTACAAGGCTTATGTTGAAAGGTCGTGGATGGCGGTTAAAGAAGATAACCGCCATCCAACAGACTTTTGCATATTAAGTGAACCTGACTTGGCACGCAACAAATACGAATTTGGGGGTAGTAGGTTAAATTATAAGAAATTTCGATCTATCAACCCCATGCAATAAACTAATATTTATAACGGGCAAGAAGTGCGGATGGTGCCGCCACCCTTTTAACAGTTTTTAAATCAGCTTGAATTTGTAAGGCTTCTTTACGGCACTCTGGGTCTGTTGATAAATAATAAGGTTCCACTGAAAGCTTTAGAAGATCTTTCACATGTTTGTTTCTATTTTGTGAAACATCCCTTCTGCTAGATTCTTCTCCTGCAGTATAAAAATCTCGGTAGGCGAGTGCTTGCTTAAACTTTGGCCATGATATTTTACCGGTTGCTTTGCCATTTTCATTATGCACAAATCTGAATTTTCCAATGCCAATGTTATAAATCAAATCTGCAATGGCCATTTGCACTGCTGGTGGATAGGTTTGAAAATCGGGTAAGTCTTGCGTCACCCTTTTTAAAACCTCGGTTTGGGTGTGATGCCGTGCGTATTTTTTACTATCGTCAAGGGATAACGAAAGAGGCACGCTTTCATAAGCGTCAGCAGAAAAATTATAACGATTAATTTCCCCAGCCTCATGCAGGGATTGTATTTTTTCTTCATTTAAATGAGGCCCAAACTCTTCATCATGTTCCGAAACATTCAAATCAGAATTTATTTCTTTTAGTTGGACAAAAACACTCTCAAACTGCGCAAGTGTGACATTTGGTTTTCCTTGATAGAGGAACATATATCCCTCATTTTGCAGTTTCGTAAAATGCTCAGGCGATGAGATTAGAATGCCTGCGCCAATGGTGACATTGCCGTTTGAATCAAGATAAGGGTGTTTAATGTAGCCTTCAAAATCTTCACTAATTAACTTATCTATAAACTCATCCATTGGGAAGGTATGTGTGCCCATGTTTTTGCGGCCAATGGGGTAAATAAGTTTGCCGTCTAGCCCTAAGACCGCTAGGCCTGTATCTTTTTCCACAAGGATACGATCTGAGCTTTCAGGGTCATTGATGGTGTCAAATTTCTTTTGAGTGATCATCTTGGTTATAAAGCTGGTTTGATCTTTTGCCATTTGATCTAACATTTTTCGAGTGTCTGGGCTGCTTTGCCTTGCTAGGCATGCCTTCATGTCTTTGTTTTCTTGGAATTTAAGGCCAAGGTTAGAGAGGTTGTTGCGTAAAGCAACGGCGTTTAATCTAACGGTGAGCATGATATGCTTCCTTTCATTTGGGCACAAAAAAAACCGCCTGACCTTCAATAGGTGGCGGTTGATTTGGCGATGTTACAAAAATGATCTGCCGATAAAAAAACGCCCAAACCGCGAGGTGTGGGCGCATTTCAAGCATTGTCAGAATCGTAGCAAACCTGTGACACTGTCAAGAATTAATTATCCAATTGGGTTAATGTTTTGGCGGGCGGCACGATCACCCTGCGCCCGATGGGATTTTGGGTAATGGGGTTTTGGGCAATGGGATTTTGGCCAATGAGATTTTGGCCAATGAGATTTTAGTCTGTGGAGGGATTTGTTTGGTTGCATCCAGGGCGGTGAGGCGTCTTTGTGTCGCTGTGTTTTAAAGGCAGAGGGAGAGATTGAGGGTCACAGCCTTAAAAAACAGGAAAAAAATAAAAATATCTCTTGAAGAGTCTGTGCGGGCGTCCTACATACGCAACAACCATTAGCACTCTATTAGGGTGAGTGCTAATAGGGGAAATTTCCAACGAAACGCCTCTGACCTTTTGATTAGAGGTTAGATACAATGAATGGAGAGACATTATGGCATTTCGTCCGTTACACGATCGTGTTTTGGTTCGCCGCGTAGAAAGCGAAGAAAAAACTGCTGGCGGTATCATTCTACCTGATAGCGTACAAGAAAAACCATCTGAGGGTGAAGTGATCGCCGTTGGTGGTGGCTTGAAAGCTGAAAATGGCACTGTAACACCTTTGGACGTGAAAGCGGGTGACCGCGTTCTGTTCGGAAAATGGGGTGGTACAGAAGTGAAGATCAATGGTGAAGACCTATTGATCATGAAAGAATCTGACATCATGGGTATTTTGGAATAAGCGCCCCTGTTTGGCTGCTTAATCCCTCTGTCATCCCAGTTGATGACCCGTTAATCGTAAGAAGAAAATTTAAAAAGGAAGCTAACAATGGCTGCTAAAGAAGTAAAATTCCATTCTGATGCCCGCGAGCGTATGCTGCGTGGCGTTGATATTTTGGCTGACGCTGTAAAAGTAACTTTGGGCCCTAAAGGTCGTAATGTTGTTTTGGAAAAATCTTTCGGTGCTCCTCGCATCACCAAAGACGGTGTGTCAGTTGCAAAAGAGATCGAACTTAAAGACAAGTTTGAAAACATGGGCGCGCAAATGGTGCGTGAAGTTGCAAGCAAAACCAACGATGTTGCTGGTGACGGTACAACCACAGCTACTGTGTTGGCGCAATCTATTGTTCGTGAAGGTTTGAAATCAGTGGCTGCTGGTATGAACCCAATGGACCTAAAACGCGGTATCGATTTGGCTGTGTCCAAGGTTGTTGAAGACCTTAAAGGCCGCACCAAAGCCATCACCACATCTGAAGAAATTGCCCAAGTTGGTACCATTTCTGCCAATGGTGAAGCACAGATCGGTCAAGATATTGCCGCTGCCATGGAAAAAGTGGGTAAAGAAGGCGTTATTACTGTTGAAGAAGCCAAGTCTTTGGAATCAGAGCTAGACGTTGTTGAAGGTATGCAGTTTGACCGTGGTTACTTGTCACCATACTTCATCACCAATGCTGAAAAAATGATCACTGAGATGGAAAATCCTTTCATCCTTCTTCATGAGAAAAAATTGTCTAACCTTCAGCCAATGTTGCCATTGCTTGAAGCCGTTGTTCAAAGCAGCCGTCCTTTGTTGATCATTGCTGAAGACGTTGAAGGCGAAGCCTTGGCTACTTTGGTAGTTAACAAATTGCGTGGTGGTTTGAAAATCGCTGCTGTTAAAGCCCCTGGTTTTGGTGACCGTCGTAAAGCCATGTTGGAAGACATTGCCATCCTAACAGGTGGTCAAGTTGTGTCTGAAGACCTTGGTATTAAGCTTGAAAACGTAACCCTAGACATGTTGGGAACAGCGAAAAGCGTTGACATCACCAAAGACGAAACCACCATTGTTGATGGTGCTGGTTCACAAGACGACATCAAAGCCCGTTGCGAGCAAATTAAAGCGCAGATCGAAAGCACCTCTTCTGATTATGACAAAGAGAAATTGCAAGAGCGTTTGGCGAAATTGTCAGGTGGTGTTGCTGTGATCCGCGTTGGTGGTGCAACGGAGATTGAAGTGAAAGAACGCAAAGACCGCGTTGATGATGCCCTTCACGCGACCCGCGCTGCTGTTGAAGAAGGCATTGTTGCTGGTGGTGGTACTGCCTTGATGTATGCCACTAAAGTACTTGCTGGTTTGGAAGGTGAAAACGCTGACCAAACCCGTGGTGTTGACATCATCCGTCGTGCCCTTGAAGCGCCTGTTCGTCAAATTGCTGAAAACGCTGGTCAAGACGGTGCTGTTGTTGCTGGTAAATTGCGCGAATCAAGCGACAGTAACTTCGGCTATAACGCCCAAACCGGTGAATATGTTGACATGATTACCAGCGGTATCATTGACCCAACTAAAGTAACCCGCACTGCCTTGCAGGACGCTGCGTCTGTTGCTGGCCTATTGATCACAACCGAAGCCATGGTTGCTGAATTGCCAAGCGAAGACAAAGGTGCTGGCATGCCTGATATGGGCGGCATGGGCGGCATGGGTGGCATGGGCGGTGGCATGGGCTTCTAATTGCCCTTGTTGTCTCTCAGCCTAACCCGCTGAAAACTCTAAAAGAAGGTCGTGGCATATTGCTGCGGCCTTTTTTGTATTAAAACCATTATGTTAACAATTGTTTCATAAAAGGGGCGTATGAAGGGTGTGTTGTTGCCATTTTGTGTATTCGCCATATATGGCTAACTATCATCGTTGTACCAGTTTGTATTAAATTTCAATTAGAGAACCAAACAAAAAAAAGGGTACAAACATGGAAAAGGCATTTTCCTTATTAAGCCAATTTAAAATTTCTTATCGTATTTATGCATTAATTGGTTTGTCGGCTATTGGATTGGCGTTTTTATTAGGCATTTACCTAATTGCAGAAAGCACAATTGAAAGTTCAAAAGAACGCGGCGACTTCCTGAGTGGTGTTGAAGTGAGCTCGGCAGAATTGGAAATTGCGTCCTTGCAATTAAGGCGGCGTGAGAAAGATTTCTTACTGCGCAAAGATACAGAATATTCTGATCTTTATGAGGAAGAAATGGATGTTATTTTAACCGAGCTTGATCTTTTAAGCGAAGGCCTGCAAGAAAGCCAAGGATTGACGTCGTTGGTGTCAAATATCAGTGCCCTTAAAGCGGCCTTTGAGCAACATCAAAATCAATTTAATTTGGTGGTAGAGCGCCACATTCAACTAGGCCTGAATGAAGAAGAGGGATTGCAAGGAGCCTTGCGGTCATCGGTTCAGGCGGTGGAAGAACTGCTTAATGCGCAGAATAATGATGCCTTAAAGGTGTTGATGCTGATGATGCGTCGTCACGAAAAAGATTTCATCATGCGTAAAGAGCAGAAATATATTGATCGCATGGCAGCACGTTTGTCGGAATTTACTGAGGGATTAGCGGCTAGCTCAATCCCTAATGATGTGAAAGCAGAAATCACCGATTTGATGGCAACTTACCATCAGCAATTTAATCGCTTTGCTGAGGTTGATATCCAGATGGCTGACAATGTTTCTCGATTAAGTGAGATTTATTCACCCGTTGGTGATCAAATTTTGGAAATTAAGCGGTTGGTGCGCCAAGAAAAAGATTTAGCAAGCCAACAATTAACCGACAGTTTAGCGACAGCAAGGGCAACTATGATGTCGTCAACGGTGGTGTTGATTGTTGTGCTAGCTGGTTTTGGTTATGTGCTAACTTCTTCGATTATTGTGCCGCTTAGCGGTGTGCAAAAATCAGTTGGCTTGCTGGCTGAAGGCGATAACGAATCTGATATTCCTTATCAGGATTATAAGGATGAATTGGGTGATGTTGCCCGTTCGGTTGAGGTGTTGCGTCAAAGTGATATTGAGCGTCAACGTCTTGAAAAAGTGGCCCGTGAAGAAGAGCAAAAACGCCTTGAGGCAGAAGAGGCTTCTCGCCAACGCGCCGTTGAACGTGAACGGGTTGAGCAAGAAAAGCAATTAGCCGCCGCAGCTGCACAAGAAGAACGTGCCCAGCAAATCGCTGAAATGGTTTCAAGTTTTAATCATCGCACCGAGCAGGCCTTGGCAACATTGTTGAGTTCGGCTTCGCAAATGCGCAATACATCTGGCGTGATGGTAAACTTGTCTGACCAAACCCAAGGTCAGGCGGGGCGTGTGTCACAAGCCGCCATTGATACTAATGAAAGCGTACAAACCGTGGCCGCAGCTGTGGAAGAGTTTACCGCCGCCATCTCTGAGGTTAGTAGCCAAGTAAGCCACGCGCGGGACCGCTCAAAACAAGCGGTGTCGGCTGCGGGTAATGGTGGCAAATCGGTAGAGGCCTTATCGCAAGCATCGGATAAAATTAATGATATCATTAAAATGATCAGTGACATTGCCGAACAAACCAATTTGTTGGCCTTAAACGCCACCATTGAAGCCGCGCGCGCTGGTGAGGCTGGTAAGGGCTTTGCGGTTGTGGCATCTGAGGTGAAGTCATTGGCCAATCAAACGGCCGATGCCACCAACGAAATTACCGAGCAAATTTCAACCATGACCAATGTGACCGGCTCTGCCGTTGATGCCATTAAAGAGATTATCTCAATCAACGAAGATCTAAACCAGATTATGATGAGCATCAGTTCTGCCATTGAAGAGCAGCAGGCAACCACCCTTGAAATTGGGCGCAGTGTTCAATTTGCTGCCAAATCAACGGAAGAGGTTTCGCAAGAGATTGGCAATGTCGCAACCGGTGCACAGGAAACCGGTGCTATGTCAGGGCAAGTTTTGACTGCAGCCGAGCAATTGGAAAATGTGTCCAACGATTTGGGGGAAAGTGTTCGTGATTTCTGTGCAAAAGTTGAAACGGTTTAAGCGCCGTTTCAACGGATCATATCACCGACTTGATGATTTAACCATTTATTAAACTGTTGGCATTAAGGTACGCGGCATTGTGAATGGATATGATTATTTGTGTGACAAGTGTCTTTGTTTTGTAACATATGTCTCGAAATGGTCATTAAAATTACATGGACTGTCTGAGGTAATTGATTTACTCGATAGCACATGAATGAGTTAATCATCACGCTGGTCAACAGCATATAACCATCATCAGTTATGAACATACAGGAAGTTATGATGAATATTATGAAGAAAACCGCGCTAGGTTCTACTATCGCATTTGGCGCCTTGATGGCTGCTAACCCTGCCTTTGCACAATCTGCTCAAGATTTGCAACAACAGGTTGACGCCCTTCAAAACCAAGTTAACCAAATGAAAGCGGCTTTAGATCAAACCGTTGAAAACACTAACGGTGATCCCGTTAAAGTAAAATGGGAACCTGCTCCTTCTTTCAAAAGCCCTGATGGCTTGTTTGAAATGAATGTGCGCGGTCGTCTATTTGTCGATTTTGCTCAAGCAACCGATAAGAACAACACCATGGATGTGTCTGCTTCTGAAATTCGCCAAGCCCGTTTAGGCGTTGGTGGTGTTGCTTGGAAAGATGTGAAATACCAAGTTGAGGTCGAATTTGGCGGTACCGGTGGTGCTAAACTTACGGATGCCTATATTCAGTGGTCAAAGCCAGTTTCTTTGAAAATTGGTCATTTTAAACCAGCTGTTTCTTTAGAAGAAAACACCAGTGAAACAAACATGAGTACGCAAGAGCGCGCCTCTTTCACAGATGCGTTTGGTTTTAGCCGTAACGTTGGTATCCAAGCCAGCTATGGCAGCAACGGCTTTGGTTTAGCGGTTGGCGCCTTCCGCGGTAAACAATCTAGCACCGAAGACAATGAAGGCTCTATCCTAGCGACACGTGCCTATTATGGTGCGAAAGAAGATGCATTGGCATACCACTTTGGTGCATCTGTTCGCGTTCGTAACGGTGGTGACCGTACGTTCAGCTATAAGCAGTTTGCCATTTCTCACCTAACTGAAAACTTCCTAAGCACGGGCACCATTGCCCAAGACGACGTATTCTGGGGTGTTGAAGGTGCGGTTGTGTATGATGTCTTCTCACTGCAAGGTGAATATGGCCAGCTTAAAGCTGACATGATTGACCCGACTGTTTCTGATGACCCCACTTTCACCGGCGGTTATATCTCAGCTTCTTGGTTCGTAACTGGCGAACAACGCAGCTATGATGCCTCTAAAGGCTCGTTCGGTTCCGTAACACCGAAAGCCTCTGTTTTTGAAGGTGGTGCAGGTGCATGGCAATTGGTTGGTCGTTATGACTTTATCGATCTGTCTGACAAAGACATTTTTGGTGGTAAGCAACAAAGCTACATCTTTGGTGTGAATTGGTTGTTGAACAAGCACACCCGTATGCAGTTGAATTACAGCCACTCTAAAATTCGTGATGCTCTAAACGTTTCTGCTAATGGTGCTGATGGTGCTAACAGCGTGAACGCATTTGCGTTGCGTGCCCACGTAAGCTTCTAATCGCTTTACGTTTATAAAATTCAGGTTTATATGAGTGGGACAGGTTTCGACCTGTCCCATTTATTTGTTTACTGTACTGATAGCTGTCGCTTGAATGCGCTTTGATTTTAAAAGAGATTGTTTTGTGTTAAAGATTAAACAAAATGGCTTAGCTGGTCTTGTGCTTTTACCCAGCATGATAGTTAGTCCCTTAATGGCCCAGCAAACAACTGTTGATGAAAGTGTCGCTGCTGCCGTTGAGGTCGATGATCAAGTAAGCCAAGAGCTTAGTCAAAAAGCATCTGACCTGCAGTCGCGTATTGATCGCCTGCGCCAAATGGTACAAGTGCAAGAATTAAAAGAAGAAATTGAACAGTTGGACTTGGCTATTAAAGAACGCCAAGGCGGCGCTGATTATCAGTTTGAATTTGATGGACCGTCGCCAACGGTCTCTAGCCTTGATGGCAAATATGAGATGCAGTTAAAGGCCTTGTTTGGCGCTGATGCGGCGTATGTGGCAGGGCCCGGCGAGACAGTAAGTGCCAGCAATATACGCTATGCTCGCCTAGGCGTTGCAGGTAAAGCAGGGGCCGGCATTGATTACAGCTTCATAGTTGATATGTCGAAAGAAACGTCCGCGATTCGTAAGGCGACCATTACCTTTGATACGCCTATCAACATAACTGTTGGGTCGTTTAAAATGATGCCTAGCATGGATGAAAACACCTCGTCGCGTCATTTGGATTTTTCTGAGCGATACAGTTTTACCGATGCTTTTGGTTTTACCACCCGTCGCGGTATATCTTTTTCAAAAACAGCGCATGACTATGGTGTTCATGGCGGATTTTTTGCCGGAAAAAGCAGTGAAAATAATGATAAAGAAGCCATTGTTTTGGTTGGTCGTGCCTACAAAACCATCGCCGTGAATGGGAATACCCTTCACATTGGTGGCTCATCCCGGTGGCGCAAGGCAGCAAAAGCTGAAGGCCTCTATGATTATGATCTGCGCCCCGTTACCCGTCTAAACCTGAAAGCACTAGCAACCACTGAATTTTCGGATGAAGATTTGTTTTTGGGTGGTGAGTTTGCCATGTTGATGGGGCCTTATTCCTTGCAAGGGGAGTTTGGGCAGCTACAAACCAAGCGAGTATTGGATGTAACAGGCGTTTCAAACCCTAAATTCCAAGGTGCTGGTTTAACGTTAGGCTGGTTTGTTACGGGTGAAGAACGAAAATATAACATTAAACGCGGTGCGTTTCATGGTGTAAAGGTGCTTGAGCCATTGGACGAAAATGGCTGGGGGGCTTTCCACACTTTGCTGCGCTGGGATATGCTTGATCTTAATAGTCATGAAATTCAAGGCGGCGAGCAAATGAGCTTAACCCTTGGGATTAATTGGTATTTGACCGACCATGCCCGCATCGTTATGAACTGGGCGCAAACTTGGGTAACGGATTCGCAAGACTTTGCGCTTTATGGTGATGATGGTAAGGGGCGCTTTTCAACCATGAGCATCCGCGCGATGTTTGGCTTTTAGCGGCTTTCACGCCACCAAGTTATCAAGCTTAAACCTATCAATAAAAGCGCTACCCACAGCGGTGGTATCAGTGGCATTTCAATGATTTTCAAAGTGCGGCTGGCGTTGCGTTCTCTAATCCCTGCCCAATCCTCGCCGTGGCCATTGGCGCTGCTGCTTATGGCTCTGATGCTAGGAAAACCATCTTCTAGCCAAAATGTGCCGCCATCATTGCTATCTGCTAGTGGTGCTAGGAATTCTGCGCTTGGATAGGGTTTGTCAAATTCGCGGTCATTCAACACCCCAACCGCCACCAATTGTGTTTTATCTCGTTCGGTAATGGTGTAAAGACCCGCTTTCTCAACATTGAGGCTGCCAAGGCTTTTGCCTTGTCCGATGGAGGATAATTGCACTCGCTCTTCAAAACCCTCTGGCCCGGTTACAACGGCGAGGCCATCTTGTGACAATAAGCTGCGAGTTTCAATGTTGATGGTGTTTTCGCGCACTGTCACATTAAGCGCTTCTTCTTCTAAATCAGGCTCTTTCATCAGCCAGTGCGCGGTGCGGCGTACCAATTCATCATATGGGCCGCCTTCTTCCACACCGCGTGCCCACATCCAAATATGATCGGATAAAAATTGCGCAATACGGCCGTTACCTTCTTTTGATAACACCAAGAGCGGTTGGCCATTTTCATCGGTCATCAGGGTGTTACCGTCCAACGCCACAGCAATATTGGTGCGGAACCAACGGCCCCAATTATCGCGGTCAGGATTTAGGCTAAGGCCCGCTGTAACGGGGTGGCGTTTGCCTAATTCGGTGATTTGTGGAATAAAGCCTTCGTTGGACACGCGCCCCGTTGGAGCAGCAGGTAAGATGCTGGAAAGCGCGGTGGCATAAAGCGAAAAACGTTCAGAATATTCAGGCCCCGTAGCCACCAGCATGGCGCCACCATTTTCCACATATTCCGCTAAATTCCGTAAATATTGCATCGCCAATACGCCGCGTATGCGATAGCGATCAAAGATGACCAAATCAAATTTGTCCAATTGGCGCTCGAACAGTTCCTCCGTTGGAAAAGGGATGAGGGCCAATTCGTCAACAGGGGTGTTATCGCGGCTGGTCGGCAGACGCAAAATGGTGAAATGAATAAGGTCAACTGCGGGATCAGATTTCAGGGTTTGCCGCCAAATACGTCCACCTTGATGTGGCTCGCCCGAAACCAAAAGTACTCGAAGGCGATCACGAACCGCATTGATGGTCAATTGCTGGCTGTTATTGTTCAATATAGTTTCACCGTCGAGGGCAGATACTTCAACCTCAACCAGCAAGGGCCCACGCTTTTCAGCGCGTAATTGAATCGGCCATGGGGTGTTGGTGCGGATGGTGCTTTGATATACTGGTTCACCATTTTGTCTGACGGTCAGACGCACACGTCGCTGTTCGCCGTCGCGGTCTTCGGCTCGCACAATCATATCAACTGGACGACCCACCAGGGCATATTCTGGCGCTTGTTCAATCACCAAACGACGATCGATAAAGTTTTTTGATCCAGTAAGCAGGGCGTGAACAGGAATTTGGTCAAGCTGGGCAATGTCAACATCGCTGGCGTCATGAATTTGACCATCACTGACGACAAACACGGCGGCCAGTTGGTCTTTGTTTTCTTCCGCCAAAAATTGTTGAAGCGCTGATTTTAAACGACTGCCTTGGTTTTGTTCAGCATCCATCACGCGGCGCACAATGATGGTGGCATTATCAGGGCTGCTCTCTTGAATGTGGGCTAGGGCCTCATCAGCTTGTTGGTCACGGTTTTCAATACTCATGCTGGTGGACTGGTCCAACAGCACCAACACGCGGTTTGGCAGGCTTTCTTGCTCGCGCTCAATTAACGAAGGGCCGCATAAAAAAAACAGAAACACCGACAGGATTAAAAATCGCCAAACTTGTCCATGAGCGCGGTTCTTAAGGCCAAGATAAATCACCGCTACCCCGAACACAGCCAGCACCGCAATGATCCATAAAGGAACAAGCGGGTTAAAATATAGCTGATCAAGGGTGGCGAAGGTTGGCATTGGCGATCAGTTCCTTAAGCGATTAATGATGGTTTCAAGATGGATGGTGTCATTTTTGTAGGTGCCTGTCAGGGCATACATCACCAAATTAACCCCGAAACGCAGCGATAACTCTTTTTGTTGCATCCCACCAGAAAGGTTTGGGCTCGCCATCATGCTATTGGCATCAAACGACCATGTGCTAACCCAATCATGGCTACCAATGATAATGCCTGAAACTTGCGGGTCTTGCCCTTCCGATGACTTTTCGGCCCACACTTGTCGGCCATCAATGCGGCCTGGAAAACGCTCCAGCAAATAATATGATTTGCTCAAAACATGGTCATTATCCACTTCCACCAAGGGTGGGATATTAATGTTTTGAGTTATTTCTTGTAGTTTGGCCTCGCGTTCTGGGTTGCGCATGCCAATGTTGCTGCCAATGGCGGGATCGCCAACGCCCAAATCAAAAAACACCATGCCGCCCGCTTGTAAATAGTCATTAATTTGGCGGATCCCCTTATCGGTTAAGGGCTCGGTGTTTTCTGTTACCGGCCAATAAATAAGTGGGAATAGGTTAATGGGATCTCGGTTCGGGTCAACCGGGAAGGCTGGCCCTAAAGAAACCGATGTTCTTATGCGCATCATCATCGACAGACCATTCAGGCCTGATGCCACCTGTCCATCCAGCGTTGGGTTGCCAGTGGGGATATAGGCAAGGCGCATGCGCCCTGTGGAGTTTTGCACAAAGTTTGAATTTAGGTCCGGCAATAAAGTGCGTGATGGCGGGTCTGGGATAACTTGTTGCGCTGATGCGGCATTACCCCCCAACACCAGCATTATAGCTGCCAATGGCACGATCAGGCTAATAATAACCTGTGTGATGGTGCCTGCTGTTTTTTTTGATGATGTCAAGGCGTTCAAGCTAATCATCCCCCTAAGCCACAATGCTGCAATCATATCAGCTATTAGCAATAAAACCACCAAACTATAAAGCAAGGGTTTCAAGTCGGTTTCAGGGTCAGGCATAAAGCCAATGGTTTGTTGGAGGGAGCCGTAATTGCCCTCCCTAAAGGTGAAGTCTTGATCTATGGGGCCTTGCTCTGCCATTAAATTAAGGGCAACACGCTGTTGTCCGATACCATATGTGCCAGCGGGCAGGTCAACTCCTGCTTCGATGGTGCTAAGGTTTGCTAGGGATAGTGAAGGCATACCCAAAGGTGCGGTTGACAGGCGACCAAACCCATCCATCATCTGTTCCATGGGGATATTGGCTTGATTGTTTAATTGCGCCGCTGAGCCACTGCCGCTGTTGCTGGTGGCAAGGGGTAATAAACGCTCTAACATGTCAACAAAAACACCGCTGGCTGCAAGGTTAGACCAATTTAAGTTGGCGGTGGTGTGGAATAAAACCACCCAGCCATTGCCTAACTGTTTCCCGGTGACCAGTGGCGTACCATCAGCCAAGCTGGCCCACGTGTGATCAGCAAGGGTTATATCGGGAGCCGCTAATAATTGGCGGGTCACAGTAATTTCATCATTAATGGCAATGCCATAGAAGGGACTTTCTTCAGGGAAGGGGGCTAAGGGTTTCGCGTCGTCCCACGAAAGGGCACCGCCAAAAGATCGATTGCCTAATCGTAACGTTACCGGAATGAGATTGTCGACGCCATTTTCCATGCGGTTACCAGCAAAGCGGATAAGAACCCCGCCTTCACGGATCCAGCGTTCAAGCCGATCAACGCGGCCTTCGTTCATGCGGCCAATATTTGCCATTAATAAAAGTCGAATATCATTCTCTAACAAGCTGTCTAGGTCGCTTTCAAGGATGCTGGTACGGTTTTCTAGGGCGCGACTTAAAAAATGCCTTGCGGTTTTAAGTGGCGGCAGTCCTGTGACATTTTCACCCGTGATCAAGCCAGTAAGAGGGCGGTTGCTACGACCATCTGTAAAAAGCGTGGTGCCAGCGCTTTCTTCATTTAAAACCGCAATGCGACCAATATCATTGCGTTGCGCCGCTGGTAAGGGGATGGTGGCGCTGGTTTTACTGCTGCCCGCTTCAAAGCTGGCTTGAACCTCGCTTAGAGGGCGACCATCACGGCCAAAGGCGCGTATGATATTAGTGGCAAAAAAATCACGCTCTGGTCTGGTTAGGGTCACATTAAAATTAAGCCCTTCATATTTTAAGGGTAGTAAAGCCAAGGGATAGTCGGTGCTGGCTTCAAGCTTAACTACAATATCTTCAGCGTCTGACAAACGCTCCACAAGGCGGGCTTGGTTAGGATGGCTAAGACCATCGCTAAACCAAATCACATGGCTGTTTGTTAGGTCTATATCGGTTAATTGTCTTATCACATAGTCATAATTGGGTGAAGACGCCTCAGGGGTAAGATTAGCTAATTGTTGTCGAACATTTGTAGCCAATTGCGGTGAAGGCGCGGATGGGCTTTGTTTTTGAGCATCTTCAAAGCCGGGGCTGGTCGGCATTAAATAAACGGGGCGGTCTTGCCGCGCGGCCTTATCTAAGGTGGCAGTTAGGGCGTTTAGCCAATTTTGCCAGCGACTGGCGCTTTGCCATCCATTGTCCACCAATAAAACTACAGGTCCATTGCCTGCAAGGGGTTTTGCTGGGTTTAAAATGGGTTGTGACAGGGCCATGATGATTAGGCTGGCCATCAATAAGCGCAGTAATAAAATCCACCATGGGGCCTTATCGGGTGGCGGGTCTCCGCCAGCGATTTTTTTCAAAATCATCATAGGTGGGAAGCTAAGGTCCTGCGGTTTTGGTGGTAGGGCCCGTATCACCAACCAAATAATGGGTAGTGATAAGCCTAACCAGAAAAGGCTTGGGTATAAAAAGCTTAAGGGACCAAAACTCATACCATCGCTCCCCGTTTTGATGCTTGTGCGGCATCTGATAATTGCAACAGATGGCTTAATGTCTCAGTGGCGGGTTGATGGCTATAGGAGCGTGTTAACGACCAATGGCATGATTTGGCATAGGTCTTTAGGTTGTTCCAATAGGTTTGAATGGCGTACTCATAATCAGCGGTTTGGTCTTCAACCCGCGCAATGGTGTGGGTTCCTTCGCCTTCAAGCCCTTGAAAGCGGGTTCGTCCCCGTCCGGGTAAGGTAGCCTCAGCCGGGTCGATAATGTGAATTAGGTGGCCTCGCACCCCTTGGCGGTTCATGTTAACCATCCATTGCTTAAGCGTGTTTAAATCAGCCATTAAAAAGTCACTGAAGATAAATATCTGCGCCCCGCGCTGTGGAATACGTGCGTCTGGAAGATGTTGCTGATGATCAGTTTTTTGCAAACCCTCGATCAAGCGCTCATAGGCATAAATCCCTTCGCGGGTGCGGTCATGCAACCCCAGCATGCCAAGGCGCTCGCCGCTTTTTTCCAGCAGCCGCGCGGAGGCAATGGTTAAAAGGCGAGCGTGATCATATTTACTGAGAATATGATCCTCGGACCGCCAATGCATCGAGGGCGAACCATCGCACCATATCCATGCATGTTGACTGGTTTGCCATTCATGTTCTTTTACAAAATGCTGGTCAGAACGGGCTGAGCGTCGCCAATCAATGTTTTTAGCATCATCGCCTGTGCTGTAAGGGCGGTATTGCCAGAAGTTATCGCCGCTGCCAGCTTGTCGTCGTGGGTGGATACCGCGACTGATGTTTTGCGGCAGGCTGGCTGATGGGAAAGAAAGATCGTTTAAGCTGTCTGCAGTTTGTTCGGCCAAAGTGCGCAACTGGTTAAGCGACAACTCGTTTAAGATGTCGTGTCTTTCACCAAAAAGTTTCGCCATGAGGCCAGATTTGATCATTCTACATCCCAAAAGTGAAGCAGTTTGTGGACTATAGACCCTTGGTTAGGTCATCAATAATGTCATCAACAGTTAAGCCATCAGCGCGGGCACTGAATTTTAACGCGATACGATGACGCAATATTGGTTTCGCTAACGTAATGACATCATCAATGGAGGGAGCTATACGCCCATCGATGAGGGCCTTAGCACGGCATCCAAGCATTAAAGACTGTGCTGCCCTTGGGCCAGGACCCCAGCTGAGAGGGCTGTCACCGCCTTCAGGGCGGGCCGAACGTACCAATTTAAGAATGGCATCTACCACTTTTTCCCCAACCGGCATGGCGCGCACGATGTGTTGCAAAAACTCTAGCCCATCCTCGTTCAATTGTGCGCTGATACTCTGTTGGTTTAGGCCTGTGGTGCGAATTAATATCTCACGCTCGCTTTCAAGGTCAGGATAATCAACGTTTACCTGCGCAAAAAAGCGGTCAAGTTGCGCTTCTGGCAGGGGGTAGGTGCCTTCTTGCTCAATCGGGTTTTGCGTGGCCAATACATGAAACGGCTGTTTTAATTTGTGGGTTTTGCCTGAAATGGTGACTGTTTTTTCCTGCATTGCCTGCAACAGCGCCGATTGGGTGCGTGGGCTGGCGCGGTTAATTTCATCCGCCATTAATAATTGGCAGAAAATAGGACCTTTGATAAAGCGAAAGCTGCGTTTGCCGTTCTCACCTTCCTCTAAAACTTCAGACCCTAGAATATCAGCAGGTAAAAGGTCAGGCGTGAACTGAACGCGCTTTTCCGATAAACCAAGAACGGTGCCTAGGGTTTCAACCAATAGGGTTTTTGCCAAACCGGGAACGCCGACCAATAAGGCATGACCCGATGACAGCAGTGTCACCAACACTTCTTCCACCACTTGATCTTGGCCCACAATGACCTTGGCAATTTCTTGGCGAATGGCGGCAACCTTTTCAGCGCCAGCGCTGATTTTTTCACTGGCAAGATCACCACCCAACTCACGAAACGAAGCGTTGTCGGAAGCGTTTGCCTTGTTGATGTCATCGCCGCTGATCTTATTCATGCCAATCTTTCCCTTTAATCTGGTTTAATCGTCGCATAGTATAGAATATAACTATAGGAGGTTAAACCCAAAAGGCGAAGGAAAAGAGGCGCTGAATGGCTGATAATGAGGCAAAAAGCGATAAGATGATGACAGACGGCGATAAATTGACCGGCCTACAAAAGCTGTTGCAGCAGTTTAAAGATCAAAAATATCCGCCAGTGCATTTGTGGGAACCTGATTATTGCGGGGATATAGATATTCGTATCGCCAGCGATGGTACATGGTTTTATATGGGCACACCTATTGGTCGACAGCGATTGGTTAATTTATTTTCTAGTGTGCTGCGCTTGGATGATGATGGGTGTTATTATCTGGTTACCCCTGTAGAGAAAATGAAAATCACCGTCGATGTCGCACCCTTGATGGTGGTGCGCATGAAGATAGAGGAAAAAGACGGAAATCAAGCGATTTTCTTCGAAACAAGAACTAGTGATATGGTTCTATTATCAGCCGATAACCCACTGTGGGTCGAGAGTAAAGGCGAAAATGATGAACCGCAGCCCTTTGTGATGGTGCGGTCGAATTTAAAGGCATTAATTGCTCGATCTGTGTTTTATGAGCTGGTTTCAAGGGCTGATGAGGTCGAAAAAGACGGTAAAACGGTCTTTCAAATTAGCAGCATGGGAACCACATTTCAGCTGGGTGAGGTGCCCCATGAGTGATGTGATTGGAACGCCTCTAAAACAAAAACATTGCGTTGATGATGAATTCGATCCGATGGATGTTGAGGTCAGTGGCAGTCATGTTGTGGCCCCTAAATGGCGGCAAGATGATCTGACTATTTTGTACGATCTGATCAAGAATAATTTTAAGGTCTCACCTCAGGCGGCTCCTCAAAAGTTTCTGTCGGGTGATTTGGGTATTGATCATTTACCCGCCATGGTGCCATCAGAAAAAACCGGAAGAAAGGCGGCGGTTTTGATGCCGCTGGTTGAGCGGGATGGGGGCTATAATCTTATTTTAACACGTCGCACCGATCATTTAACGGCTCACCCAGGGCAGGTTGCGTTTCCTGGTGGTCGTAAAGAAGAGGCCGACCCTGACCTAATTCAAACGGCGCTTAGAGAAACCAAAGAAGAAATAGGCATTGACGCCCGTTACGTGAATATTTTGGGTGAGATTGGATTATATCGCACCTTTAGCGGCTATCACATCACGCCGGTTCTGGGGGTGCTGGGCGGAAATTATACGGTGACACCAGACCCCAATGAGGTGGCCGATGTGTTTGAGGTGCCGTTAACGTTTCTTTTGAACCCCGACAATCATCAGCATCTAAGCAAGGAATTTAAGGGTTTTGAGCGTCATTATTATGCGATGCCTTATGAAGATTATTATATTTGGGGCGTAACTGCTGGTATTTTGGTGAAATTATCCCTATCTTTATATCAGCATGTGCAACATCATAAACGGGTGGGAGCTTTTGAATGATCATTGCCTTAAGAATATTTGTATTTTTATTGCCCTTCATTGCCTTTTACCTGTGGTATCGCACCATGAAAAAATTAAAGGCTGAGGGGAAAGAGGGTCAGATTGATCCCCAAACTGAAAAACAGCTTACTCAGTTTTCAACCCTTGGTATTGTCGCCTTAATTGCCGCCGTGGCGGTGTTGGCCTTAACCCGCGAGGAAAATACCGAGGGGGATTATATTGCGCCAAAGTTCATTGATGGTGAGATTAAACCTGGTGAAGTGAAGAAAAAGCCCTAAGGAGTAGGCCAATATCGATGGCATGCGGTGCTAAGGTTTCGTGATAATGGCTAAGAAGGTCAAATTTTCATGGCTAAAAAACCCAGAGGTAAAGACGTTGGTTGCTGCCTTGGGTCGTGATGTCATACGCTTTGTGGGTGGCGCTGTCAGGGATAGTTTGCTTGGGCTAAAGGTATATGACATTGACGTGGCCACCACCCTGCACCCAAGCGAGGTGCAAAAAAAGCTAGAAAAAGCAGGCGTTAAGGTGATCCCAACTGGCATTAAGCATGGCACTTTAACTGCCCTTATTAACCATCAGCCCTTTGAAATTACCACCCTTCGCCATGATAAGAACCCCGATGGCCGTCATGCGGAGGTAGAGTATCATACCGATTGGCGTGAAGATGCCAAGCGCCGTGACTTTACCATGAACGCGCTTTACTTAGAACCCAATGGTACTTTGCATGATTATTACGGAGGCGAAACAGACTGTCGTTCAGGCATCGTCAAATTTATCGGTGATGCTAGCCAGCGCATCGAAGAAGATGCCTTGCGCATGTTTCGCTTTTTTCGTTTTTTTGGTAATTATGGCAAAGGGCCTATGGATGCTGAGGCTTTATCGGCCATTCAGCAAAACGCCCATTTAGCCCAAAACCTATCGGTTGAGCGTATTTGGTCAGAAACAAAAAAAATCCTGCAATCTGCCAACGTCATAGCGGTTTTGGATCAAATGGATGAATGTGGTTTACTACCCGAAGGCATCATCATCCCAACGGATGAGCATCAAATGTTGGGACTGGTTGAATTGGAAGACTATCTCAGAAGTCGCCATTA
>CAKZLM010000084.1 GCA_937126915.1 uncultured Alphaproteobacteria bacterium
CTTGCCTTTTCACGCCGTCAAACCCTGCGCCCACAGGTGTTGGATATTGGCGATGTCTTATCGGATATCTCTAATTTGGTGCGCCGTTTAATTGGTGAAAAGGTTAAGTTCGATATTGTCCATGGTCGCAATGTGCCTAAAGTTAAGGCTGATGTTGGTCAGTTAGAACAAGTTTTTATCAATCTTTCTGTTAACGCCCGCGATGCCATGCCTGGTGGTGGTGAGTTAACCTTTAAAACAGGCATCATTGATAAGGCTGACGTGCCTAATCTAGGCTATCCAGTTATGACAGTGGATGATTATGTTCATATCGCCGTAAGTGACACTGGTACGGGCATGTCATTAGAGGTGCAGCAACAAATTTTTGAGCCGTTCTTTACCACCAAAAAAGTTGGTGAGGGGACAGGCCTTGGCCTTTCCACTGTTTACGGAATTGTTAAACAAACGGGTGGTTTTGTCTTTGCTGATAGTGTTGTGGGTGAAGGCACTACGTTTAATATTTACCTGCCCGTTTATCATGCGAAAGAAACGGAACTTGATAACAAACAAGCTGTTGAGGTTGTGCATAAAGACCTTACAGGTAAGGAAACCATTCTTTTGGTTGAAGATGAAGCACCTGTTCGTTTGTTTGCCAAGCGCGCCCTTGAAAACAAAGGTTATGAAGTGTTAATCGCCGACTGTGGTGAGGCAGCGTTAGAAGTTCTAGATGAACATAGTGGTCCTATTGATCTCTTGATATCTGATGTCATTATGCCGGGGCTTGATGGGCCAAGCCTGGCGCGCCAAATTGTTAAAATATCGCCAGATATTAAAATTATTTTCATCTCTGGGTATGCCGAAGAAGAATATCGTGATCAATTGGCTGAATTTGATTGTAGCTTTTTGCCTAAGCCATTTTCATTGGTTAATCTGGCTGAAACCGTTAAGGACACTCTAGATTCTTAAGAGCTATTATTCGCGGGAAGTTTGTTATGCGAATCAGATGGTAAATATATGTAATTTGCTTATTTTCATGCTGGAACATAATTAGAACAAATTATTATAACTATTTAAATACAACAAGTTAACGATTTTGCTTGTCAGGGAGAACAAAATGAGTACAAATCATTGCATTGCAATTGGACAAGCAGTATGAGACAAGGGAGATTATGATATGGCATCCGCAAGTTTACGTGTAGTGGGAGACAAAAATATGGATAAGTCAAAGGCGCTTGAAGCTGCCCTTGGACAAATTGATCGTGCCTTTGGGAAGGGCTCGGTTATGAAGCTTGGCCAACGCGAATCTAGTATTGAGGTGGAAGCAATTTCTACTGGCTCGTTGGGCTTGGATATTGCGCTTGGGATTGGGGGATTACCTAAAGGCCGTATTATTGAGGTTTTTGGCCCTGAAAGCTCTGGTAAAACGACACTTGCCCTGCACACGGTTGCAGAAACGCAGAAAGCAGGTGGTATTGCTGCTTTTGTTGATGCTGAACATGCGCTTGATCCTGTTTATGCAAGAAAGCTTGGTGTTGATGTTAATGAATTATTGATCTCTCAGCCAGACACTGGTGAACAAGCGCTTGAAATTGCTGACACATTGGTACGTTCTGGGGCTATTGACATTTTGGTCATTGATAGTGTGGCGGCGCTAACGCCGCGTGCTGAATTAGAAGGTGAAATGGGTGACAGCCATGTTGGTCTGCAAGCTCGTTTGATGAGCCAAGCGTTGCGTAAATTAACTGGCTCTATTTCAAAATCAAAATGTATGGTTATTTTCATTAACCAAATTCGGATGAAAATTGGGGTTATGTATGGTAGCCCAGAAACCACCACAGGCGGCAATGCCTTGAAGTTTTATTCCTCCGTTCGCCTTGATATTCGTCGTACCGGTCAGATTAAAGATAAGGACGATATCATTGGGAACAGCACCAAAGTGAAGGTTGTCAAAAACAAGGTGGCGCCCCCATTCAAACAGGTTGAGTTTGATATTATGTATGGCGAAGGTATTTCGAAACTGGGCGAGTTGATTGATCTTGGCGTAAAAGCGGGTGTTGTTGAAAAATCGGGCTCTTGGTATTCTCATGATAGCCAACGAATTGGTCAGGGCCGTGAAAATGCCAAACGTTTCTTGAAAGAAAATCCTGAATTTGCAGCAAATATTGAACAGGCTGTTCGTCGTAATGCTGGGTTGTTGGGTGAGGCTCTTTTGGAAGAACCTGAAACAGAAGGTGGTGATGAGGCTTAGGCTACAGCGTAATTAGACAAAAATTTAAAGACTGGTTTTTGAACCAGTCTTTTTTTGTTTTATCAAGGGGTAAAGGCCTTTTCTTTTGCTGGACACAGTCTTTAGAAACCGTTAGAAAGTGCGGGACTAAAGTCGCAATTATTCTAAAAGTGAGGAACGTTTTTATGACTGGTGTTAATGACATTCGACGTCAATTCATCGATTTTTTTGAAAAAGATGATCATACCCACGTCGCATCATCACCTTTGGTGCCACTGAATGATCCAACATTGATGTTTGTCAATGCGGGCATGGTACCTTTTAAAAACTTGTTCACGGGTGTTGAAAGCCGGGATTATAAACGCGCCGTTAGCTCACAAAAATGCGTTCGTGCCGGTGGTAAGCATAATGACCTCGATAATGTGGGTTATACCGCACGCCATCACACATTCTTTGAAATGTTGGGTAATTTTTCCTTTGGCGATTATTTTAAAGACCGCGCCATTGAGAATGCGTGGAACCTTATCACTAAAGACTATGGCTTGTCTAAAGACCGCCTTACTGTCACGGTTTATCATGACGATGATGAGGCTTTTAATTTATGGCGTAAAATTTCTGGTTTGCCTGAAGACCGCATCATTCGTATTGCCACCTCTGATAACTTTTGGTCAATGGGTGATACAGGGCCGTGTGGTCCATGTTCTGAAATTTTTTATGACCATGGCGATCATATCTTTGGTGGGCCGCCCGGCAGCCCTGATGAAGACGGTGATCGTTTCGTTGAAATTTGGAACTTGGTTTTTATGCAGTTTGAGCAAATGCAAGATGGCAGCCGCGTAAACCTTCCAAGCCCCAGCATTGATACAGGTATGGGGTTAGAACGCATTGCTGCGGTTATGGCCGGCACCCATGACAATTATATGATCGATACCTTCCGCGCCCTGATTAACACATCTGTTGACTTGACAGGTGTTAAGGAAGAGGGGGATTTTAAAGCCTCTCACCGTGTTATTGCCGACCATATTCGTGCCACTAGTTTCCTTATTGCTGATGGTGTGTTGCCATCAAATGAAGGCCGTGGTTATGTTTTGCGCCGCATTATGCGCCGGGCCATGCGTCATGCTCATCTTTTAGGCGCCAATGATTTGTTGCTTTATAAAATTGTCCCCACACTTGTGGCGGAAATGGGTACAGCATATCCTGAGCTAAACCGCGCTGAGGCCCTTATCACGGAAACCTTAAAATTAGAAGAATCGCGATTTAAAGACATGTTAGGTCGTGGCTTAAAACTGTTGGACAAATGAGTATGACGTATAAAATCATAGGCGCAAGTGTAGGAACTCTATTTATAGGGACAACGTTTTTCTCAATGAGGAAGCGCAGTCGTGACGTAGGCACCAGCAAATTACTGCCTGCTCTCCAG
>CAKZLM010000085.1 GCA_937126915.1 uncultured Alphaproteobacteria bacterium
CCTTGGGTTCTGACATTGACGGTATTCCGCGTTCATCACAAATGCCCGGTGTTGGTTATCGCCAACCAATGGTAGATGGTGCGCCCGGTCATGGTGAGGGGCATAACTCAGGCCAAGGTGTTAACGTGGCGGCCGCCCTTGCCGTCAAAGAAATTATGGAACGGGAAGGCATGCAAGGCACCATCGTTCTATGGCCTGGTGTGGCAGAAGAATTGGTTGGCGCCAAAGCTTACTTTGCCCGTGATGGCAAATTTGATAATGTCGATGCAGTGATCTTCACCCACGTCTCTAGCCGTTTTAGCACTACATGGGGTGGCATGCGCGGCACAGGGTTGGTGTCGGTTGAATATACCTTTAATGGCACCGCCGCCCACGGGGCTGGCGACCCATGGAAAGGCCGCAGCGCCCTTGACGCGGTTGAATTAATGAATGTTGGCTGGAATTTCAAACGCGAGCATTTGCACCCACTTCAACGCTCGCACTATGTGGTATCTTATGGTGGTGACCAGCCAAACGTGGTGCCATCAAAAGCCAGTGTTTGGTATTTCATTCGTGAAATGACCGCCAAAAATATCCGCGCCAATTTTGATTCGCTTGAAAACATGGCAAAGGGTGCGGCCTTAATGACTGGCACCGATTATGAGCGCAGCATTGTAGGTTCTGCGTGGCCGCGTCACTTCAATAAGCCATTAGCTGAGGCGATGCAAAAAAACATCGAGACCGTTGGTATGCCAAACTGGGATGAAAAAGACCACACTTTTGCCAAAGGCGTTCAAGCCCTGATGGGTCAAGAAGATCCACAAGGCCTGATCACCGAAGTGTCTGACCTTTTAGGCCCACCAGATCAACCACGCAGTGGCGGTTCTGATGATATCGGCGATGTCTCGTGGAGTGTGCCAACCATCACGCTTCGTTTCCCATCAAACGTTAGTGGTATTACCGGTCACCATTGGTCCAGTGCCATGTCGATGGCTACACCTGTAGCGCACAAAGGGGCTGTAGCAGGGGCAAAAGCCACCGCCGCCACCATGATTGATCTGTTAACCAATGATCAGTTGCGTCAAGATATGAAAAACTATTTTGAAAATGAACAGCTGAAAGACACTAAATATGAGCCGTTCATTTCAGCCACGGACAAGCCTGCGATTCACAAAAACCGTGAGATCATGGCAACCTATAAAGATGAGTTGAAAAAATATTATTACGACTCATCAAAATATGACACCCTGCTTGATCAGTTAGGCGTGAACTATCCACAGGTTAAAAAACCACAATAACGGTCTGATAACCGATAACGTCATTAAGCTATAAAAAAGGGTGCCAACCAACCAGCTGGCACCCTTTTCCTTGAGGGGGGTAAGGAGATCACTCTCCCCTATCGAATAATTCTACCGTCAGTTTCACAGTATCTACACGCATAGCACCTATCACCTTGAAATGCCGCCATTCCACATTTAGGGCAATCGCTCAATAAAGTTTGTTGTATTCCCAATTTTCTGCTCTTTATCTCTTCCTGACCGATAGTAAAAGTACTTAGTTTTTGAAAATTAATGTCTTCATCTAATCCGTTATAATTAACTAGAAGAATATGGCCTAATTTATTTTTGAATGGCAGTTCTGCTTTTACTAATGCTCTTTTAACTCTTTTTGTGGCTTTCCAGATTTGGTTTACATCTTCAACAATAAGATAAAATTCAAAATCAAAAATTTTATCAAGCGCTTGCCGCATAACAGATGAATCAGAATAAAATTTAGCATCATTTATTTTCTCCTCTAAATTTACCCTGAAATAGTTATTTTCAGCGTATAATTCCCAGATAATTGCAACTGACCGATCTCCCTGCTGCACAATATAATCAAATGCCTCTTGAGTATTTTGCAAAACTCTACTATATCGCGTAGATAACCAATTATAAAAATTGCCTGATAACTCGCTACGAAGCGCTTTGGTCCTAGAGATATTGTTATTATTTATTAAGTGTCGTTTAAGTGAGATTATTTCAACTTCTTGAATACTTTCTTCACCAATTGACGTTTCCAAATGCTCAACAGATAACTCTAAAAACCTTTTTAGATTATACATATGAAAGAGTTTTACTTTCCCTTCTCTTTGAATCTCTTCAATAAGTTCTATTCTAGGGCCAATTGTTTGCCCCGAAACTTTGTGCCACCAATCTTCTTTTTGATCACTGATAATTAGGATCACTTTTTCTTTTTTTCTGGCTGCACAATAATCAACTAGCTGTCTCCAAAAAAGATAATCTCCATATTTTGCTTGATATTTTAGACCACCAATCGAAAAAGCATCCTCCTTACCCTCATCAGCATAACCTGGCGGAGTTTTTTGGTCATATCTATCCTCTGCTTGTTGATAAGCTTTTTCTATCTCTTCTTGACTTTTAAAGCCTTTACCAACCTTTCTTGAAAACAGTTTATCTATCTCATCTCTAATTTTGTCTTCAGAGTTAACGTGAGTACTTTTAGCTTCCTCTGCAATCAACTTTTCAACAAATTCATCTGAAACTTCCTTTAATTTATCAAGATATTCATCTGGATTAATATGACTATGCCGATCTTTTAGCTGTAATTTTTTAAATTCCTCCTCAACTTTTGCCACAGCCCCTTGAACAACACCTCTAGTCTTGGCAAACATTTTATGCTGATCAGAAATAACTTTTAATCTATTCCTTTGATACTCCAAACCTACTTGATGAGGTATCCAAATTCTATCTTTAACCTTTTTCAAAAGTGCCAAAAATTCATCGCGCGTTTTTGATTGATAGCGATATAGATCTAAAAGAACATTTGTATCAAAGACTATGAGACCGTTCTCCCACAGATCTTTTAACTCTTTATCTGTAAGTTTATAAAATGCCTTAAATTGAGTTTTCATTTCCTTAACTCACTTACTTTTTAAATTTGGGACTAAGACCTGGCCGTTTTGTTGTTTGGCTTCAATTTCATCGGCGATTTTTTCTAGCCCTAAAAAACGTTCGGCGCTAGTAGGGTGGCTGCCGCTGAAGGTGATGCTTTGGGTGTTATTAACACCCATTTTGCGCCAAAAATAGGCGGCATTATCATAGTCATAGCCCGCACGCGCCATCATATACATGCCGACATAATCAGCTTCTTGTTCAAATTCCACGCTGTAAGCCTGTGCAGCACCCTTGGCCCCTTCATTGGCAAAAACGCTGCCGGTGCCAAGCAAGGCATCCACAATGCCGCCAATGACATAGCCACCCATGGCATTATTTTTGGTTTTTTCCACATGGCTCATCAAATTGTGACCAAACTCATGCCCCAAGACGATGGCCAGTTCGTCATCATTATCAACAAAGCGCATCATGCCACGGGTGACAAAGACATTCTCGCCGTTGGTATAGGCATTAACCGCGTCGCTTTCAGCCATGCTGATGGTTGACCGACAGACCAAATCACCCGAAAAACTGATGTCCATCGCCTGCCCATCGCGCAACACGGTTAAGCTAATGGGTTGGCCTGATCCGTTGGTCATGACCTTTTCTAAATATTCATCAAATGCGGCGCGGCCCCGCTTGCCTGTGCCCACCAACTGACCATCAATTTTGGTGATGACATCGCCGTTTTTCAGGCCTGCTTGATCAGCCGCTGATCCCTTGATGATGTTAAACACGGTGAGGCGATCATTGGCATCCAGTTTCATTACATCAACCAATACGGGCTGAATATTTTTATCAAAATTACTAAGGGCACTGAAATTAAAGCCACCGCGATAAATCACCCGTGGGCCGCAAATTTCGGCGTTTGCTTTGAGAATTTTATAGGAAATGCGTTCCAAGCGTTGCTGGCTTTTCAGTTGATATTCAACCGCAAAGGCCATTTGTTTATACTGTTCCTCAGCCACCGCTGTCGGATCAATATTTAATCTTTGAGTTTGCGCCCCTCCACAAGCCGCCAAGGTCAAAACCATTCCAGATGCAACCACAAAACGCTTCATAAAATCTCCCGTCATCATTGTTTCAATCAATTATTGTCATAAATAAAATTTAAATCAACCTAAAAGAGTGTATTGTATTTTCATCTACCCATATAATTAGTCATGTTTAGGGCGACAAGATGTCAGGCTTGTCATTCCGAAAAATTCACGTATCATCATAATCTTAAGAGGCGTATCTTGGGAGGGACGCACGATGTCGCGCTATATTATTCTATGGTCGGTTTGGGCTTTAACGCTTTTATGTGCTTATCAGGGCTGGTATAATGGGCACACCTTGTGGCTGTGGCCTTTGATTATCCTGCTGCCCTTATCCTTACTGGGCCTTAAAGACATTTTGCAAAAGCGCCATGCAGTGCTGCGCAATTATCCGCTAACCGGTCATATCCGCTTTTTGTTAGAGAGTATTCGCCCTGAATTGCGGCAATATTTTTTCTCCAGCGACCAAGAAGAGCGCCCCTTTAACCGTGAGCAACGCAGCCTTGTTTATCAGCGCGCCAAAGCCACCGTTGATACAATCCCCTACGGCACCCAAAAAGATGTTTATCAAGAGCGCCATGCATGGTTAAACCATAGCATGAACCCTAGCAAGGTTGTGCCTGATGCCTGTACCATCACCATTGGCAACGACCAATGCAAGCAGCCTTATGTGTCATCGGTTTTAAATATTTCTGCGATGAGTTTTGGCGCCCTTTCAGCCAATGCCATTAGGGCCCTAAACAGAGGGGCGTATATGGGCGGATTTGCCCATGATACGGGCGAAGGCTCGATCAGTCGTCATCATCGAAGCGAGGGTGGTGATTTGATTTGGGAAATTGGCACTGGTTATTTTGGTTGTCGCGCAAAGGATGGCGGCTTTGACCCCGACCAATTTGCCGAACGGGCAAAAGATGACCAAGTTAAAATGGTTGAGCTAAAATTATCACAAGGCGCAAAACCCGGCCATGGTGGCCTTTTACCAGCGGCAAAAATCACCCCTGAAATTGCTGAAGCACGCGGCATCCCCATGGATCAAGATTGTCACTCACCGTCCAATCACTCAGCCTTTTCAACACCTTTGGAAATGATGGAATTTATCCAAGAAATGCGCGATTTATCGGGCGGAAAGCCAACAGGTTTTAAACTGTGCATTGGTCATAGGTGGGAATTTATGGCACTGGCAAAAGCCATGGTTGAAAGCAACATCCACCCTGACTTTATCGTCATTGATGGGTCTGAGGGTGGCACCGGCGCCGCCCCTGTTGAGTTTTCAGATCATATCGGTACACCCGTGGTCGAGGGCCTGCATTTTGTCAACCAAGTACTGTACGGTGTAGGCTTACGTGATAAAATTAAACTGGGGGCCAGCGGCAAGATTGTCTCTGCCTTTGATATGATCCGCATGTTCTCTTTGGGTGCTGATTTTTGTAATTCTGCCCGCGCCTTTATGATGTCATTGGGCTGTATTCAGTCACTATCATGCCACACCAACAAATGTCCCGTTGGCATTGCTACCCAAGACCCACTGCGGGGACGCGCCCTTGATGTTGACCGCAAGGCACAGCGGGTTGCCAATTATCACCGCAACACCATTCATGCCTTATGTGATGCCTTGTCATCCGCAGGTGTGTCGCACCCACGCGATTTAAAGCATAATCACTTATTTGTCCGTGATGGTGATGGAATCGCCCGCTACATAATGTCTGAACGCCAATTCCTAGGCCATGGTGAACTGCTAACAGGCACCAACAATGATACCTTTAAATATGATTGGCAGGCCGCAAGGGTCGATAGTTTTTTACCTAATTAATAGGGCCTAAATCGTATTTTTATTCAAGCTTAAGGGTAGTTGGGTCGATGTTGGCGCCGTCGCGGCGGGAATAGACCAATTTTACCGCAGGCAGCAAACAGACCTCTATTTCCATACGCAGGAAATCAAAGCCATCAAATTTGGCGACATCAGCTACTTGCAGGGCGCGGTAAAGGGATTGTAAGATGGTTAAGGTTAATTGCTTATCTTCGGCCCTAACTTCATCCAACAAGGTGATTTTTTCGTCTTCTGATAGGCGTCTCACAGGGACTAAATGCGGCTGTATACTGGGATTTACACCAAGATTTAGCTCAACCTCAACAATGTGAAAACCACCGCGTTCAATATAGGGCATGGCTTCGTTAAAGCGTTTAACAGTGCCCTCTATGGTGCCCGAGCCAACATTTTTTAAGCCATCGGTCACGCTACCCATGATGCTGTTGGTGGTCTCCCCCACCCGCGCCATGTTTTCTTCCCCAATAATCGACCCTGCCAACTGTTTTGATCGGTCAAACAGCTTGCCAAAGCGGCCCTTGGCGATTTTAGGGTCTTTTTCGTCTGACATTAGAAAACAATCCTTTGTTCAAAAAGATCTGGCAAATTATTTTCATACAATATCACATCTAAGGCACCCGCGTTAGCATTTAACCAATCTTGCCCTGCTTGCTGGGTTTCAAAGGTCATAACCTCAGGCTTATTCTGTCCTTCTGCCTCTTCAATGCCGTTTATAAAAGCGGGAATACGGTCAGGAGTGATCACCAACACAATATCACAATTTTTTGCAGCAAGGGTGCCAAGGCGATGATGCTCATGATCATGCCGTTCACCCAGCTCAACCATGCCAGGGGTGATGAGAATGCGTCGTCCTCCTTCTGGGGTGACCACAGACAAGGTGTCCAAGGCCGCCTCAAACCCAACAGGGTTGGAATTAAAGGCATCATCCAAAATACCTGCACGTCCCGCTGGCGGTGTATATTCAAGACGGTGGCGGGTTTGCGGCATGTCCTTCAACGCCGCTTTAATCACGGGCATGGGATAACCAAGCGACAAGGCACAGCCAATGGCACAGATAATATTATCGGCCTGCATGGTGCCATAAATGGGCACAAACACCTGATGTGTCTTAGCGCCTGTGCTGTCTTCAGCCTGCCCTTGCACCGTTGACGAGGCACCATCACTGTGATTGTTCGCGCCTGCTGCTGGCTTTTGTTGGTAGCCGCCATTCAGTTTGATGGTGAGGTGCAAGCCGTCAGGTTTTTCGGTCACAGACAACAGATCAATTCCATTTTGATAACCATTTCTTTGATCACCCACCAACAAATAATCACCGCTGTCAGCCTCAAGGCGTGGCTTTAAAAGCCGCTCTGGTATGGCATCTGTGTGAACGGTGACGGTACCGCCTGCCTGGTGCACGGCCTCAGCCAGCTCAAACTTGGCACCAAAAACTGTATCCACCGATTTAAAGCGTTCGTAATGCGCCATACCCACAGCGGTAATCACCCCTTGGTGTGGCGGCGTCAAACGGCACAAACGGGCAATAGATCCCGGACCATAAGCCCCCATTTCAACAATGAAATAATCATGCTCAGGCTTTAAATTTTCACGCACTATACGGGTGATACCCATTTCGGTGTTAACACTGCCGGGGGTCATCAGCGTGGGGTTGGCGGCACTTAAAATATGATGCAAAATATGCTTAGTGCTGGTTTTACCGTAACTGCCTGTTAGGGCCACAATGGTGGGATTTAATTGCGCCAATTTATCCACCGCTTCTTGACGGAATTTGTTTTTAACCCGCTTTTCCGCAGGACTTAGCAACAAGTTGGCGCACAAAATGGTGAAAGGCGGCAATTGCAACCCAATCAGAACAAACACCAAATACCAATAAGGCATTTCACGGCCAATCAGGCGATCAATCGCTATCCAATAAACCACTGTTAAAATAAGCGAAATATGAAAAATACGCTTGGCGCGTTCGGTCATGACTAAGGGTTTTTTGGCGGTTTTTAAATATTTACGGCTGATCAATCCACCCCACAAAGGACCTAGGGGCGCCATAAAATGCAACGGTGGATAAACAAGCGATACACCAAGCAGAGCACTGGCGCGTATATCAAAGGCTTTGTTGCGAGCCCACCACCCTAAATAGCGTTTACCATCATAACCTTCTTGTTGAAAAAACATCAACATCACTTTGTTACGCTGATACAAAAAATAAATCAGCGTTATAAGGCCTGCGATAACAAAAAACAAAGGTGCCATATCAGCAATTTTTTGTGACACGCTATTGATCCCCTTCTAACAATTTTTTCATAAATTTATTGATCTGGTTTTGACATTGATGGGCGCCAAACGATAAAATATCCAAATGACCAAAGCCTTTTAAAACCTTAAGCTCAGAATGCTTGAAGGCCTTGTTATATTTCTCACCAAACTCCACCGGTGTTTCCGTATCATTTTCACCATAAATCAGCATGGTGGGCACCGTTATTTTTTTAGCCTTTGGCAATAAATCCTCTGTCAC
>CAKZLM010000086.1 GCA_937126915.1 uncultured Alphaproteobacteria bacterium
GTATGACTTAAGAATGAGATGGTTGAAAAAGAGGAAGTGTGCTGAGATGAGTGATATTAACGAAGCAGCCGATTTTTGAGTGTTTCAACGAAATGGTTGTGTGAATCTTACCGTCTTCTCGGTGATCTGGTTCAAACCAACGTTTGGTGACGGTTTTGGTTTGGGTCCAGAACTGAACAACCTGTTTCCCATTAGGCCCTAGATCGCCCAATTTTGACGCGCGTGATCCCGTGAAAGAGAAGAAGGCCACTGGTACAGGGATAGGAATATCGACGCCAACTTGACCAACATCAATGTCGTTCTCAAATGTCCGTGCCGCCCAACCGCTTTGGGTGAATATTGAAGTGCCATTACCATTTGGATTGGCATTAATCAACTCAATGGCTTCTTCCAATGTGTCTACTTCTAAAACGCAAAGGGCAGGGCCAAAAATCTTTTCCTTATAGATATCCATATCGGGGGTGACGTCTGTGAACATTGTTGGGCCGACGAAATTACCATTTTCATAACCCTCGACAACGCAATCGCGCCCATCGACAACCATTTTGGCGCCTTGTTCTTCGCCTGTGTTTAAGATCGAAATGATACGGTTTTTGGCTGCTGGTGAAATAACAGGGCCTAAGTCAGCTTCACGATTTGTCTCTGGACCAACCAGCAATGATTTTGCTTTTTCGGTAAGTTCAGGAATCCAGTTTTTGGCTTCACCTATAAAAACCGCAACGGAGTTAGCCATGCAACGCTGTCCTGCTGCACCAAAGGCAGAACCTGCCAAATCATTAAGCGCTCTTTCTTTGTTGGCGTCTGGCATAATAACACAATGGTTTTTTGCTCCCATCATGCATTGTGCACGCTTGTCGTTGTCACCTGCACGGTCATAAATCAATTTACCCACATGGTTGAGCCAATGAAGGAAACCGCTTTAATGGCTGGATGTTCGCACAAACGATTTGAGACATCTGGTCCACCATGGACCACGTTTAAAACCCCTGCAGGAATGCCTGCTCCAAGGGCAAGGGTTATGATCAAAGCTCCACTTAATTGGGATGATATGAAGTTTTTTCTTGAGGTCGCCAGAACCGAGCGTTTGTCAGATGCTGCTAAAAGCCTTCAGGTAGATATATCAACCGTTTCAAGGCGAATCCATGCATTGGAAGAATCATTGGATGTGATCTTGTTCAGCTCAGCGCCGATGGACATAAATTGAGTGAAGAAGGGGCAGCCCTTATCGACCCTGTAAGAGGGATGGAGCAAGGTGCGCGTGAGGTGTTGGCAAAATTACAAGGTAACCTTTTACAAGATGAGGGCCCTGTGCGCCTTGGTCTGACCGAGGGGTTTGGAAATTATTTCGTAACGCCCCTGCTGCCTGCTTTTAGTGAAAAACACCCCATCATGACTTTAGATCTAATGCCAATGCCGCGTTTTATTAAGTTTGCCCGTAACGAAGCAGATATTGCAATCACCATTGAAAAGCCCCGCTTATCGTCGATGATTGTGTATAAGCTGTACGATTATCATTTGCGTCTTTATGCTAGCCGCCACTATGTCGAAACTCATGGAATGCCTAAAACGGTGCAGGAGGCAGAACTGCATTATTGTGTGGGATATGTGGATGATTTGATTTTCAGTGACCAATTAACCTATCCAGATGAGGTGCTGCCTAATGCTAAACCACATTTAAGGAGTACTAGCATTATTTCACAATATAAAGCCCTTCAGCAAAATATTGGCATCGGGATTTTACCTTGTTTTATGGCTGATAGTAATCCAGAGATCGTTAGGCTGTTGGAGGATGAAATTTCCATCAAAAGAAGCTTTTGGATTGTGATTCACCCCGATCAAAAACACGTTCCCAGAAATAAAATTGTCTGGGATTATCTCAAAGAAATATCAGCCAAGAACAAGCATGTTTTGTTGGGTTAGTTAAAAATGACACCGGGGTTTAGTATATTTTTGGGATCAAGGGTGGATTTTAAAAGTTTCATCATCTCAATCTCTGCATTGCTGCGTGAGTGACCCAACCACTTCTTTTTCTCCGTTCCAATGCCATGTTCGGCAGAAACCGACCCGTTAAACTGTGATAGTGGTTGGTAAACGATATTATCAGCCATGTCGTGCAAGCCATCGCCTGGTTCTTCAGGCTTAATGAATAGGTGAAGATTGCCATCACCGATATGGCCTAGCACATAACATTGGCCCTTTTGCCATTGTTTTTGAACATCATTCAAGACTTGGGTTATATAATCTTCCATGTTTTTAATGGGCAAACTAACATCGTATAAAAACACAGGGCCAGTTTGAAGTAGGGCTTCGAAGTTTTCGCGTGTTTCCCATATTTCTTGACGCTCTGCTTCAGATTTTGATAGGGCAGCGTCAAGAATAAGTTCTTGTTCAAAGGCATGTTCAAGGGTTTTTAAAAACCTGTTTTTATCATTTTCAGGGTCAACCCCTTCGCATTCAGCCACCACATAAAAAGGATGGCTTCTATCAATGGGAGATTTGTTCCAGCCCTCTTCCGTCACAGCGCGATAATGCTCACCCCACATAACTTCATAAGCTGATAAGCTGTCTGCCATGGACACTTTAAAATGATTTAACAGATCAACCACCTGACCAAAATTATTTAAGGCGATTAGGGCGGTGTTACAGGTTCTAGGGGCGGTCTCAAGGCGTAGAACAAGGCGGGTAATAATGCCTAAGGTGCCCTCGCTGCCAATGAATAATTGTTTTAAGTCATAGCCCGCATTGTTTTTCAGCATTTGGTTCATGGAGCTTAAAACGGTGCCATCAGCAAGAACAACTTCCATGCCTAAGATTAAGTTTCTCATCATGCCATAGCGAATAACATTAATGCCGCCTGCATTGGTGGCGGCATTGCCACCCAATTGACAACTTCCTCTGGCGCCAAGGTCTAAGGGGAAATATAAACCATGTTCTTTAACTGTGTTTTGAAAGGTTTCTAAAATGCAGCCCGCTTCAACCGTTGCAGTGCGACCCACCAAATCAAGATGGTCAATGTTGTTCATGCTCTCTAGGGATATAACAACCTTTTGTTCCGCTGGTTTGGCCCCCTCAACACAGCCTGATAAACCGCCATGGGTCACAACGGCAACACCATAGGCATTACAAAGCGCCAGCGCTTTGCTCACATCGTCGGTGTTGCTGGGCCTTACCAAGGCTGCCACGTTCATTGGGCTGGCATCCCAATAACTCGTCGCCCTTTCACGCGCATCTGTGGGGCTTAAAACCTTTTTGGCACCAAGTTCTTCTACAAGGCATTCGTATATATTCACCATCGCTATCTTTTCCTGCTTTGGTTGACCAGCAGGGTCTTATTTTAGTTTTTTTAGGCGCTGGGCAATCAGGTCTAAGCCTAGGTTGTTGCAGCCGCCAAGGGAGACACGCGCTTTTAAGCTGGCCTCAGGGGTTCTGCTGTCTAAGCTATCCGATGACATGGCAACTTTATAAGCCTCGCGAAAGGTTTGTCCTTTAAGAGCGGCTTCAATCGCTACGTCGGTGGTATACATATCGCTATCTATGGCATCGTGCATGGTTTCTTTCTTGAGAGACATGTTTGCTACCAAATCGGTCATAATTTCCAGTGCGGGCAAGCTTTGCTCAAAAGACCTTAGCAACGGCTCTTTGGTCATTTGTAAATCTCTGTGATATCCCGATGGAAGACTCAGCGATGCCTGCAGTTCCGACAAGGCCCCTTCGACCACACTGTGTGATGCTCTAAGCAGCTCAACCACGTCGGGATTGCGTTTGTTTGGCATAATGGAAGACCCTGTGACAAATTTCTCTGGCATGGTAACAAACGAAAATTCCGATGAGCTAAACAAGCTGAGATCCCACGCTAGGCGGCGCAATTCTAAGGTTGCTTGTGCAAGGGCGTTAAGAGCTTGTAGTTCATAGCGGCCCCGACTGTTTTGCACATATTGTGGATTAATCTGCACGCGATCAAAGCCTAATTCTTTGGCAACGCCGTCGCGGTCTAACGGTAAATTCACGCCGTAACCAGCGGCACTGCCTAAGGGCGAAGAATTGATCCACTGTTTGGTCATTGATACCATATGCGCGATGTCGGTGAAGGCCTCAGCCATGCCGCCCAGCCACAATCCAACAGACGAGGGAACCGCCCGCTGTAGATGGGTGTAACCGGGCATTGCCCAATCGTGCATCTCTGTGGCGCGGTTTAACAGGGTTTCAGCCAATGACACGCATAAGTCTTGCAGGCTATTTAATCGATCTCGCATATATAACCGCAGGGCCACCTGTACTTGATCATTTCGGCTACGTCCAGTGTGAACTTTGCCGCCAATAGGGCCTAGTTTTTCGGTAAGCCAAAATTCAATGGCTGAATGGCTGTCTTCATGGGGTGGGTTCAATTCATAGTCGCCAGCTTGATATAGGGCAGCTAGTTCTTTCAAGCCTGAGACCAATGTTTGGCATTCTTCATCGCTTAAAACCTCAATGCGGGACAAGCCATTGACGTGGGCAATGGTCGCTTCTACGTCAAACAGAAACAAGTGGCGATCAAGCAGAATGTCTTTGCCCGCTAAAAATTTTTGCACGGTTTCGTCAGCACCGGTTTGATTTTCTTTCGACCAGATATGGCTAGCCATCGTTCATTCCTTTTGGTTCTGGGTTAATTCCTTTAAGTTCTGGAAGGCCCAACATAAGGTTGATGTTTTGTAAGGCTTGTGATGCAGCACCTTTCATTAAATTGTCCAGTGTCACAATGATGATGCCTTTGGTCGCGGTGCGGGTATCCATTTTAAACCCACCAATCTTGACGGCCGCTGAATCTGCTGTTGAGCTTACCTCAGGTATGTCAGTTTGTACCTTTATCAGGGGTTCATCGGCATAATAATCTTGATAAAGGGCTAATAACTCCTCAGCACTGCTAGGTGTTTTTAGGGCAAACTGGATTGTTAGGCTGATCCCTCTAAAATGGGGAGCTACATGGGGAATGAAGGAAACTTCGTAGCCTAAGTGATGCGATATTTCTGCCTCATGTCCGTGCCCTGTTAGGGCGTAGGGTAAAAAGTTTTCTTTAAGCCTGTCGGGGTTATTTTTATCAGATGGCGTGCGACCAGCGCCTGAATAGCCAGATACACCAAAAACCACAGGGCTGGCAGCCAGTTGATCAATGATGGGTAAAAGGCCAAATTGCGCGCCCGTGGCATAACATCCCGGGTTGCTAACCTTTTTAGAACCTTGAAGGGCTTGGCGATTTTTTTCTGTTAGGCCATAATCCCAGTTCTCGTCAAAGCGATGATCATAGCTTAAGTCGATAATGCCACAGTCCATGTCTTTCAGGGCATCGGCATAATCAGCCGCCACCCCATTGGGCACGGCTAAAACATAAAGGTCAGCCGGATAATCGGTGACATTTTCGGGGCTAATATGGTCAAACTTAATGCCTTTACCTGCCAATGATGGTAAAATTTCATCCACTAACTGTCCGGCATTACCCCGTGATCCAACATATTTAATTGTTAAATCGTCATGCTTTAAAACCAATTTAATCAGTTCTTCAGCCACATAACCGCGCGCACCGATGATGCAAATAGACCTCGTCATGCTTTAATCTCCCTCATATCATCTTGCCAACTATCAGGGTGCTTTAAAGCCTCTTGCTTAAATTGATCCAACAGGTCTTTGTCGTCAATGCCGTATGATAGCACCAGCCAATTTTGCTGGCGGGACATGTGGTCGGCCTTTTTAACATACCAATTGTTTATCGGGTTATTGATGCGCGAACGCCAAAATAAGGCGGGGTGTCGTTTGATAATCTCTCCCCATAAAGCCGCGCCTAAACCTTCACCTTGGGCAGCAGGGGTAACAGCAAACTTATCAAGATATGAAACGCCGCCAATGCCTTCGGTGATAATGGCAACCGCACGCTTAGATTTTGACCAGATCACTTCTTTAAGCTGTAGATCGTCAAAATAATCTGCTTTCAATTTGCGATTAAAACACTTTTCTAATAAGGCTATTATGGGCTTCTTGTCTTCTTGGCTAATGCTTTCTTGGACATAAAGAGTTTCCCCTTTTCTTACCAGCGTGCCCGCCCCTTGGTGGGTGAATAATTCTCGTGTTAGCTTGTCAGCGGATGTGATCGATACCGATGAATTGCTGGGTAAGTTTTCTAAAAGCGCATAAATTTCTTGCAGTTTAACTCGCATGCCACCTTCAACCCATGGCTGGGCGATAAGGCCTTCATAATCAGTGGCAAGGTTGACCGCAGGGATGATGTCGCCTCTCTCATTCCAAATGCCTGCAGATGGGGTTAGGAACACCAGCTTTTGCGGTTGAATTTCTTTTGCTAATGCTTGGGTGGCCGTATCAGCATTGATGTTCATCATTTGCCCGCTTTCGGTTTCCCCAAGCGGTGTGATAACCGGAATGGACCCCGCCTTTGCGGCCCGCACAATGCCGTCCATGTGAATGGCGTCTGGCGTGCCCACATAACCATATTTTTCTTGGTCAAGATAGCTGCACTCGAAAACCCCATGGTGGAAGGCGCGGGCTTTCACATTGTGTGCTTCTAGGGCATCTATAAGCTTATGGCTTTCATCATACATAACCTTGCGCAGGTGTTTGATAACCGCGTCATCGGTGACGCGCATGCCATCCACCCGCCTTGTCCCAGCACCGTGTTCTGTCAAAACACTGTCCAGCTGCGGGCCTGCACCATGCACCAAAATAGGAACTAGCCCCATATTCTGCATAAAGGCCAGTGCCTTCACAATATCATCTAGATGATTGGCTAAAACCCCACCGCCAATTTTAATGATCGCAAATCGATGTGGCTCGGTGTTGGAAAACTTTTTGAGGTAGCTTAAGGCCTCACTGGTTCTGCCAAATTGCGATAACAGTTCAATCATGGCTGATTTAATATGGTCGGTGGTACTAATCATTATACGTCTCTATTAATTTTTTGTAGGTATCATAAGCCTCAGACAGCTGGGTTAGCTCAACCCACTCATCAATGGTATGGGCTTGGGCGATGTGACCCGGCCCTAAAACAACTGCGGGAAACTTGGCGCCAGAGAATAAAGACGCCTCTGTCCAAAAAGCAACATCATCACCAACGGCAACGCCTGCTCTTTCCATTAATTGTCGGGCGGTTGATTTGTCTTGTCCCGAAGCTGGTAAGCTGGGGGCCATGAAATTCACCTGCCATCGTGCAGGACTGTTTTTGGTTAATTGCTCATAAAGGTCCGCAGGGTCTTGCCCAGTTGCAGGGCGCATGCTCCATTTTATCATGGCGTCTGCGGCCACCATGTTGGGCTTGATGCCACCTTCAACGCGGCCAATATTAAAGCGATTATCAGCCAGTTCGCCATCGCCAGTGTCATCCGCCATTTCTAGAGCTTTGGCAGACCACCGCATCAGGTCATGAGTGGCGCTATCATCAGTGGCTCCTTTGTGTGATGTGTGGCCGGAACAGCCTGAAAAGTGCCCCTCAACCGATAAATAGCCACGGTGGCCTGTTACGGCCTGCATGCCGGTTGGCTCTGCCACAACAACAAGGTCAAAGTCTTCATAGGGGATGGTGTCGCAAAACATTTGCACGCAACAGCCCTCAGTGCCTTCTTCATCGGTGGTGAAAAGAAGGGCCAATGAGCGGTCAGTATTTTCAGCCAATGCCAGTAAGGCTGCTGCGGCACCCTTGATGTCGCAAACACCGCGACCATAGACCTTATCATCAATAACCTTCATGTCATGCGGCGCATGTGTCCAGCCCTCACCCGCAGGAACGGTATCGAGATGGACATTGAACAGCATGTTAGGCTCACCGCGTTTGGCAAAGAAGGTTACACGCCCCTTACCATGGTCGGTTATTTCCACCGTCCAATTGTCGCCCAAGATGCCTTTGATGTAGGCGAATATTTTATCATCAGGGTCAATGGCCCGTGGAGGGTTTTGGGTATCGCACGCCACAAGGACGGAGAGATGCCGCAAAACCTGATCCAAAATGTCCGGTTGATTTGACATTTATTTGTCCCGGTTGGTTTGTGCCCAAAGGCTGCTGCTTTGACCTAATAGCTTGATAAAACCAACCGCTTCTTCTGGTGTCCAACTGGCAGATTGGGCATATGTGGCTCCCTCTGCAACCAAGATATGGTCAGATTTTAAGGCAACGGCTTGCACCTCGCCGCCATTGGTTTCCAGTGTCACAACACCGTTTAAGGTGGATTGCGAGCTTTTGAGGTAAGCCTCTAAATCACGCACATGGGGTTCATAGAAAAAGCCCGTGTAAACCAGTTCGGCCCAACGTTGGGAAATTGTGTGACGGAATTGGTTTTGAAAACGGGTATTACACGCATCTTCCAACGCTTTATGAGCGGTTTGTAGGGCCGTTACACCGGGGCATTCAAAAACAATGCGGCCCTTTAAGCCAATGGTCACATCGCCCGTATAGATAAAGCGACCAACCCCATAATCACCAAAAAGCTGGTTTAATTTTGCCAACAGGGCGGGGCCTGCCATGGCTTCGCCATTTAAGGCAACAGCAACGCCTTTTTCAAAAGTAATGTCAACTTGTAATGGACCTTCAGGCCATTGATCGCGTGGCTTACATAATAAACGACTGTCCTCGCTTGGGGCTTTAAAGTCGTCAATTTCTGACCCCGATGTGGTAACACCCAACAGGTTTTCATTAATGGAATATTTGCTGTTGGATAAGCGAACTTCGTGGCCTGCTTTTTCCAACATATCAATTTCATAATCGCGCACAGCAGTGGTTTTAGATTGTAACTCACGAATGGGTGCAATGATTTGATAATCGCCAAGGCTTCTAACTGTTTGATCAAAGCGCAACTGGTCATTGCCCATGCCTGTGCAACCGTGCGCAAAAATGTTGGTGCCTAGCTTGTCTGCTAGTTCCAGCGATTTAGCCACGATCATATAACGATCCGAGCATAGCAGAGGATAACTATCCAGCATTTTTGCGTGCGACCAAATCAGTGGTTTAACAAAGTCGTTCCAAAGTTCAGTTGAGGCATCTAATAGGTGATATTGGTCAGCACCAAGGGCAACGGCCCGGTCCTCAATATATTGTTTTTCTTCATCGCTGACGCCGCCTGTGTCGACAAAAACTGCGTGAACTTCATAGCCGCGTTGTTTCAAGTCTATTAGGCAATAACTGGTGTCTAGGCCGCCTGAGAAGGCTAATACTATTTTTTCTTTACTCATAATTGTGCACCCTGAATTTACTGTTTAATTGTTTTGATATTGTGTCCCATCATTTTTAACATGATGGCTTTTTGAACATGTAAGCGGTTTTCGGCTTCATCAATGGCTGCGCAATAAGGCGCGTCCATCACGGCGTCTGTGGCTTTGACATTGCGCCTAAGCGGTAAGCAGTGTGAAAAAACAGCCTGATTGGTCAGGGCCATTTTTTCCTCATTAACAATGAAATGTTTATAATTTGCACTAAGGTCAATTTGCTTTTCTGCTTGTCCATATAAAGGCAATGGCCCCCAAGATTTTGCATATACCACATCGGCATCTTTATAACTGGCTTCAATGTCATGGCTGACTTGTACGCTGCCGCCACTGGCCTTTGCGTTTTCTTGAGCGACGGTCATAAACTGTTGGTCTAAAATATAATCTTCTGTCGGGCACAGCAAGGTAACATCCGCGCCAAAACGACTGGCAATTAAAAGGGCCGAGTTGGCAACCGCCGTGTTCAGTGGGCGTGGATGGTAGGTCCAGGTTAGGACAAATTTCTTTTTAGCAATGCCGCCAATCCTCTCTTTCAAGGTCAGCATTAAAGCCATTTCCTGACAGGGGTGAATGATGGTTTCCATGTTCACCACTGGCACGTTGGAATAGGTGGCTAAGGACTTAATCACTTTATCAAGGCGATCATTTTCCCAATCTTTAAAGGTCGGAAAGGCGCGAATTCCGATCATGTCCGCATAGCGCGATAAAACGCCTGCCACCTCAGCAATATGTTCTTCGGCCTCACCCAGCATGATGCTTTCAGGCTCAAACTCTAGCGCCCAGGCATCTTTACCGGGTTGTAAAACAACCGCTATGCCACCCAACTGCTGGACACCAATTTCAAAAGAGGTACGGGTGCGCATGGATGGGTTTAAAAACAACAAGACAACGGATTTGCCGTTTAAGTGATCCTGCATCGGGCTGTTTTTTAATAAAGCAGCCATGTCCAATGTTTCGTTCAGGTCTTCAAGTGACCAATCCTGTGTGGATAAAAAATTTGTCATCATTCATACTCGCATCATAATAAAGTGGGCAATTGCGCACATGGTGACAGCCAGATGATATTAACCATCTAAACCTTGCCAATAAAAGAAATTATGCCCCTACACTTTGGTCCCTATTATGCAGTAATAGCGTGAAGCTGCAAGCGTCTTTGTGCCTAAGTTAAGGATTAGTTTTTGTCATCGCCCTTTAATGTGGCTGATAAATCTTCTTAGGTCTTAAAGTTTCAAAGAATTCTCACGAGAGTCGGTTAGATTTCATGACAAAGTCTTAACATTCATTGTGCTCATCACTTTTTAAGATTATCTTCTCAAGATTAGATCAGGAGAGAGCTATGCATGTTAAATTTGGCTTATTATTAAGTGTGCTTTTTATAGTGTCGGTTTCAGCTGTGAATGCACAGACTGATTTAGAGAAATTGGCACAGGATTATTATCATAAAATGGTGGCAACACAGGATCCAACAGCAAAAGAAGAAGATATTGATAATTATTTAGCGCTGCTGACAGATGATGTGGGTCACGCCCATTTACCATGGGTTGTCGATGATACAAGGTATCCTGATGGCAAAGAGAAAATGAAAGAGGGCATGATGTTTTATTTGGGGGCTCATACAGAATTTAAGGCAGAATTGCTCAACAGCTTTGTTTTTAATACATCGGCTATAGCCATTCGCTATAAAAAGTGGGTCAAAGGCATCCACCCTCAAAGTAAAGAGCCTATTGAATATACCTCAACCATTATGGAGGTATTGGAATTAGAGGAAGACAAAATAGCGGTTATTCGTAAATACCATCAATAACAAACTGGTTTGTTAAGTGAGTTGTGTAGGTTTAGCTTGCTCCTACACAACATTCTTTTGTGAGAAAATCTATCAGATCATCTAATTGTTCATATTGGGCATGGCACCTTAAAATACGCCCCTCTCTGGTTTGTGTTATTAACCCCACATTGACCAAGCGCGAGATGTGATGAGATAGGGTAGAGCCAGGAATCTCCAATTTTTCCTGAATGGATGAAACCATCATTCCATCATCACCGGCTTTAACCAGAAAACGATAAATTTCTAAGCGTGTAACATGCCCTAATTCCGATAATTTTTTAGCGGCACTTTCGATATTCATCGGTAATGTTCCCTTTATCAGGTCAGAGTGTGTTTAATGCTTAAAGCAACCATAAAGCCTAATGGTAACCATGACATCAAGAAAAAGAAAAATCTGACTAAAACGATATCTTTAGTTACTTGGGTAAGGGTATGTAAAATTCTTAGCACGACATATGCCCAAGAACAGATTAAAATGGCTAAGTCAACGGCATTGAGAATGTAAAGCGTAAAGCACAGGGTGTAAAATAAGATCGGCTGTTCAAGCAAATGATTATAATTATTAGATATTCTTGATACTTCATCAGGTAAAAGGGTTTTTAAGTAGGCAGTGTCTTGGCCTTTTTGGGGGTGGATTTTTAGCTTCTTCATCGCTTTAAATCGAGTGAAAAGCATGTAAAGGGCGACGATAAAAGTAAGTAATATCATCGCCAAGAGGGGGCGAAAGATAAGAGTTTGGGTCATTCATTTATCCTTTTTGAAAAGATGATCGTTATGAAAAATTATTGAGGCCTAATAGATCTATGGCGTAACCAGTGACACAGGCCGTTGTGAAAACCGTGAAAATAAAGGCTAATAACAACGGCCAATGAAACAACCTTTTGAGGATGATCATTTCTGGCAAACTGGCACCCGCCCCTGCAACGGTTAAGGAAATAACTGAGCCCATGCTCATGCCCTTGGATAATAAAGAGGTGGCAATTGGGATCATAGTTGATGCCCTAACATATAAAAATACGCCCACTAATGCGGCAATGGGGATCATTATGAAGGGGGAAAGGGATGATATTTCAATAAAGAAGTCTGTTGGTATAAAACCGTGAACAATAGCCCCAATAATAATACCAATTGTCATATAGGGCAAAAGCTTGATTAATTCGTTTAGTGTGTCGACTGCTATTTTCTTCATTAAAGAAATGTGGTTAAGCGTTTGGTGATTGTTCGTGCCACACTTTTGTGTGTCAGAGCAAGCTGAAGGCCCTTTACAACTGTCTTGGGTATATTCTTTTTTGACATATTTTAAGAAATTAAACTTTTGCATAAACATCCCCGTCATCAGGGCCATGGCGAGTGCAAAAACAGTGTAAATGATGGTGGTTTCTGGGCCAAAGGTTACCCAAAACAAAGATACCACGAACGGGTTAATTAAAGGCGATGTTAATAGAAATGCCATAGTAGGCCCAAAGTCAGCCTTGGCTTTTAATAGGCCGATCATCATTGGTAAGCTGGAACAACTGCAAAAAGGGGTTACAGATCCAAGCCCAATGGCTGTCAGATAGCCTTTGTTGCCCGATAATAGCATCTTCACTTTTTCTTGAGGTAAATAATGATTAATGAGACTGACAAGAAAACTGATTAGGACAAACAAAATCATTAATTCGGAAAATGCGGATACGAAAAAATCGCTGGCATCTTGCCATTCTTTAGACATCGTCATTTTGAAGCCTCTTTAAATATGAGTGAATGATTTTGTCCCTATAAGAGTTTTATTGCACACAGTCAATTATTATTCTAGAATTATCGAAATAAAGTGTTGAGTGATGGTTTTAGGAGGTGAAAATAGGATGTTTAAACTTGATGAAATGTTGAGTGCCACAAAAGTGGTGGCGCTTCAGACTGGGCTATTATTGTAACAAAGGAACCAATAGATATGATCAAAATTACTAGTATTATCCTAGCGTTTTTCTTTATAATACCTGCCGCCGCAAGTGGGGCGCTAGAAGGCCATTATCTACAGTGGAATAGTGATCATACGGCACGAGATATTAAGCCAGAATACCCTATCGGCATATCGCAATTAGGTAAATTTTCTTATTATAGTCTATCAAAAGATAAGGATGGTCGAGTAAGGTCTGTTAAGTTTTTTGTATTTGGAAAAGCTAGCAACGGATCAAACTTTGGCGCACATGAAATAAGGTTTGTGTATTCCAATGGGGTCATTGAAAGGCATTATTATGGCTTAGATGGTTCGCCTGCCGCAAATAGTCTTGGTGTTTATCAAGAAAGATATGTTTTATCTAACAACGGCTATTATTCAGCCATTACATATCATAATCAATCGGGTAATCGGATTGAGAATAAATATGGAATAGCAGAAGAGATTATCAAAAAGCGTGATGATCTTGGTCGTCGCAAATCCATCCTGTTTCGTAACTTAAAGGGTGAATTGGTGGTGGATAATTTTAATGGTTTTTTAGTAACTTCGTTTAGCTATGACCACAAAAACCACGTTACAGAGAGGCGTGCGCTTGATGCAAATGGCTCAAAGGTTTTGGGCCGTCAAGGATATCATCAAGTTAGGTTTTTGTTCGATGTGCGCGGTAATCGAACCATGGAAAGCTTTCATGACCTTGAAGGTAATTTAATGGTTCCCGAAGGTGATACATTCGCCAAAATTGAAATTGATTATGAAGAAGGCGTTGGCCGCCCCATTGAAGTTCGGTATTTTGGTCAAAATGATCGACTGAGAGAAAAATTACCCGCAATAAGCCAGCTTAAACGAAGTCATAATGTGCCTTTATCAAAGCCAGTTATGGATATTTTACATAGCTTGCCAAGAGTTGATGATTGTGACTTTGTTTTCACAACAACTGGCAGATCGCCTATCTCAGGTTTCGGTAAATACAAGAAAAGGCTTGAGGCAGCGATAGGTGCTGATAATTGGCGAATACACGATCTTAGAAGAACGGCTGCAACTGGAATGGCGAAATGCAAAGTCCAACCACATGTTGTTGAAAAGGTGTTAAATCATGCCTCAGGTATCATTTCAGGCGTTTCTGCTGTATATAATAGGTTCGGATATGAAGATGAAAAACGCGAAGCATTAGATTTATGGGCTGATTATATTAAAGGGTTAGCAAATGAGCAGTGAAGAAAAGCATCTTGCAGAAAGTACTTATTGTTATTCTGATGAGGTTTTTGATTACATAGCAAATAAATTATTACCTAAACCATTCGATATTGAGAAAATTATCAAGCCTGTTGATCGTGTAGGAAGATTGAATAGGCGAAAGGTGGAGAGTGAAATTGAATGGTTAATAGGCAATGGAACATTAAAAGCAGAAATCTCAAAAAATGAGAAGTGGGTGCCTTTCATCCCAGAAGATTACGTTGGGTCGGTTAGGTTCAATATTGAAAATAGTTTGTTAGCTTTAGATGAGCGCGATGGCTGGTTTCCTGTTCGTTTTCTTAAAAACTCGCTAGATGAGCTTAATGAAAAACAAAAGCCTATATTTCAAGGGGGTCGAAAGCCTAAATATGACTGGGAAGCTATAGTCCTCGAGGGGTTGAGCTATTTTTATAAAAATGAATCAAAAATAACACAGGCCGATTTGGTTCGGCATCTGGGTGAATGGTGTCAAAGTGAATTCGGTGAGGAGCCATCAGAATCTTCTTTAAAAGTAAGAGCAAAAAAAGTACTAGAATCAGCACAAAAGAAGATGGTCAATAATTCAATTTTTGACCAATCAGGCTGACAACTGATCTCGAATAGGTTCCTTTAAGGGTATCAGAAACCCTTAAAAGGAGTTTATTATGGCTAGAAAATACCCCATATCTGAACTAATCAACTTATCGGGACTTCGAAAGTTAGGCATTGATTATCACAATTCCCACCTATTGCGTTTAGAACGTGATGGTCTTTTTCCTGCGCGTCGATATCTAAGCCCTCAACGTATCGTTTGGTTGCGAGCGGAAATTGATGCATGGATTCATTCACGCCCCACCTCTTTAACAACAGGAGGGCAGAATGAAGCGTAATTATTCCAAAACAATCAAAATGAAAATCGATATGGCTAGAGCCGTTATTGAAGAAGGCTGTTTGGTGCTTTTAACAGAACCTAAGGGGAAAAGACCATTATACGAATTCTTTCCTAATGGTTCAAAAAGTGCGACGAGTGATTTAGGTCTTATAAAGAAGGGGCTTAAGAAGTACCCAAAAGCAAACATAGCTGCAGTCTTGCCAGAAGGACTATTAGTGCTTGATGTGGATGGGCCTGCGGGTCAGCAAGTAATGGATGATCTGTTATCTGACAATGATGTGTTTTGCGAAACCCTAGTGGTGAAAACTGCTAGGGGGAAGCATTATTATTTTAAATCTGATGATATATCCAATAATCTGAGTTTGAAGGAGCTTGATGTCAAAGTTAATGGATATGTTCTGTTGCCACCAAGTATGCACCCTTCTGGCGTGAAATATAAGATTATTCAAGGTGGCTGGGACTCGATATCGGAGTTGCCCACAGAAGTAGCTAATGAGTTACGAAATATGTCTAAGAAGGATGATTTTGCTGAAGCTTCAAGCTCAAGTCCTGCAAAATTAACAAAGGGCAATCGCAATAATCGACTGACAAGTATTGCGGGCATGTTTCGGCATCAAGGTTTTTCTTCAAAGCAAATATTACAAGTTCTTAAAGTGGTTAACCAAGAAACATGTAAGCCTCAATTGTCGGTTAGTGAAGTAAAGTCTATTGCGAATAGTATTAGTCGATATATGACTGATGTAGATGAATATTTGGGCCGCATGGATGAGGTTGAGGCTAAGGAGCTGAAATTTCTTTGGTATCCATACATACCTAAAATTGGGTTAACTATGATTGATGGTCACCCTGGTATTGGGAAATCGTTTTTTACAGTTGCTTTGGCGGCATCAGGCAGTCGTGGTGAAGACTTTTTCAATAATAAATTAATGCGCTTTAAAACACTCTTTTTGGCGGCCGAGGATGCTCCTGAGTATATTTTACGGCCACGCCTTGAAGATGCTAATGCAAAACTTTCTAGCGTTTTCTTTATGCAGGATGACTTTTTATTGGATATGTCGGGTATCGAGATTTTAAGGAAAATGGTTGAACGTTCAAAAGCTAAGCTAATTGTCATTGATCCAATTGTAGCTTTTATGCCAGTGGGGATTGATATGTTTAGGGCTAATGATGTGCGAAGTTTTTTAAAGCCTTTGGATCGGCTATCTAAAGAATTAGAGGTAGCAATTGTTGTGGTCCGTCATCTCACAAAAGGTCGTGCAGATGGAGCGATTACTCGCGGACAAGGTTCGATGGATTTTATGGCTGCAGTTAGATCTGGTCTAATAATTTCCAAAGACCCAGAAAACCCGAAACAAGTCGTGCTTGCTCATAGTAAGGGCAATTACGTCGAAAAAGCCATCTCTAAGGCATATCTGATTTGTGGGGGGCTAGATGGAAAACACCCAAAAGTGGTTTACGTAGGAGATAAGGATATTTCTGCAGATGATTTACAGGCAAGCTCAGAAAATAAAAGTGAATTGCAGATTGCGAAGCTCTTTTTGATTGAGAGATTAAGGAGCGGGCCAGTGCCAGCAAAAACAATTAACAAGGACGCTGTTAATAAAGGTATTTCAAAAAGAACCTTGGAGCGTGCTAGAAAAGAATTAGGAGTTCAGGCTACTGGCGGACCCAAGTCAATGTTAAGCATAACTTCGCCAAAATAGTGCATACAGAAATTTGGCGATGTTTAATTGATATATCCGTGGATAGGTGTTTTGCAGGGCTAGGCAATGTGAGGCATTACGAAAGAGGATGTGCCAGAAAAGACCAAAAGCTCTATGGCTCGTTATTGGTCGACTAAGGTGTGACAAGGCTACCTAATATTAGGCACGCGTTTATGATATACGCGTGTCTATTTTTTTAACATCATGTTTTAAATAGGTTATTTTCCTTTGAATTTTAAACTGGGTGCCAAACTGGCTGTAATTTCGATAAATTCGGGTGATTGTTGACGCTGTTATCACACAGAGAAATCGTTTCAGAGGGCCACAGATTGCCGCTGAGAGCTGTTAAATTTAATTCGCAATGATCACGAATGTAAAATAACTTCGTTAATACTGACGCAAATATGAGTGGGGGGAGGGGTCACCCTCTTAACCTGACTCTTATCTCTATCTAGGGCCTGTTCGCTGGCAGGAGGATGACCACAAGCCTCCTCTATCGTGCGGGATTGATCAGTGTGATAAATAGGCTGTTAAAAACTTTAGGTAATAATCTATTATTTCTTTTCGTTCTTTATGACCCATACCATCAGCTTTTAAATAAGCATCGATCCTAGTTACAATAGCGTTAATGAATAGATCATCGCCTCGCCATAGGTCGCTTTCGCCAATTGCCAGTATTTCACTTAAAAGGTCTTTAATGGCGCTATCAAAATTTGCTTTCATTTCTGGCCAGTCGGCATTGGGGTCAGGTTTGTGTTCTTCCATAATGATGAAAGCGTCACCAATTTTTTGTGTGCCGTTGATAATGGCAGAGCGCATTTCTTTAGACATAAACCAAAAAACTTGAGGAGGATATCCGAAGTGATCAATTGAATATTGGCGCATATAATTTTCTGCCATGCGCCCTAGTCCAATTTTATTCAGCAAACCATATATGATTAGTGCTTTATTTCCAATGCCAGAATTATCTGGTTGATGTGGTGCCTGCAGTTTTTACCTCCCGTTAAAATGAGATTTATACACTGTAGACGAATAGACTGCAATGGCGTCTTCATTGTGGCATGAGCATTCAACAGGAAATTGGTAGGCGCGTTGCGCAGTTGAGAAAAGAAAAAGGCTGGTCACAAGAACAGCTTGCCTTTGAATGTGATATGCATAGAACCTATATCAGCCAAGTTGAGCGAGGCGTAATTAACCCAACAATTGGCAGTCTTGATACAATAGCTAAGGCTCTCGGATTGAATTGTCGTGACTTCTTAGTTGAATCATAAGGTTCAACATTTTAGATATATTTAAATAACTATCTTTGCATTATTTCTAGAAAATGTTTACATTTGTTTTCTACTCTAGAATTACACTTAATTCTGTAAGAGGCATAATATATATAACTCTGTGGGACATGAAACGTGATTCCGATTTTATCTTTTTTTACTGGTGCAGGATTGTTAGATTTGGGAATGCACAATGCTGGGTTTGATGTAATATGGAGAAATGAGTTTAACCTTTCTTTTGTCAAAGGGTTTCAAACTGGAATGTCTTCCCATCTCGGTGTGAATTCATCAGATATCTCTGTTAATACTGAAAGTATAAATCATCTGACTACTTATAAAATTAGAAATGAGGCATTTAGCTCTAAAGTCTGGCCAAGTGTTTTTGGTGTAGTCGGAGGACCTCCTTGCCCCGATTTCTCTACGGGTGGTAAAAATAAGGGAGAAAGTGGTGATAATGGAAGGTTAACTGGTGTTTATTTCGATCACCTCCTTGGTTTAAAGCCGAGTTTTTTTATTTTTGAGAATGTAAAGGGTATTTTATCTACTGAAAAGCACAGGAAGTATTTAACCAAACAACTTCACAAAATTAAAACAGAATATGTTTTTGATATTAAGCTTATGAACAGCCTTGATATTGGCGTTCCTCAAGATAGAGAGAGAGTTATAATTTTGGGGGTTCATAAGTCTTTTGTCAGTGACTTTCTTCCAGCAACGGACATACAGAAAATTAAACGACGTAATCAATCAATGCTTAAAAAGCAGTTGCACCATAAAGAGATAGTTAAATTGAACTGGTTTAAATGGCCGTATAATAAAAAATTCCATGCTGCTAAAAAAAGATTTCTTTGGCCAACTACGCACCCTTTTCAATCTATTCATGAAAAACCAAAAGATATACCTCTAGAGTTATGCGTTTGGAACTACATTCACGATCTTAATGGTTTAAATAATCAGGATGAATTTTTTCGGCCTAAGAGTGATAAATTTTCTATTGTTGATGAGGGTGATGTGTCTAGAAAATCGTTTAAAAGGCTGCATAGATGGAGGTATAGCCCTACTGTAGCTTATGGTAACAATGAGGTCCATTTGCATCCTTTTGAGGCCAGAAGGCTATCAGTTCGAGAGGCAATGAGATTGCAAACAATTCCTGATACCTATAACCTGCCGCGAGAAATGACTTTATCTGATAAATTTAAAACTATTGGCAATGGGGTGCCTGTTAAATTAGCTGAAGCTCTGGCAATTAAATTATTTGGAGTATTTTATAATAACGAAGATATATTAGGGGCAGAATGTGAGCTTTGAAGATATACTAAATGATATAAAGAAAATGATAGGTCAGGATTTATTTGCTATTAATCCAAAAACGGAGCCTATTAATTTATTAGAAGTTGATGTAGCTGCTGGTCGCTATGTCGTGAAACCTTTAAATGGCAGGGTAGTTAAGCGATCATTGTCGGAACTTGAAAAGATTTGGGAAAAACTCATTGTCGAGAGGGCTGCTAATGTTGAGCTTGTCTTAGAGGGGGCTGGCTCTAGTAGACATCACCCAGAAACAATTTTTGCGAACCTTCCATATATTGATCACTTCAAGTTTAATAATAAAAAGCATTTATATCTACAACTGTTGCCTACTCATGAAATTGGTACTACGCATAAGTTGGATAATTCCGAAGCAAGAAAGGTCAGAAGCGTACTTGAGAGTTCGAGTAGCTTTGATCGTGTAGCTTTTGCTGAGGAGCTAGGATTGTTAAGTGTAAGAATGCATCAGGCATTACAAGAAGTTTTTGTAAAATATCCTGGTGAAGGTCAGGTGCAGAATGTCTTAGAATCTCTTGAGAGGCTGGATAAGTTAAAAGAAGCTCTTCAGCGGACCTATATTAGTCCCTATCCTTCTAATTCAAAAACAAATGATGGCAGTTTTGAGAAGTTGCTGAATTCACCAGAATATAAAGGTTATGAGGATGGTGAAGAGGATAAAAATGATGAAATAGTGGTGGAAGCCCAAGATATTAAAAAGGGAAAAAAATTCGAGTTAGCATCTGCACGAATTAGGGATGTGAATCCAACGGTTTCATTATTATTTGACAGATTAACGCACAAAGAAATAATTTTACAACCAGACTTTCAGAGGCGTGATAGAATTTGGTCAAGGCAAGACAAAAGTGCTTTGGTAGAATCGATTTTAATCGGATTACCTATACCAAGTTTATATTTTGCTGAGAAAAGTGAAGGTGATTGGCTTGTAGTAGACGGTTTGCAGCGCTTAACCACCTTAAAAGACTTTATGGAAGGTGAATTCTCTCTTTCCAAACTGGAAATACTTGAAGATATAGAAGGGTTTCAATTTAAATCGCTTCCTAGACATTACCAAAGAAAATTTAGGGAGTACCCAATGCATTCTCATATAATCTCGATGGATCATGATGAAGATGATGAGGTTGTTAAGGAATTATTTCAAAGAATTAATACACATGGTGTGAGGCTTAGCTACCAAGAAATAAGGTGTTCACTATATGCAGGCAGTTCTGTGCATTTTATTCGTTGCATTGCTGAAAGTGAGATGTTTACGCGAACTACTTTTAATAGTATTAATCCCAGTAGAATGAGGGATATGGAATTCGTTCTTGGTGCTGTGTCGTTTATATTATTTGGTTATGAAAATTATTCAGAAAACAAATTCGACAGTTTTCTTGGTAAGGCAATGAAGGTTTTAAACAAATATCAAGTTAAGCTTTCTGGATCATTTCCAACATCATATGAAGCAATAGACGAAAATTATAATCCACCTCATTTACTAGATGATGGGACGGATGCCATTTTTATGGAAATTCAACAAAGGTTGAAACAGGCATTTGACCTCGCAGAATTTATATTTGAAAATAGAAGATATACAAAAGTTGGAAAAAATAAACCAATTTTGAATAAGCCTTTATTTGAGATTATTGTAACAGTTTTCGCTTCTATGAATGATTTTCAGTTGAAAATTGCACAAGATAATGCAGCCCTTATTAGGGATGGTCTAATAGGCTTAATGAATAACACTGTAGCGTCCTATGTAGATTGGGAGTCAGAAGCTTACAATGTAGATGGTCGTGATTTCATTTATTCAATTAGTCAATCAACAGGTAAAAGGGTGACAATTCAATATAGGTTTGGGAATTTTAGGTCTCTTGTTGAAAAAGTTATCGGGCAAGAAATTAATATGAAGGGCATTAGAAGCAATGATTACAAACCTAGTTCTTGAAAATATAAAATGTTTTGAAGAGTTGAATGTAGAGCTAAGTAATTTAAATATTTTAACCGGTATTAACGGTACAGGTAAAAGCACTGTTATTCAAAGTTTAGTATTAATTCTGCAATCAAGCTCTAAAGAATCCATTGAGCTTAATGGAAGTTTGATTGAAATAGGTGATTTTTCTGATCTTCTGCATTCAAAAGCCTCTAGTGATAGAGTTGCAATTTCATTAACTATTGACGGGAAGAACTATTCATGGGGCTACGAGAAATCGGAAAATCCAGAGCCCCTGCCTGTGCTTAATAAAACGTCAAGTCTAGCATTAGACGATTCTACTATACAGAGTTTTCAATATATATCTGCGGAGAGACTGGGGCCGCGAAACAATATTTCTATAAATTTGTCCAATCCAACGACTAATTGGCTGGGGAAGAATGGAGAGTATACAGTCCAAGTTCTTGCAGGATTGAGTCAGAACCCTTCTAAAGAAGTTTTGTCTGAAAATGATGCAAGAATACACGACAAATGTAACAATAAATTGTTGTTAGATAATGTAATCGCTTGGATGGGAGAAGTATCTCCTAATGTCAATATTACGTCAACTCTCGTTGAACGCGCCATGATTGGTTATAATGAGTTCAATTTTTCTGATAGAACTAAATATAAGGCAACTAATGTAGGGTTTGGTCTTTCTTATGCATTGAGTGTAGTGACAGCGTTAATTGTTTCTAAGCCAGGTGATATTGTAATTCTAGAAAATCCAGAAGCACATTTGCACCCAATGGGGCAAAGTAAGATGGGAATGTTAATGGCTAAAGCAGCGCAGTCAGGTGTTCAGGTGTTTGCCGAAACACATAGTGAGCATGTAGTCAATGGTTCCCGTATTGTAGTTCGTAAAGGTGATTTGCAACCAGATGAAATGAAAGTAATCTATTTTAGTCGTGATGAAATAAAGCAAAAGTCGAAATATGATATCCTCATGGTAAATAATTTTGGACAGCTTAGTGATTGGCCTGATGGTTTTTTTGATCAGCAGGCGAAGGATATGAAAACACTTATAGAGGGGAATTGACTTTGGAGGGGAGGCTTTATTTTGGATTCCAAACTTTAGGATTAACTAATCTTCAAAGCTATAATGCTATAAAGGGTTTGCTGGATTCTTTAGAAGCAACGATTAATAGTATTGAGAGCAGAGGGCTAGTTTCTGTAGATGTTGCAGAAAATTGGGTAGAGGAAAAAATCTCAGGGAAGGATTTTTGGGAGGTGATCGCAACAGTTCTTAACTCACAAGAACTAGGACTAGTTTCTAAAGATATTTATGATCGTCTTTTAAATAGTAGAATTAAAAAAGGCTTAGACTTCAAAAATATTGCTGTGAATCTTAATAATAACCCAGATATCACTAAAAATAGCTTTTATGGAGTTCTAAAAACTAACACTGACTGGCTAGGTGTGTATGCTGATTATCAGGTTTCCGATCTTCAAGAATTGAATGATTTCTATGAATATTTCTTGCGTGAGCATCCTGTATCTGAACAGAGTTTTGTTGATAGAGCTAAAAAATATTTTTTAAATTTAGATTGGTCAAATGATATAGCAATCACTATGAGAAGTCATGGTAAAAGTAGTTCGCAGGCATCTTACGGTCAAGCGCCGACCATCGGTATTTGCGGATTTTCATATGGTGTGTTTGATACGTTAAAGACTTTGAATGATATTGATTTGAGCAACAAAAGTACTCAAGCTATATTAGGCGAAATTGCTGCAAGTTCAGGATTTCAATGTACCGCACAAGGTGGCAATAAATCTCATTTGAGGTTCGATAATATTAATTGTGAATTTCATGTTAAGATTCACACAAACAATACTAACGATGGGGTGTATTACCAAGACAGAGTTTATTTCGGATTTGCCCCTACTTGTGATTCAAGGAGAATATATGTTGCTCATTCTGGGCAACATTTATAGAGGTCTAAGGATCGTTTTGATTAATATTTATATTATTTAAGTGGAAGAACAGATTGTTTTGACACCCAAAAGCGCACCCACTTTGAAAATTGTGAAAGTGGCGAAATCTTAAGTTATTGATATTTATAAGGAAAAGTGGTGCCCGGGGGCGGATTTGAACCACCGACACGCGGATTTTCAATCCGCTGCTCTACCCCTGAGCTACCCGGGCACATGGGGTTAGGGAAAATCCCTTTGGTCGAGAGCTTATAGGACAGCATTGTTGCCTTGTCTAGTGTGATTTTGGGCATAAAGCCATTTTTTTTAGGTGCTGCCCTGTGGACGGAGGAAAAAAGCAATTGGTGTCATAAAATAAGATGCCAGCAGCTTTGTTGGGCAAGTGATTTATTGTTTGTTTACAGCGTATTTCGCCATATCACCATGATTGCTGTATTGTTGATAATAATCAATGAATTTATCGGCATCGATGGCTTTTGTGAAATACCAGCCTTGGGCCATATCTATATTCAAAAGCGAAATGAGCGAGAGATCATCTTCGCTTTCAACGCCTTCGGCCACCAGTTCTAAATTAAGGGACTTTCCCAAAGCCACGCATGAATTAAGAATGCTTCTGGATCGCGAGTTTTTAAAAGCATCGGTGACAAACAGTTTGTCAATCTTAAGCGTGGTGCATGGCAATTGTTTAATCTGTTGCAGGGTTGAAGAGCCAATGCCAAAGTCATCAATGGCAATGGCAACACCTTTCATGCGCAGGCGTGCTAGGGTAGCAAGGGCACTCCCAAGGTTGGATAAAATTTTATATTCTGTCACTTCAATTTCAAGTTGGTGCGGCGGTATCTTATGTTCCGCCGCCAGTATCAGGACATCGTCTGCAAAGGTGGGGTCGTTTAGGTCATCAGAGGTCACGTTCAATGCAAGATTGACGTTAATGCCTTGGTTTTTCCAATTGTTCATGGTTTTTAAAGATTGCTCTAACACCTTGAGGGTGAATTCATTACCAAAGTCACATTCGTTAAGGGCATCGATAAAGCTATCTGGATAAAGAATTTGACCATTTTTATCTTCAACTCGGGCAAGCGCTTCAACTGAACAGATCCTGTTCTGACCGATATTAATCTTTGGTTGATAATGAATCACAACACGATTGTCGTTGATAATGTTTTTTAGTTCGTCGATAGGAATAAGGGTAATAGGTTTTGGGCTGTAGGTATGCATGCTTTGGGCATCAGTTAATTGTGCTAATAAACTGAGAGTCATCTCTTGTGAAAAAGGTTTTTCCATGGTGCCAAGCATGCGCATGCCTTTTGCCTCGACGATGTTTTCCGCCGCGTCTAAAATGGTTTTATCGGACCCAGACATGATAATGATGGCAAAGTCTTCAGAGCGTTCGGCCAGTCGTTGGATAAACTGAATGCCGTCCATTTCTGGCATGTTAAGGTCTAATATGATGACATCAAAGGGTTTTTGGTTGAGGATGCGCATAGCGTCAAAGCCATTGTTGACTGTAATGATATCATCATGCTCGGCATGACGAAGCATTAACTCAACGCTTCCTGATATAATATCATAATCATCAACAACTAAAATGGATGGCTTCATCCCTGTACTCCATGCCCCCTAATAAACTTTACTAGAGTATAGTATAATAATCCAAAATCGAACCTACTAGAAAGCACTCTATAATACATTGTTTGCAAATATATGACACGACTACAAATTGTCGCAGGCAACTTACTTCTCTCAAAATAGATGTATTAGAAAGAAACATCCGATTTTTGGCGGTGCTCGATGATCTCTTCGATGTCGTTTTCGCTCAAAGGTTCGGGGGATGGAATGCTATATTGACCGCCAAGCCATTTTCCTAGGTCAACATCTGCACAACGTTTAGAGCAAAACGGTTTATAGGCCTCTTTAGTGGGTTGGTTGCAGTGTGGGCAGCTGTTTTTCTTAACCATGGTGCAGGCAATCCCTTATTTCTTGAGGCGCGCAGATAATGCTTCAATGCCGCTGCCTTTGCCTTCTTCAAAGCTAACGGTGCGTGAGGTACGCTCTGACAAATTGGTGATCAGGCCGGGGCGTTCTTCAAGCCATTGAATGGTTTCTTTTGGGGCGGACAACAGCAAATTACCAACACCACCGCCTAGGCCAACACGCTTTGCTATGCGCAACAACTGATACCCCAAGAAGGACGCTTGTTGGTTATCAGTCCCTTTTGTCATCATGGTTTCATAAAGGCTAGGGCCTTTTTTCTGGCGTTGTAACTGCATGATACCAAACCTTGACAGGCCCGTGCGTTCAACTTGTGCTGGGTCTTGTTTGATACCGCGATCAATTGATTTTAAAAGTCGGGAAATGGCGCCGCCATTTAAGTTATTGATAAAGTCAATGATGATGATGCCGCCAATATTTTGAAAACGGATTAGGCGCATAATGGCTTTGGCTGCTTGGATGTTAATCTCTTCCTGCACTTTTTGCGGCACTTTGCCTTTACCCGCGCGGCCTGTGTTAATGTCAATCACAGTGGCGGCTTTGGTCTGTTCAATGCTGATGGTGCCGCCTTGCCCAATGGCCATAGTGCCTTCTAAAACCGTTTCCAGCATTGGGGTGACATTGTGGTCATCCATCAAATTGGCTTTGGCATTGGCTTTGTGCAGTAGTGGAAGCAGGTCAGGCCAATAACTTTGCGCTAAGTCTTGTGCTTCGGCAAACATGGCGGCGTCATCATAGATCACTTTTGATATGCCAGAATTGGCAAGCTCGGTCAGAATGCGTTCGCCAACGCTGGCTTGTTCAACGGCCAACCCTGGTTTGCTCATGTCTTGTTGCAGGTCCATTAGGGCGGTGGCAAGGCTTTCTAATTCTGCCACAAACATTTCTTCGTCGGCTTCAAAGGCGGCGGGCTTGATTGTGATAGACATTTTTCCAGCAAAGGCTTCGGCGATGGCGGCCAGTTCGTCCATCCATTCTTTGTCTTTATGTTTTTGGATGAAGTTATAGCCTGTGCCATTGGCTTCGACCCTAACATAACGCCCATGCAGGCCTGCTCTGGCTGAGGCTACGGCTAGTTTGTCATCCTCAATATCACGGTCACGGATAATTTCTACCAAGTGGGAAGTGCCTTCAACAACGCAATGGCGAATCGATTTAGGGCCTTTTTGTGGGGCTAGGGCGCGGGCCTTATTAAAGGGCAGCATGGCTTCACCATCAGGGCCTAAGTCCAAGATGGCAGCGTTCATTTCACCCATAATGGTTTTGACACGGGCAACATAAAGATTACCCACTTTAGAACCGCCTTCTTCTTGATAGGTTTTGAAAAGGACGGGGCCTTCATCGCCAACACGGGCTACGCGGGTTTCGCCAATACCAGATTCGATTAATAATTTGTCATTGCCGTGTGTCATTAACACATCCCTTCAAATATCTTGGCCTTTAAATCTTGGTCTTCAAGTGATTTGGCCTTCACGTATGGTGGTTAAAACAGGAAAGCCTAGCCCTTCAAGCATATTTTTGGTCTCAAATAAAGGTAGTCCAACAATGTTAGGATAAGACCCTTTAATCTGCTGTACGAAACATCCTGCAAAGCCCTGAATACCATAAGCACCTGCTTTTCCTTGCCAGTCACCACTTTCTATATAGGTCGAAATTTCATCATGACTTAGGGTTTTAAATCGCACCACACTGGTCACAGATTTAACGCTGGTTTTACCTTGCGGGTTGATTACCGCCACCCCTGAAATAACACGATGACGGCGTCCTGATAATTGCTTTAAAAAGGTGTGGGCTTCATCTGTTGATTGGGCTTTGCCTAAAATTCTACGGCCCATAACCACAATTGTGTCAGCGGCTATGAGGAAGCAGCCTTGTACATCAGGCAATGCATTAACAGCCCGCGCCTTTTCAAGGGCTAGGCGGCGCACATGATGCTCGGGTTGCTCATCAGGGAAGGGAGTTTCGTCAATGTCAGCGGGAATAATCTTGCTGGGCTGAAGGCCCATTTGCTGTAACAAATCTTGTCGTCGCGGTGAGGCAGAGGCCAAAATTAGCTGTGGCTTGTAAGCTGCCATATCTTTACCCGCCCATCATCATTGGATCGTCGGTCAAGCTGATCCATCACTTATTTGAAGCGGTAGGTGATGCGACCCTTGGTCAAATCATAAGGGGTCATTTCTACCAATACTTCATCACCAGCCAAAACACGAATGCGGTTTTTGCGCATACGGCCTGCGGTGTGGCCTAATACTTCGTGGCCATTTTCTAATTTAACACGGAACATGGCGTTTGGCAGTAACTCAGTTACCGTGCCGCGCATTTCCAAAAAGCCTTCTTTTGCCATTCTTAACTGCTCATTATTTTAAATTGTTTAGACAAATCATTTATGTGCCAACGGTGATGTTGGCGAAAAGTTGCGACATTCATGACCATATGAGGGCGTAAAAATCAAGTCTTTTCCTTAATTTACAAAGTCAAAGTGCAAAAAAACTTCAAAAGTGTGTTAAAAGCGCGGCCCATGGGTGCCTGATCTTAGCACACAGATCAGGCTAAAAAGCCTGCGAGCGGTTGCAAAATCTATCTCAACCTGATTAGACAAAACACGGTTGATAAGATGGCCGCCCTCATCGTGCAAACCACGCCGTCCCATGTCGATGGCTTCAATTTTGCTGTGATTGCCTTCACGTACGGCCATATAATGGGCATCGCAAATTTCAAAATATTCTTTCATATGGCGTGCAACCGCGCGTAAGGGAATGGCAAAGCTGTGATCATTGTCTAAAGCGCAGGTGAGGGTGAAAATCAGGCGGGTTTCTTGCACTGATAATGCGGCTTTAAAGGGTGCTTGATGGGGCAGGTCAGAGGTTAAAATGCGACATTGATTTTCTTCCAATAAAGCATCAATTGCGGTTTTGCGTTCACGTTGAACTATTGGGTTGCCACGGGCGATGGTGGTTTCGTCCAATCTAATATCAATGATATCCCTTTGGAGGCTGGACATGGCTTAGGCCTTATTGATCATTCAAGGGATGATCTGGAACATTTTCTGTGACCCAGTCCTCGGTCAGGTCTTCCAAGAAAACATTCAGACATTCAGCTTGAACTTTAATGGCAGCAAAGCCCGAAAAATTAAGCGAAAGGGTTACAAGGCCATCGTCACCCATTTCCGCTGTGATTGCGAGTAGGGCCATGACATGGTTTTTCTGATTAAACGGGATATTTTGAAACTTAATGTCTAGAATATCGGTAATTCTCAAGGCGCTGCGAACACGTTTTGGGTTGCGAAACCATGTCCATGGCCAGATGGTTCTTTTATGGCGGTCTTCCCAGCGAAAGCGATTCATCACTATGGCAAATTGACGGGGCTTTTTCAGCCAGCGCATATCATTCACCAGTACCGTGGCATCCTGCACAAGGCCAGAAATGATGATCAAATCATCAGCATTTTCAGATTTAATTTTTAACGGTGCCGCCATCGACCAGTGTTCCTCTTTATAGGCATTTTACAATGCTAAGAAGTGTCTTTATGTTGCTAGAGTGGCACGGATTTTAGGTCAGTGCCAGTTTCTTTTTTAGGATAATGATTGCCTTGATGCAAGGGGGTGATTGGCGGTCATAAATTAGCCGGCAACGCGTTCAACATTGGCGCCCAATTGCCCCAGTTTTTGCTCCAAGTCTTCATAGCCACGGTCAAGATGGTACAAGCGGTTAACCTCGGTATCACCCTCTGCGGCAAGGCCTGCTAGCACCAATGACATACTAGCGCGCAAATCAGTTGCCATAACGGGTGCGCCTTTTAATTGATCCACACCGCGCACCGTGGCGGTGTTGCCCGAAACGGTAATGTTGGCCCCCATTCGCATTAATTCTGGCACATGCATAAAGCGGTTTTCAAAGATGCTTTCATTAATCACTGATGTATCTGGCACCACAGTGGCAAGGGCCATAAAT
>CAKZLM010000087.1 GCA_937126915.1 uncultured Alphaproteobacteria bacterium
TATTTCTTGATGATATTCAACGGGTGTTCTTGGGTCGCTATCACCGCAAATAATCAAAGTTTTAACGTTAATATCTTTTAAATAGGGCTGCAGGTGTGGCCTTGATAAAATCGCCTTTTGTTGCTTGATAAAGGCTTCGCTGCCGGTTTTTTTGGCCATTTCATAAACCACATCTGCAACGCCGGGGTCGTCCAGCTTGCTTTCATGCACAAATGTGCCAAGCATTTGCCGTGACATACCCACAAAGCGCCCTTTGCTGGCCAATTGCACCAATCCTTTGCGGGTACGCCTAATCTCGGGCGGGTCTAACCGCGAAGAGGTTGCCATTAAAGCCAGCTTTTCAACCCGTTCAGGAACACGGCGAATAATTTCTTGCGCCAAATAGCCGCCCATCGACAAACCAATAAGATGGAAACGCTCTGGCGCGTCATCAATAATCATCTGCGCCAAGGTTTCAAAATCATCTGATTGGCTATGGTTGGCGACAACAATGTCATAGTCATCTTTAAAAAGCTTGATCTGATTCCGCCATAATTCAGCATCACAAATCAATCCGGGAATAAACAACAGGGTCTTTTTTGTGCTTGTTTCATCCATATAATGCCAATAATCCTCCAAGTTTGTGTATTTTAGCAACATAATAGGAAACAAATCATAATGCACGTCTGCAAATGATTGACATTACGGCTTTTTTGCCTATTCTCCGGCTTTCATAATAATTAATGGATAAGAATAAGAATGTCATTTGAGTTTTTAGGTTTAAGCGAAGAAGTTTTGTCAGCGGTCAAAGATGCTGGCTACGAAACCCCTACCCCAATTCAAAAGCAAACCATCCCTGCTGCACTGCAAGGGCGTGATGTTTTGGGAATTGCTCAAACGGGCACCGGAAAGACCGCTTCTTTCACCCTTCCAATGATTGATATATTGGCACAAGGCCGCGCCAAGGCCCGCATGCCACGCTCGCTTATTCTTGCCCCTACCCGTGAATTGGCTTTTCAGGTTGCTGAAAGCTTTGATAAATACGGCAAAAATTTAAAATTAACGCAAGCCTTGATCATTGGCGGTACGTCTATTGATGACCAAATTTCCCGCCTTGACCGTGGCGTGGATGTCTTAATCGCCACCCCAGGTCGTTTGATTGACTTGTTTGAACGCGGCAAAATCTTGCTTAACGGCGTTGAAATTTTGGTGATTGATGAAGCCGATCGCATGCTGGACATGGGCTTTATTCCTGATGTTGAGAAAATTTGTGCCCTTTGCACCAAGAAGAACCAAACATTGTTTTTCTCAGCCACCATGCCGCCACCCATTGAAAAGTTAGTTAAAAAGTTTTTGAACGACCCTAAAAAAATTGAAATTGAACGTGAATCAACCACTGCTACTACCATTGAACAAGCTTGTGTTCATTTAAACAAAATGGAAAAGCGTCGTGGTCTTCGTGAATTGTTAGAAAAAGAAAACGTGCAAAACGCCATTGTTTTCTGCAACACTAAAAAAGAAGTGTCGACCATTCATAACAGCTTACGTCGCCATAAATTTAACGCCGGCCAATTACACGGCGATATGGCACAGTCTGAACGCATGGAAGTTTTGAGCAAGTTTAAAGAAGGCGAAATTACTATCTTAGTAGCCAGTGATGTGGCCGCACGTGGCCTTGATATTCCTGAGGTTTCGCACGTTTTTAATTTTGATGTTCCATCGCAATCAGAAGATTATGTTCACCGCATTGGTCGTACTGGCCGTGCTGGACGTTTAGGTAAATCCTTCACCTTTGTTGAACGTCGTGACCAAAAAGCCTTTGATGCCATTTTAAAAATGACTGGTGAAGACATGCCAGAAGTGGTGCTTGATGGCCTTGGTAAAGGCAAAAATAAAAAATCAGATCAAAAAGAAAAGCCAGATACCAAAAACGCCCCTAAGAACGCGCAAAACAATAACAATAATCAAAACAATAAGCCGCGCCCTCAAAACAATGATCAAAATCGCCCTAATGAAGCAAAAAATAATCAAGATAACAACAAGCCTAAGCAGCAACCTCAAAAGTCATACAAAAAAGGCCGCTATGACAGCCAGGCTGACATTGGTGAAATGAATAAAGGCATGGACCCTATCATTGGTATGGGTGAGCACATCCCTGACTTCTTGAAAAATGAAGTTGTTATTCAACCGATGAATCTGTCTGACCTTGAAGATGATGATCATTTAGACGCGGCTGATGACAATGCAGATGATAAAAATCAACAAAAGGGCCGCAAAAAGCAACGTCGCAAACCAAATCGTCGCAACAACCGCCGCCAAGACAATCAAGATAACGATGAAACACAACAGGCAGCCAAATCTGACAATCAATCAGAAAATGCTAATGATCAAAAAGATCAAGCAGTTACAAATGGTTCTGATGACAATGTTCAAACTAGTGGCGATGGTGACGAGCAGAAAAAACCTGCTAAAAAGACAACTAGACGCGGTCAAAATCGTAGAAAGCCAAGATCGAAATCTGATAATAAAGACGATCAGGACAAGGCTAAATCAAACAATGAGTTTTCTGAAGATGATGCCTCTTCCATCGAAAGCCCTAATTCTGTAGAGGAAGCTGTTGCTGCGGCCATGGGCGCTGTTAGTTCCCCTGCTCCTACTGAGGACAGCGAGCAAAAGTCTGAAGAAAAGCCTAAGCGTGGCCGCAAGCCAAAAGCCGCCTCTAAAAAGGCTGATAGTGAAGAGGCTGGTAGCGAAGAAAAACCAAAACGTAAACGAAAAGCCCCTACCCGTCGTAAAAAAGCAGAAGATAGCGAAGCTGGCAAAGAAGCTGGCGAAGAAAAACCTAAAAAACGCGGACGCCCTAAAAAGTCTGACACGCCCGCAACTAGCGAAGAAGCACCATCAAATAATGATGATGCTTAAGGCATAGCTAATCTGAAAATTATTGATAAATTAAAAGGCCCTAGCAAATGTTAGGGCCTTTTTCTTTTGCCTTAGCTAAATTTTTTACATCATATTGCGGGTATCGGGGGGCAGATAAATTTTTGTGCCATTAAACTGCTCATCAACCAATATTTGACACCCAAGGCGACTATTAGCAGTAACATTATAGGTGATGTCCAACATGTCTTCTTCCTCGTCGCTGGCGGGTTTAAGGCTGTCTAACAAATCAGCCGTTATCAAAACATGACAGGTTGAACAGGCCATCGCTCCCTCACAGGCCCCTTCCATTGGGATTTGATGACGCCAAGCAATATCTAACAAGCTTTCGCCCCTGTTGGCTGTAACAGGCCATGTTTTGCTGCCATCCGATGAGACGAAATCAAAAGCAATGGTAGGGTGTTGATCAGTCATAATCTTGGCTAGCCTCTTTGCGCTTTGACCGCTGCAATGATTTTTTCTGCCGCATAAATCACTTCTTCCTCTGTGCTTTGACGACCAAACCCAATTCTAAGGCTAGATTTAGCCTCATTAGCTGACAAACCAAGGGCCGTTAATACATGAGACGGTGTTGACTTGCCCGTCGCACAGGCAGACCCACTGGATATCGCCACATCGCGTAATTTCGATATCAGCTTTTGATTATCCAAATTCGGGATCATAATGTTCAAATTGCTGCTAATGCGATGCTGCATTGTACCGTTAATTTTAAGATCAGAAATTTCTGATGCAACGAGGTCCAAAAACCTTTGTCTAAGGGCTGTCATTCTGACCTCATCATCGCCTTGGGACTTTAGTGCTATTTCTGCGGCCTTTCCAAGGCCAACACACAAAGCTGGTGCCAAGGTGCCAGATCGAATACCTTTTTCCTGTCCTCCACCGTGCATATGGGCAATGAGCGGCACCTTAGGGCGCTGCCTCACATAAAGCGCGCCTATGCCTTTGGGGCCATATATTTTATGACCGGAGATACTCAATAAATCAATATGACTGGCTTCAACATCCAAAGGGATTTTTCCAAATGCTTGGGCCGCATCCGTGTGAAACAAACTGCCATTTTCTTTTACCAGCGTGCCAATCTCATTTAAGGGCTGAATAACCCCAATTTCATTATTAACCGCCATCACGCTAACTAGCGCGGTTTCACGCCTTAAGGCGTCCTTCAACTGATCCAGATCAATTAAACCATCGGCTTTTACAGGTAAAACCGATACGTCACCTCCCGTACGTTCGGTGATATAGCGCGCTGTGTTTAAAACACAGCTATGCTCACTGGCAAGGGTAATCATGTGTGGCTTTTTAAGTTGAAAGGCCTCCATAACGCCTTTAATGGCGAAATTGTTGCTTTCTGTGGCACCACTGGTGAAAATAATATCCCCTTCATCAGCACCAATAAGGCTGGCAATATGCCCCCGCGCCACATCAATAGCAGCACTTGTTTCCCATCCGAAACGATGTGCTGTTGAATGAGGATTGCCGAATTTTTCTTGAAAGAAAGGCATCATCGCATCCAGAACCCCATCAGCCATGGGTGTGGTTGCTTGATAGTCTAAATAAATGGGTGTTTTCACCATTTATAACGCCTTTCCTTGTTTATTCTTTTTTGCCTGCACGATCATATAGGGTTGCCCATGCTTTGATAAAAGCATCAGCATCATCCATTGTGTTTTTCCAACCTAATGAGACACGAACAGCCTCACGCGCTGCAACCACATCAGCCCCCATCGCCCGCAACACATGGGATTCTTTCACCTTACCTGATGAACAGGCAGAACCAGAACTAACCATGATCCCCGCCAAATCAAAATGCATAACTTGGGTTTCACCCTGCACACCTGGCATCCCAATATTACTAGTATTTTTAAGGCGTGGCGCACCACGTCCATATATAGGCGCGTGTGGGCATATCTTTAAAATCTCGTCTTCGATATAATCACGAATGGTTTCTAATTCATTCATTTTAGCAAGACTGCCACCCGCCATCATCGCGGCCTTACCAAACCCTGCAATACCCGCTACATTTTCTGTGCCTGATCGTCGTCCAAGCTCTTGACCACCACCAACAATCTCAGCTTGCAAGGGAATATTAGGCTTAACGATTAAGCCCCCCACCCCTTGAGGGCCACCCGTTTTATGGCTGGATAGCGTCATCAGATCGATGTCACTGTCTTTAAAATCAAGCGGCAATTTTGCAAACGCTTGAATGGCGTCAACATGTATCAAAGCACCATATTCATGGGCCAAGGCCGCGATCGCTGTAATGTCTTGCAACACCCCAGTTTCGTTATTAGCCAACATCACACTAACCAAGGCACCATCATTATGGTCTTGCAAAAGGGCTTTTAAGGCTTCTAGGTCAACAAGGCCTTTATCATCAACAGGTACCATATGCAGATCAACACCCTTAAGAGCCTTTGCAGCAGCAATAATGCTGTCATGCTCGGTCTCAGCAATGATCAGGTTTTTAAGGGAGTGCAATCCTTTAAGGGCTAGATTATTGGCTTCGGTTCCACCGCCAGTGAAAATAATGTCACGGGCACGGCAGTTAACGATACCCGCTATCGCCGCTCGGGCGTTTTCAATTTCTTTTTTGGCGTCACGGCCCATGCTATGCACAGAGGATGGATTGCCGCCTTGGCTTAAAACCCGCAGCATTTCCTCGCCAACTTCAGGATAAACCTGTCCTGTCGCGTTATAATCCATATATCTTTGTTGTCTCATATTCATGAGATAAGATGAATAGTTATAAGCGTCAACGCAAATTTCTTGCAATTGAGGGCACAAATAACTTATAGATGTCTTAATGATACCTATTTATTAAAGCAGGAATTTCCTTACATGCCTGAAATTATGTTCAATGGGCCAGAAGGCCGCCTAGAAGGCCGCTATAGCCCTGGCAAAGATCCGACAGCCCCTACAGCGCTAATTTTACACCCTCATCCGCAATATGGCGGCACCATGAATAATAAAGTGGTTTATTATCTTTATCACTTGTTTATGCATCGTGGTTTTTCGGTGATGCGCTTTAACTTCCGCGGCGTTGGTCGCAGCCAAGGCGAATTTGACGATGGTCTTGGTGAATTATCTGATGCAGCAACCGCCCTTGATTGGATCCAACAGCAAAACCCGAACAGCACCAGTTGCTGGGTCGCTGGTTTTTCTTTTGGCGCCTGGATCAGCATGCAGCTTTTGATGCGTCGTCCTGAAATTCGCGGTTTTATCTCTGTTGCCCCACCTGCTAGCATGTATGATTTTTCATTCTTGGCCCCATGCCCATCATCGGGTTTGATCATCCAAGGCTCTGCTGATGATGTGGTTGCCCCTGATTCGGTTGAAAAACTGGCTGAAAAACTACAAGCCCAACGCGCAATCACCATTGATTATGAAGAAATTGACGGTGCTAACCACTTCTTCGAAGGTCATTTGGAAGAAATGGTTCGCCGCGTTAATGCCTATATGGACAAACGCTTGGCCAGTGGTGAATAAACACCACAATTGTTAAGGTTTATGAAGCCTCCCACCTGTCAAAGGCTGGGGGGCTTTTGTTGTTTTTGGGAATGTTATTGGCAACCCTAACAGCGAGCGCACTGCCATAAAGGCAAAACCTTCAGCCTCAACCAAATCTGCATTATGGGGGTACGCCTTAACTAACGCACCTGTTCGCTCTGCCAACCATAGCAGTATGGTGTCATTTTTAGCCCCACCACCAACCACCAGAATGGTTTTGGGCAACTGAGGTAAATGGTGTAAGGCATTTTCAACCGCGACCACGCTCATCATGGTTAAAGTGGCGACTTGATCAATGGGGTCTATGCTTTTCACGGCATCAAAATATCGATCAAAATGATGACGATCGAGAGATTTTGGTGGCAACACATCAAACCATGC
>CAKZLM010000088.1 GCA_937126915.1 uncultured Alphaproteobacteria bacterium
CGTTCCATTCTTTGCAATTCACCGCGCATGCCTGACAGCCCACGCAAATGTCTAAATCAATCACCAGCCCTAATTTTTTGCCGCTTGGATTTTTCGGTAAACAGGTCATTTGTCTTCTCCCTGCGTTTTATTTAGTGGCTGTACTGTGCGGTGTGATACCCGCTCAATAATGGCGTCAGAGACCTTATCAGTATCTTCACCTTCCATACCTTTCCCAAAGGCCAGTGTTTCGGTTGGCCCTTTTGCTGGATTGGCAATAACGGGTGGCAACAAGGGTTCGGTTTCACCAAATTCATGCGGTTGGCATTTTTCCACCCGCACTTTCAGATCAAACCAAGACGCCTGCCCGGTGATGGGATCAGAATTGGAATAATGATACCCACCTTCTTTTTGCGGCAATAGGTCAGAGATTAAATGATTCATCAAAAAGCCTTTTCTGGCTTCGGGGGCTTTATCATTAAGGCCCCAAGCACCGCGGCGCTTGCCAATGGCATTCCATGTCCATACGGTGTCTTTCTCGGTGCCTTCCATCAATTTCACCTGTACCTTGATACGGCCATGATGGCTTTCAACCCATGCCCAATCAAGGTCATCAATGCCAAGTTCCTCACCCTTGCTCGTGTTCATAAACAACACATTGCGGGCGGTAATTTGGCGCAGCCATGCATTTTGCGACCCCCAACTATGATACATGTGCATCGGGCGCTGGGTTAAGGCAAACATTGGGAACTTGTCATCATCAACCTGTTGGCCTTCAAACGGTGGATACCATTTTGGCATGGGATCACAATAGGTTTTCACACGATCCCGCATATGGTCAGGGGGTTGAATATCACCATGGCCTTGGGCCGCGAGATTAAATTTTTGCAAGGTCTCGTCATATAAATGATGCATGATCGGTGCAGCCTCTGGAATCAACCCCATTTCAGCGGCATAATCCAAATAACCCTGATTGGCATATTTAAAATATTGCTTTTCCATCGGCAATTCATCATGCCAGAAACAACCATTTTTGACATATTCTTCTAGTTGGTTCGGGTTAGGCTCACCCTTACCTTTCTTGGTGCCGTCTTTACCGCGCCACCCTGCCAAGGGGCCAACACCAGGGGCGCGTTCATGGTTCACCAAATAATCTTCATAACCACCAGGGAATTTCGGTGAAAAATCTTCATTTACCATACCGGGCAGGCCAAGCCTTGCGCCCAAATCTAACAACACTGATTGGAACGGGCGTACATCACGATCAGGCTTTAAAACCGGCTGTCTAATGCTGTCACACGGTCCTTTTGCCTCACTAATGGGGCGATCAAGAATGGATAGTGCATCCCAGCGTTCCAAATAGGTGGTATCTGGCAAAATGAGGTCAGCGTAAGACACTGTTTCTGACTGGAAGGCATCGACATAAATGAAGTGCTTAATTTTATAATTGCCCGTTTCGGGGTCTTTATCGGTTAGATACTTCAACGTGTCTGGCACATTCATTGAACTGTTCCACGCCATGTTTGCCATGAACATAAACAGCACATCAATTTCATATGGGTCACCCTTCCACGCATTGTGAAGCACCATATGCATCATACCATGAATGGATAAGGGGTTTTCCCATGAGAAAGCTTTATCAATGCGTTTTGGCGTACCATCAGGCTGAACCATTAAATTTTCTGGCCCCTTTGGATTTCCAATGGGAGGGCCATCAAGCGGGCTATTTGGCGCAGAGTTAGCATGCGGCACAGGTGCAGGTGGCAGCGGCCGTGGGAACGGCGGTTTATAGCGCCAACTGCCCGGCGTATCAATGGCCCCTAACAGCATTTGTAAAATATGCAACATACGGCACGTGTGGAAACCATTGCTGTGGGCGGAAATACCGCGCATGGCATGAAACGCAATTGGGCGACCAACCATTTTATCATGCTTGCGGCCCCACGCATCGGTCCATGGCTCATCAATGACCACCTCTGTTTCAAACGCGGCTTCAGCCATTTCAGCGGCTAATCGTTTGATCACGGTTGCGGAAACACCACAAATATCAGCCGCCTTTTCAGGGCTATACTCATCATCCATAAAGCGTTCCGCAAGCAAACTAAGGGCCGTTTTCGCCATGCGACCATCGGGTAAAGTGGCCTCGCCCATCAAGCTTGGTTTGGTATCATGATGCCACGGCTGAACGCTTTGTTCTTTGGCCGACAAAATATAAGGATCTCCCTTTTCATTACGGGCAATAAGGCCATCATCGGCATCACCAGGGGCTTGAATAATAAGGAAAGGAGCGTTGGTATATTTGGCTAAGTGATTGGCATCAATTTTACCCGCATGAAGCAATTCATGAATGAAGGCCCCAATAAGCATACCATCAGTGCCCGGTTTTACACCAACCCATTCATCTGCCACCGCAGAATAACCAGTTCTGACAGGGTTAATGGAGACAAACTTGGCCTCACCACGGGTTTTCATACGACCAATGCCGTTTTTTATGGGGTTGCTGTCATGATCTTCTGCAACGCCAAACATCATGAAATATTTGGTTAAGTCCCAATCAGGTTCGCCAAACTCCCAAAAAGCACCACCAATGGTATAAAGCCCCGCTGCCGCCATATTAACCGAGCAAAATCCACCATGGGCCGCAAAGTTTGGCGTACCAAATTGGGTGGCCCACCAACCTGTGAAGGATTGCGATTGATCACGACCTGTGAAAAACGCCACCTTGCGTGGGTCTACATTGCGGGCGGATGATAACCATTGGGTGGCTAGCCTTAACGCCTCCTCCCATTCAATTTCTTTGAACTTGCCTTCACCACGCTCGCCAACGCGCAATAAAGGCTTTTTCAATTTAGCGGGAGAGTTTTGCTGCATAATGCCCGCTGACCCCTTGGCGCACAAAACACCTTTATTGATCGGGTGATCAGGATTGCCATCAATATAGCGCACCTCGCCATCTTTTAAATAAACCCTAATACCACAACGGCAAGCACACATATAACAAGTGGTTTTTTTTATTTCATCAGCAACAACTGGTGCTAATTTTACATCTTCTTCTACTGTTTCAAATGGATTAAACCCCACTTGCCTTACTCCCTATTGGTATTTCTATCTGACGGCATGTTTTGGCATCTTTACCTGTCAATATTTGCATTAGTAACAACGTTCTACCTTGTTATGCCATGTCATTATGAGCAATTTTGCAAAAATCTGATACAGCAATATTAGCACCGCACACAATCACGCCTACATTTTGATTGGCTACTTTTTCTTTTAAGGGCCCCATTAAGGCGGCGGTGGCCGCTGCCCCAGCAGGTTCAACCGCGAGCTTAAGGCCGGTAAAAATTTTGCGCATGGCATCTTTCATCTGGTCATCGGAAATAATAACCACATCATCAACACATTGTTGCACCAATGAAAAACTGTAAGGTGCTGCATGTGGCGCCCCTAAACTGTCGGCAATGGTTTTCACCGAATCGATGGCGCTGGGCTCACCTTTAGCTAACGAAATTGTCATGCTTTGTGCGCCTTCAGGCTCAACACCATAAACCTTAATTTTGGGGTTCATCGCTTTTATAGCTGCTGAAATTCCCGAGATTAATCCACCGCCACCGATGGGAATAATCACACTATCCAAATTGGGGATTTGTGCCATCATTTCTAGGCCAATAGTGCCTGTTCCTAGAGCTACATTCCCGCCCTCAAAAGGATGAATGAATGTCCGCCCTTCATCTTGTTCAATTTGGCGAACCAAATCAAAGGCACCATGAATGTCATCACACATTATGACCTCTGCGCCATAAGCCTCACACTTTTCAACGCGAATTTTGCTGGCGCTGGACAACATCACAACCTTGGCTGATGTGCCCACTTGATGCGCAGCCCATGCCGTGGCAATGGCATGATTACCAGCAGACACTGCCGTCACCCCGCGTGATCGCTCATCAGCCGACAAGGCCAGCGCATTAAGTAGGGCCCCACGCGCCTTAAAGGTGCCCGTATGTTGAAATAGCTCAAGCTTCATGAAAGGACTGATGCCCAAGGTTTTTAAGTCTTGGCTTTCAGGCGAATCCCAGTAATGAACAGGTGTTTCAATTATTTTACCCCTTAACATTTCTGCCGCTTTTTCTAAGTCTTTTTGCTTTAACATACGATAGGCCACCCCAATTGATTGGTATTTCTTGAAAAACCACTGTGATCAAAAAAATAAAATTGTCAAACCCTTCGAAATACGTTTATCTCTTTGCAACGTATAAATCACCATACACCATCTATAGCTAATAACCAGAAAGGGCCGCCAATGGGTGAGGCGAAATTTGTATCAGGTTCACCTATGCGCCATATCGCGGTGATGACCTCGACCGCCAGCATTGGGCTGATGGCTCTGTTTCTGGTTGATTTGGTAGATATCTATTTTCTCAGCCTTTTAGACAAAGTTGAAATTACCGCAGGAGTTGGTTTTGCAGGAACATTGTTGTTCTTTACCACATCCATTTCCATTGGCATTGCCATTGCCATGGCGGCCTTGGTTTCGCGCTCCGTTGGTGCCAGAAAATGGCGACGTGCAAGGCGTCATGCCATCAATGTGCTGGTTTATGGCATTCTCATTGCCTTCACCGCAGCAGGGCTTATTTATGCCAATATGGACGCCATTTTGTCCCTAATGGGGGCCAAGGGTGAAACCGCTGAAATGGCAAAAGCTTATTTGCGAATCGTCTTGCCAAGTATGCCATTTATGTCCGCTGGCATGGCCTTCAGCGGCATTTTACGGGCCATTGGAGATGCCAAACGGGCAATGATGCTCACCCTTGTTGGGGCTGCTGCGAATGCGATTCTTGATCCGATCTTAATTTTTGGCCTTGATATGGGCATTGAGGGGGCCGCATGGGCCACTGTATTTGGGCGTGGCAGCATCTTTTTTACGGGGCTTTATAGCGCGATGATCGTTCATAAAATGATTGGACGTTTTCACCTGCGCGCCTTTTGGGTTGATACCAAAACCATCACCAAGATAGCCTTTCCCACCATGATCACCAACATTGCAACGCCCTTTGCCACCGCTTATTTACAGCGAATCATCTCTGATTATGGTGATCAGGTTGTGGCAGGCTTTTCAATAATGAGTCGGCTGCAACCCGTTCTATTTTGTGGTATTTTTGCACTTTCAGGGGCGGTTGGGCCGATTCTCGGTCAAAATTGGGGTGCAGGTTTGAAAGATCGCGTTGAACAAACCTATGCAGACAGCATTAAGTTCACCTTCCTATACACCTTAATTGCCAGCATGATATTATTCTTATCGCAAAACGTCATCGTCGACGCTTTTAAGGCTGAGGGTGAAACCGCTTTAATCATTACGTTCACCTGCACGTGGCTCACTTGGAGCTTCTTCTTCACCGGGGCTCAATTTGTGGCAAACGCCACCTTCAATAACCTTGGAAAACCAAGCTATTCAACCTATTTCAATGTTGGTAAAGCCACCATTGGAACCATCCCTTTTGTGCTTGTAGGGGCGCAAATTGCCGGGGCTTTAGGAGCTTTTACAGGGCAAGCTATAGGGGCCGTTTTCTTTGGTATCGCAGCTATTATGGTGGCTAAGAATCATGTAAAGAAATTGTTTGAAAGAGCATAACAGATAGTAAGCTTACTCAGTCTTTAGACATTTTTGCCTTAATTGATTCGCATACTCGGTGAAAACTTACCTTCAACAAACTAATAATTTGGACATCTTTGTCTTCATTTTGCCTTATTTACTGCTGATGTACCGCTTAAAAAAGTCTATTTATAAACATGCTTGTTGTAAAAACGTTACACTTATGGCCAGCAGCAATCAGCAATGATAATTGTGATCTTAGTTAGCAACTTATGAGTTGCAAAAAAGGTAATAAAACATTAGATTAAAGATGGAAATTTATTTAGCGATTTAAGGCTGTTGCCGTTATTCGTGACTAACTTATGAAACACTTAAGGACAATGAACTATGCGTTCTTCTAAAATTATTTTATCACTAGCTACCCTTGGCATGATAATCTCACCTGCCATGACTAATGCTGCTTCTACAGCGATTGCTAGTCCGCAAGACCAGCAAGGTGCTGGAGTTGGATCAGGTGCTGGCGCGGGTGCTGGTGCTAGTGCTGGCGTGGGTATTGGTGGCTTAACAGCGGCAGGCATTGCTGCTGCAGCCGCTGTTGCTGCCGCTGCAGTTGCAGCAGCTACAGATGGCGGCCCTACCCCTCCCCCACCTGTCGATAATGGTGATGGCGATGGTGACGGCGATGGTGACGGTGTAACGGGTACTTCTACAGGAACTGGTACAGATACATCTGCCACAGCAACTAGTTCTGGAACAAGCACCTCTTCAGCAACAGCTACAAGTACTGCTACAGCAACAGCAACAGCTACTGGAACGGCTACTGGAACGGCTACAGGAACGGCTACAGGAACGGCTACTGGGACTGGAACTGAAACTAGCTCCTCCACTGCCACAACTGCTACGTCAACAACAACGACATCTTCAACAACAACGTCAGCGACAACGTCTAGTTCTGGAACTTAAACCTACATGGGCGATTTATTCGCCCCTTAAATCTTAGGGTCACGCGTTAATCGCGTGACCCTTTTTATTTTTAACCACCCATACACTGTATTTTTTCATTCGATTAGATTATTAACAAATCTCAAAGACACGCATAGTCTCACATATCTAAAAATGTGACAAAAATGACAAAATTCGGCTTAACTCATCAAAAACTAACATTTTTTCAAAATATTCTCATTTTTTCTGTTGATCTTTCTAGAAAAGTATTGTTAGGGTACAGCATATATGTTGAAA
>CAKZLM010000089.1 GCA_937126915.1 uncultured Alphaproteobacteria bacterium
GGTCATAGGATAGGATCATTTCTAGGTCAGTATTCGGTTTCCAAAGAGCAGAGACGCGGTAAGCAGCATTGTGTTCATCGCCTAGTTTTTTGCCAGATACGGCATCGGTTAGCCAACCGTTTTGGCTGTTATCCATATAGTTCATGCGTAGAGCAAAAGTGTCCGTCACAGGAACGTTTACCATGCCTTCAAAGCGGATTTTACCAAACTTACCAAGCCGCAATGCGCCGTTTGCTTCTGTTTCAAATGAGGGCTTTTTGTTGACGATGGAAACAGCACCCGCTGCGGTGTTGCGGCCAAATAGCGTTCCTTGCGGGCCTTTAAGAACCTCAACCCGTTCAACATCATTAAAGAAGATCAAGGCAGCACCAGAGCGCGCAGCATAAACGCCATCAATATAGACACCAACAGCAGGGTCAGTACCAACCCCAAAATCAGAGGTGTTGACACCGCGAATGGTAAAGCGCGGCTGGGTCAAACCTGAAATTTCAAGACCGGGCGTATAAAGCTGCAAGTCTTTCATGTTTTCAGCGCCAACTTGTTCCATAAAGTCAGTGCCATATGCATTAAGGGTAATGGGAACTTCTTGTTGGTTCTGCTCACGTTTTTGCGCGGTTACAACGATGGCTTCAATTTCGCGTGTACCGTTATCATTGTCTTCGGCATTGTCTTGGGCTATGGCTATACCGCCCATGTTTAAAGCGACAAGACTGGTCCCCAGCAGAAGCTTTAGGCCATTTGCTTTGGCCATTTTTTGTGTTTTTATCATTTTACTCCCCTCCTCATACATTGGTACTGAGTGTTCATTATTAATCATTTTTTAAACTTGTTATCCATTGCTCAACCAGTGCAACGCCTTCTTTGTGAATCATCGCGCGGCCCAATTCCGGCATCATCACACCGGGGTCTTTTGAGTTCATGCGATAATATAAAATTGATTGCTCAGGGTGGCCGGCAATCACATCTTTTTTCAAGCCGCCAGAACCACGTCCAGCGGCAACAGGGTTTTTGTTAAGCCCCCAACGAACGGGGTTTGTCTCCGTCCACAGCAAAAACAACCCGGTGGTAGAGGCTGGCCCTTCTAGACGGTGACAGTGGGCGCAGTTGATATCTAAATAAGCCCGCGCTCGTTTATCCAGGGGTTGGCTTGGGTCAAAGGCATCTGCCACACGGTCAACTTGATTGAGGTCTGGCAGGCCATCTAAAATGCCCGCGTTGGTCCAATGGGTTAATTGGTTTTGGGGCCCTGTTGAATAGGAATAATCCATATTTAAATTACGGGCTTTTGGTCCAATCGGCGAAAACTCTTTACCAATGACATGGCAGCCTTTGCATTGGTTGCGGTTTGGAATGGCATAGCGCACTTTTTGTGTGTCGCCCATTTCATCCACCCAATTGACCTCAAACGCATCGCCTGCGATTTTAAGGTCAGCATCGGTTTGGTCTTCATTCCATTTATAAGACCATGCTGCCCATCCTTTTTCTTGACGCAATAACAGACGGGTTTCAATGCGACGAATATTTTGATCAGGCTTTCTAAAATCAGCTGGGTAAGCAAAGGTTTTGATCAAGACCGAGCCAACAGGAAATTCAAAAGCTTCATCTGCGGTGTATTGTGCCGCTTGTCCGTTCGGCACATAGGCAAAGCGATATTTATGGGCATAATCAGTGAATAAAGGCGTGATCAGGTCATAAGGCACAATCTCATCAACAACCACATGATTGGTAAGATCAGCAAACAAGCCATAGTCCGATAATTTGCGAGCAGGGCGGCGCGCCAAAATAACATCCATGTTGGGGACTGCTGTTATCTGTTCAAGCATAGGGCTATTAGCCGAAACAGTGGGTTGTGGGGTTGTCTTACCGCTTTCAGTTGTGTTTGCTGTGGTGATGGTGCCAGCCATGGCCAGCACCATCAAAGATGTTTTTAAGACACTATTTAGGGGGATTTGCCTTAGCATTATTTCTGCCTTTATTGACTGTCTTGGGGTAGTTTAACAGGTTTTAAGGTTGGGAAATACACGTCGGAATGTTCCGTGATGTCCATGTCTGGGCTGGCACCCCATGGTAAAATCATATCCAACACGGCATTCATATTAACAAAGGTAGTGCCCGGTTTTTCATTAATGAAAATACCCTCAGCATCATCAGGGCCAAAGAGGGCAGCCCAAACACCATCAACCGCACCGTCCCACACAATTTGAGGAATTGGAAGGCCTGTAGCTGGTTCCACCAAGCGCTTGATGTCTAAGTCAGGGTTGGCGCCACTGCGTTCCATCACATTATCGTGCAGATAGATGCCTTTCGGAATGGGGTTGTAGGTTGGGTCATTATACTCTTTCGGGAAGGCAGAGATCAAAATACTGACAGAGTCATGGTTAACGATGGTGTTGTTAAACACTTCAACATGGGTGTTAGCCATTACCAAAATGCCCGTGCCCCGAGGAACAGTACCTACAATGTTGCCTTCAGGGGCAAAATTGTCAGTGTTGTTATCAACCACATGATTGTTAAACACACGCACAGAATGACCACCTTTTTGCGGAAGGTTTGGCATATCAAACACTAAAATGCCGCCAGTGTTATGGATTGCGACATTGTCATAAACATCAGCGTAATAGCTGTTTTCAATCTCAATGCCGGCAACATTATATTCGGCTTTGCTGTTGCGAACGATAATATTTTGCGACTGGCCAACATAAATGCCCGCATCAGATGCGCCTTTGGCAATAACACCGTCGATTAAAACATTGCGGTTATCAATTGGGTAAAGGCCATAAGCGCCGTTGTTTTCGTCTGGACCATTGGTCCATTCAACCCGTAAGTTTTTAAAGGTGATGGTATCCACGCCTTTGGATTTAATGGCGTCACCGGGGGTGTCTTCAACCGCAAATCCTTCAAGCCACACATTGTCAGAGGTGATCAATAGCCCCTCTGATCCAGATTGCTGGTTTTTAAAGCTTAAAATGGTTTTATCATGCCCTGCACCGATGATCTTAACATTATTGACATCAAGCGATAAGCCATCGCTTAATTCATAAAATCCTTCTGCCAATTCAATGGTGCTGCCTTCTTCTGCAAGAATTAAAGCTTCCAATAAAATTTCTTGAATGTTTTCAGATGGCTCAATTTTAATGGTTTCTTGCGCATTGGCGGTGATATGCATCATGGTAAATGCGGTGATTACTAAAGTACGAAAAATGGCGCGCATTGTAAACTAACCCCTTGTTTATTTTTTCTTTCAATCACGCTAAAGCATTTATAAGCGTACAGGCAATAAAAAAATGATAAAGCCGCACCTTAAAAATTTTCCAGCTAAGGGTGGTTTATAAGGGTTTTATATTAAGAAAATATGGCAAGGCTTGATTGTGAGTGGTTAAGAAAATGTGCTTAGTCGCATTCTTTGCAAAAAACATCATACAGTGTTTGCATAATGGTGTGGGCCTCATCACTAGCAAGTGAATAGAAGATGGATTGCGCCGAACGGCGGGTTTGTACAATGTTTTCGCGCCGTAAAATGGCCAAATGTTGAGACAGGGCAGATTGGCTTAAATTCACCAAATTTTCTAATTCACCAACGGTTTTTTCACCCTCTGCTAACTGGCATAGGATTAATAGGCGTGATTGATTAGACATCACTTTTAAGAGGGTTGAGGCTTTTGCCGCGCTGTGTTGGAGGGCTTCGATATTCATCTTACATTACTTTTTTAACCCGATTTATCTGTACATATTAGGTATGCCTTATGTAAGATTTGCCACAATTGATGAATTTTCGCAACAACTATCGTTTTGCAAATGCTTTATGAGTGTTGCGGCTGATGTATGCACTTTAGGGGTTGTGCCTTTGGGTGCCTCTGATAAAAGAGGGATAAGAATTTATTTGACTGGGGAGAGACACATGAATTTGCAAGATCCATCACTTTTTAAAAACCAAAACTATATTAATGGACAATGGGTAGATGCTGCCTCGGGGCAAGTTTTTGATGTTGTAAACCCTGCTAATGGCGAGGTTGTTGGGCAGGTTGCTGATGGATCTGCCGCTGATACAAAGGTGGCCATTGAGGCCGCTGAAAAAGCCTTGCCTGCGTGGCGCAATAAAACCGCCAAAGAGCGCGCCAATATTTTGCGCCGTTGGTATGATTTGATGATGGAAAACCAAGAAGACCTTGCCACCATCATGACCATAGAGCAAGGCAAGCCCTTGTTTGAAACCCGTGGTGAGGTTGGATATGGTGCTTCGTTTGTGGAATGGTTTGCCGAAGAAGGTAAACGCACTTATGGCGAGGTTATTCCGCATGTGTTTAATGATCGCCGCCAAGTGGTGATCAAACAGCCGATTGGTGTTGTTGGGGCCATTACGCCTTGGAACTTCCCGAATGCGATGATTACCCGCAAGGCGGCCCCCGCTTTAGCGGCTGGTTGCACCTTTGTGGTAAAACCTGATGCAGGCACCCCGTATTCCGCCCTTGCTTTGGCAGAATTGGCAACCCGCGCAGGCATTCCTGAGGGGGTATTCAATATTGTTTGTGGCAGCGATTCAGCGGCCATTGGCGAAGAATTAACCAGTAACCGCACCGTGCGCAAAATTACCTTTACTGGGTCAACCCGTGTTGGTAAAATTTTACTACGCCAAAGTGCAGAAACCGTTAAGCGGGTGTCGATGGAATTGGGTGGCAATGCACCTGTTCTTGTGTTTGATGATGCTGATCTTGATAAGGCTGTGGCTGGTGCCTTGGGGTCGCGTTATCGCAATGCAGGGCAAACCTGTGTTTGTGCCAATCGCATATATGTTCAAGAAAGTATTCATGATGCCTTTGTCGAAAAGTTTACCGCTGCTGTTGCGGCCATGAAGCTGGGCAATGGGATGGAAAAGGGTGTCACCATGGGGCCTTTGATTCATGAACAGGCGGTTGAGCGAGTTGATGGCATGGTGCAAGACGCGTTGCAAAAAGGCGCAACGGCAACAACAGGGGGTAAGCGTTCCGATCTTGGGTCATGCTTTTATGAGCCAACAGTTTTGACCAATGTTGATAAAAGCATGCGGGTTTTCCAAGAAGAAATTTTTGGCCCTGTCGCCCCCATTTTTACCTTTAAAACTGAAGAAGAAGCCATTGAATTGGCCAATGACACCGAATATGGCCTAGCAGCCTATTTCTATAGTCGCGATATTGGCCGTTGCTGGCGCGTGGCCGAAGGGGTTGACTTTGGCATGGTTGGCGTTAATGAAGTAGCCATTACCAGTGAGATGATGCCGTTTGGCGGTGTTAAAGACAGTGGCATGGGCCGTGAAGGCAGCCATATGGGTATTGATGAATATTTGGAAGTTAAATATATCTGTATGGGTGGTTTGTAGGATAAAACCGATAGCAGTTGATGAAGATAATAGGATAGGAGCCTGAATCAATGACCTTAATTAAAACCCAAGATATGATTGATAGCGTTGCAGATGCCTTGCAATTTATTTCCTATTATCACACCCCGGATTTTATCAAGGCGATGGCAAAGGCTTATGAACGGGAAGAATCAGAAGCCGCCAAAAATGCGCTTACCCAAGTATTGGTTAACTCGCGCATATCTGCCATTGGTAAGCGCCCCATCTGCCAAGACACAGGCATTGTCTGTGTGTTTGTGAAAGTGGGGATGGACATTCAATGGGAAGGCGATATGTCGGTTACCGATATGATCAATGAAGGTGTTCGCCGCGCCTATCTTGATCCTGATAATGTGTTGCGTGCATCCATTATGGCAGACCCTGATGGGGCGCGAAAAAACACTGGTGATAACACGCCTGCGGTTATTCATTATGAAGTAGTGCCAGGTAACACAGTTGATGTGACCTTGGCTGCCAAGGGCGGTGGGTCAGAAGCCAAATCGAAATTTAAAATGCTTAACCCATCTGACAGTGTGGTTGATTGGGTTCTTGAAACTGTTCCAACCATGGGCGCAGGTTGGTGCCCGCCGGGAATTTTGGGAATTGGTATTGGCGGTACCGCTGAAAAAGCCATGTTGATGGCAAAAGAAGTGTTGAACGAACCTGTTGATATTCATGAATTGATGGAACGAGGTGCCAGCAACCGTGCTGAGGAGTTGCGTATTGAACTATATGAAAAGGTCAATAACCTTGGTATTGGCGCGCAAGGCTTGGGTGGCTTAACCACCGTTTTGGACGTGAAGGTAAAAGATTATCCGACACACGCCGCCAACAAAGCCGTTGCGATGATCCCTAACTGTACCGCCACCCGTCACACCCATTTTGTGTTGGATGGTTCTGGTCCGGCAGAATTAACGCCACCTGATTTAAATGATTGGCCTGATGTGGTTTATGAGGTGGGTGATGATGTGCGCCGTGTCAACCTTGATACCCTTACAGCAGAAGAGACCCGCACATGGAAAGCGGGCGAGACATTGTTGTTGAACGGTAAATTGTTAACGGGTCGTGATGCCGCTCATAAAAAATTGGTTGATATGTTAGACCGCGGTGAAGAAATGCCCGTCGATTTCACCAATAAAATTATTTATTATGTTGGCCCGGTGGACGCCCAAGGGGATGAGGCCGTTGGTCCTGCTGGCCCAACAACCGCTACCCGCATGGATAAATTTGTTGATCAAATTTTATCTGAAACAGGCCTTATTGGTATGATCGGTAAAGCCGAACGTGGCCCCGGTGCAGTGGAAGATATTAAAAAGCATAAATCGGTTTCTTTAATCGCTGTGGGCGGTGCGGCTTATTTGGTATCTAAAGCCATTAAGAAATCAACCCTGTTGGCGTTTGAAGAATTGGGTATGGAAGCCATTTATGAATTTGAAGTGGAAGATATGCCAGTAACCGTTGCGGTTGATTCAACTGGCGACAGCGTTCATATTACTGGCCCTGCGGCATGGAAAAAATTGTTAGCCGCAGCAGCCGCTAAAAAAGCCGAAGGAAAATAATCATGGCAGAGGTCATTAATCGTTTATTGCGCAGCCGTCGTGCTAATTGGTCACGCCGCATGGTGCGTGAAGCACATTTAAGCGTTGATGACCTCATTTGGCCGTTGTTTATTTGTGAAGTCGGCAATAAACGCGAAACCATCAGCGCCATGCCGGGGGTTGAGCGTTTTAGCATCGATTTAATCGTTGAGGCTGCCAAAGAAGCAGAGCAATTAGGCATTCCTGCCATTGCTTTGTTCCCGAAAACACCTGCTGACAAACGCAGCGATAATGGGGACGAGGCCCTGAATGCTGACAATTTAATTAACCAAGCCATGCGGGCCATAAAGGCTGAAAAATTAAACGTTGGCATCATCGCTGACGTTGCTTTAGACCCTTATACCAGCCATGGGCAAGACGGTTTGGTGGATGCGGATGGTGCCATCTTAAACGATAAAACCGTTACAGTTTTGGCAAAACAGGCGCTTGTTCAAGCTCAGGCGGGTGCCGATATTATTGCACCCTCTGATATGATGGATGGGCGCGTTGCGGCCATTCGCCAAACCTTGGACGATCATGGATTTGAAAATGTTCAGATCATGTCTTATGCCGCTAAATATGCCAGTGGGTTCTATGGTCCGTTTCGTGAGGCTGTTGGGGCCAATTTGAAAGGTGATAAAAAAACCTATCAAATGGACCCCGCCAACAGTGTTGAAGCCCTGCGTGAAGTAGAGCAAGACATCTTAGAGGGTGCCGATAGTGTGATCGTCAAGCCCGGCATGCCTTATTTGGATATTGTTAGTCAGGTTAAAAGCACTTTTAACATTCCTGTTTATGCTTATCAGGTATCGGGTGAATATGCCATGATGCAGGCTGCCGCTAAAAATGGCTGGCTTGATTTGGATACTGTGATGATGGAGAGCTTGTTGGCCTTTAAGCGCGCTGGTGCTGATGGCATTCTGACTTATTTCGCCCGCGATGTTGCTAAAAAGCTAAACGCCTAGCTGCAACATTCTTCATCTTTAAAAATACCTGTGCCGATAATCTCCTTTATTGATAGCGATTAGTGTTGCGTTTCTGGCTGCCTCTTGATAATGATTATCAACTACATATTTAATGATGCAAAAGGGTAATAAATAAATTGCCCTAGGGGAATGATCATGATTGCCTTAACGGACCTAACCAAAAATACCGCTGCTAAACTAGAAGCCTTCTCCGCTGACCTGATTGATGAAGGGCATGATTTGGTGGAGCGTTTGCGCGAAATGGGGTTCGAAGAAGGGTCTGAAATTATCATTCGTCACTTTGGTTTTGTGATGCGCGACCCCATTGCGGTGGATGTTGATGGGGTGCGGGTTGCTATTAGACGCAGCGAAGCCAAGGTCATAAAAGTCCTGCCGCTTTAATCGTAATAATAACCATTAGATCGTCTTGTTGTTGGGAAAAATCTTATGTCATCTGCTGTTCGTTTGGCTTTAGTTGGGTCACCAAATTCTGGTAAAAGTTCTTTGTTTAATGCGCTCACTGGGGCGCGCCAGAAAATCGCAAACTATGCAGGTGTAACGGTTGAGCGAAAGCTGGGGGATTTCACGACTAGTTCCGGCAAAGACTATGAGATTGTTGACCTGCCGGGCATGTACAGCCTTAAAGGTCGCTCGCCCGATGAAAAGGTTGCCAGTGATATTGTTATGGGCAAGTTTGAGGGTGAAAAACAGCCAGACTTTTTAATTGCTGTATTGGATACCACCCACATTCGTAAGCAAATGCGTATGGTGCTGGAACTGCGTGATTTGGGCGTGCCGATGATGGTGCTTTTGAACATGTATGATTTGGCAGAGCGTGATGGTTTTGAGATTGATACTGATGCTTTATCAAAAGAGCTGGGCGTGCCAGTGGTAAAGTCTGTGGCTGTGCGCAAGGCGGGCATGACAAGCTTACAAGAGTTTTTGGATAAAGGCGTTGACCTTGACCAAAAACCTGCCGGTAAAACTGATGGCACTTCTGGTCAAAAATCCACCACTGCGTATCAAAGCGATGCCCGAACGGTTGCAAAAAAAGTTATCTTAAAAGAAGGCATGCAAGGTCGTATCACCCGTCAGTTGGATGAAATTTTCCTTCATCCTGTATTTGGCGTGTTGATCCTGATGCTTATTTTCTTTGGCATGTTCCAAGCGGTTTTTAACTGGGCCGAAGCACCGATGGATATGATTGATGGGTCGATCGTGTCACTGCAAATGTTGGTCGATGGTGCCATGGGGGATACGTGGCTTAAAAGCTTGTTGGTGGATGGTATATTGGCAGGCGTTGGTGCAGTGGTTATTTTCCTGCCGCAAATTATCATTTTGTTTGCCTTTATCTTGTTCATGGAAGGGTCAGGTTATTTGGCCCGTGCCGCCTTTTTGATGGATCGCATTATGGCAACGGTTGGCCTAAATGGTCGTGCTTTCATTCCACTACTATCTAGCTTTGCCTGTGCGATTCCGGGCATCATGGCGGCGCGCACCATTGAACATCCGCGTGATCGTTTGACCACCATTCTGATCGCCCCTTTGATGACATGTTCGGCGCGTTTGCCTGTATACACCTTGGTGATTGGTGCTTTCATTCCTAACACAGATATGGGCTATGGCCTTGGTATGCAGGGTATGGTGATGTTTGGTCTTTATTTGGCGGGTATTTTAAGTGCTCTACTTGTGGCGGGAATTTTGAAAATAACCCTGACCAGCGGCACGTCACAATATTTGATTATGGAACTGCCGCGTTATCGTTGGCCGGAATGGCACAATATGGTCATTGGCTTGTATGAACGTGTGAAAATTTTCATGCGCCGTGCGGGTACAATGATTTTGTTTTCTATGATTGCGTTGTGGGTTTTCGCCAGTTATCCAAAACCGCCCGTCGGTGCCACTGAAAATGATATTTATTACAGTGTAGTTGGCTGGTTGGGTCGTCTCTTAGAACCGATTTTACAGCCCATAGGTTTTAACCTAGAAATTGCCATTGCGCTTATCCCCGGTATGGCAGCCCGTGAAGTGTCAGTTGCTGCCTTGGGTACGGTTTATTCACTTGCAGGTGATGATGATGCTATCGCCGCCAGTTTGGTTGATATGCTGCAAGATCTGTGGACCTTGCCAACAGCCCTTGCGTTCTTGGCGTGGTTTGTGTTTGCGCCGCAATGTATCTCAACCATTGCTGTGGCAAAACGCGAAACTAACAGCTGGCGCTGGCCTGCTTTCATGGTGACCTATTTGTTTATTATGGCGTGGGTGGCTTCTTACCTTACTTATAATATCTCAGGCGCGATTATTGGATAAGAAATAAAAAAGGCGGGAGATGATCCCGCCTTTTCTTTTATCACTTAAGTTTGGCCTTGCCTTATTCACCTGGTTGAAGGGCTTGTCCTGTTAGCTCTTCTTTGGTCGGCACTTGTTGGCCTGATACCCGCTTCCAAAGACGGATGAAGAACACCCGAATATCTTCTGCAATGCAGTATAGGGCTGGTACCAAGATCAATGTCACAAAGGTGGCGATCAACACGCCAAAGGCCAAAGCGATCACGGTTGGCTTCAAGAAAGCCGCTTGGGTTGAGCGCTCCAACATCATAGGGATCAGACCCACGAAGGTGGTGATTGATGTTAGCAGGATCGGACGGAAACGTGCGACACCTGCCTCAACAATGGCGTCATAGGCGTTCATACCTTTGGCCCGCAGACGTAGGATATAATCCACCAGAACCAAGTTGTCGTTAATCACCACGCCCACTGCCGCGCCAATACCAAAGTATGAGAACAAGGTTAAGCTGGCGCCCATAAAGAAGTGACCATAAACAGCACCCATAAAGGCAAATGGAATGGCGGTCATCACCAACAATGGTAAGAAGTATGACCTAAAGGCCACCGCAATAAGGGCATACATGGTGAACAAGGCAATCATGTATAATGTACCCACTTCGGCAAAGAATTGTGCTTCACCCTCGGCCTGACCGATGGCACCACGCTTGGCACCAGGGAAGTCTTTTTCCCATTGTGGGAAGAAGTTATCGTTCAGGTCTTTGCGGATGGTTTCAAAGTCATCATTTCTAAGATCAGCGTTAACGATGGCGGCACGGTGACGCTCCCACCGTTGAATACGGTTAATGCCCGGTGTGAACTCAATATCTACCACTTGTAGCAAGGGAACTTCACGGCCATCGTTTAAGCGAACGCGGAAGTTGCTAAGGCTTTCAAGCGAGCGGCGGGTGTCACGCGGGTAGCGCAGCATCACTCGCACATCACCATTTGGGCGAGCAAGGCGTTGTACCTCTTCACCGTAATAGGCTTGGCGAACCTGACGTGTTACACGGGCAAGGTCGATACCCAATTGTTCAGCACCTGGTTTTAGGGTCAGATGGATTTCATCTGTGGCACTGTTCAAATTATCCCGCACATCATAGGCGCTGGCATAGGTGCGCAGCTTTTCTTTCAAGGCATCGGTTGCCGCCTGTAACATCTCAGGGTCTTTTGACTTGATAGAGTATGAAATGCCACGGTTATCACCACCATTGTCGATCATATAATCAACGGTTACTTCCTTTGCATCCGGAATATCGCCGATAAGATCACGCAAACGAAGGGCAGCTTCTTTGGTTGAAATGTCACGCATTTCAGGCGGTGCTAATTTCACAATTGCCAAGACACTGTCACGACGAGAACGGGTGTACCATTTTTCGATTAATTGACGGTTGTCTTCTTCTGCATATTGGCTGTTAAATTCATCGGTTAAGGCTTGTTGGGCCTGTTGTAGATGGGCCAACACCTGCAGCGCACGATCATATGGTGTGCCTTCTGGCATGTTCACTGTGATGACAATTTCTTCATCTTCAATCACTGGCATAAAGGTGAATTTGACCCAGTTACTGGATAATAAGCCAGCACTTAAAATGAAAAAGCCAATGAAGATAGACGCCACTAAGGCACGATTGCGGACAAATTTTTCTGCAAACGGGCGATAGGTGTTTTGAGCAAAATTGATAACGCTGTCTTCGATGCGCTTTTGAAAACGGCCAAAGGTGCCAAGATTTTCACGTGGTTTCAATTTTGATAAGTGAGCCGGCAAAATGAAGAAGGCTTCGATTAAAGAGAAGGTTAGCGCCAACACCACAGGAATGGCAATATGGCGGGTCATTTGTACCATGAAGCCATCAAGGAACAGCCATGGGGCAAAGGCGACCATGGTGGTTAAGACCGCAAATAAAACCGGCTTTGCCACCAATTGCGTACCAACGATGGCAGAGGTTAGCCCACCACCACTGTTATGGCTTTCATGGTGAATGCTCTCTCCCACCACAATGGCGTCATCAACCACCACGCCAATCACTAACAAGAAGGCGAAAAGGGACAGCATGTTCAAGGTAATGCCATAGCTATCAAGTAAAATAAACGAACCAGCAAAGGCGGTTGCAATGCCAATGGTTACCCAGAAGGCAACGATCGGGCGAAGGGTCAGGATAAGAACCAAGAACACCAAAGCAAGCCCCGATATAGCAGCCCCTGAAATGGTTGCCATGCGGTCTTTATAGATTTTTGAACGGTCGGTCCAAATGGTCATGCTAACGCCTTCAGGCATCAGGTTTTGGTTTTCACTAACCCATTTTGTCACCTCTTCTGAGGTGCGCACCACGTTCATTTCTTGGGTGCTCATAATGTTCACCAAGATGGCCGGTTCGCCATTAAGGGTAGCGAGAATTTCTTCTTCCTCAAAACCATCATCAATGCTGGCGATGTCGCGTAAGCGAATGATGGCACCGTCTTCGGTTTGACGAACAATGATTTCGCCAAAGTCAGCCTCATTGGTTGCTTGATTGCGGGCGCGGATAGAAACATCACCGGTATCGGTTTGCACATTACCAGATGAAATATTAACAGAGCTGCCCCGTATGGCAGATGCGACCTGGTCAAAGGTTAGGCCATAGCGCTGCATGGTGCTTTCAGAAATTTCAATATTCACCTCTTCGCGGCGTTTACCAAACATTTCAACCACAGATGCGCCTGGCAAGGTGGCCACTTCATTGCGGATCATTTGCGCGGTGTCGGTCAAGGTCTTTTCACTGACATTACCATGCACAGCAACGCGGATTAGTTCATTGCGGGTGTAGATTTTGGAAACCTTTAAAGGTTCCATATCACGCGGCAGTGACCCAATGCCATCGACACGGCTTTTGACATCGTTCAAGAAGTCATCAATGTCTAATTTGGGGTTACCTTCAAGGTAAATCTGACCCGTGCTTTCAGCGGCAAAGCCGCGAATGCGGTCAATTTCTTCCATATCCGCCACAGATTCTTCAATGCGGATGAGGATTTGTTCTTCAATTTCAGTAGGGGAAGCACCAGGCCATACGGCTTGGATTTGAACCCAGTTTACAGGGATGGTTGGTTGAATTTCACGGCCAAGGTTCATAAACCCTAAGGCGCCAGAAATAAAGATACCGACCATCATTAAATTGGCTGCAACGCGGTTGCGGGCCCACCATGCGATTAATCCATTCATGGCATTATCCTCCGATTATTATGATGGTTTCGGTTTATTGACCAAGCTGTAACGAGGCGTTGGCTTGCTTTTGATTGATAGCGTTTACTTTCATGCCGTTACGAGCAGCACGAACAGCAGACACAACAACCTGATCACCTGCTTCAACACCGTCTTGAACGATCAAGCGATCACGGTCTGTGTAAACCACGTCAACGGTTCTGATAGCCAGTTCACCAGCGGATGTTACCACATAAACCTGATTGTGACCACGCAAGGCTTTACGCGGCATAACAAGGGCATCAGCAACGCGTTCACCGCTCACTTCGGCATTGACAAACAAGCCCACCGCCATTGGCATATTACCAGAGGCGTTTTGACCATAAGGATCGTTCACTTGGGCAACCGCATAAAACATGCGGGCTTTAGCATCAACAGAGGCTTCAATACGAACAATTTCGCCATACCATTGGCGGTTCTCACCAGCAACTTCGGCGCTAAACACAACACGAGGGCCAGTTCCAGCAGCAGCTTCATACGCAATCGGTAAGCCAATGCTATCAAGTTGCTTGTCGGTAAGTGGTAAACGCACCTCAACAGTATCCGTTGCAAAAACCTTGGCAATCGGCGTGCCCGGGGTGACATATTGGCCAATATCGACCATTTTCTCAACAATGCGACCATTGAATGGCACAGTGATTTTGGTGCGCTCAAGGTTCAATTTTGCGCGGTCAAGATCAGCCTCAGCCGATTTTAGGGCTGCTTTAGCATAGTTAAGTTGTGGGATTTTTAAGGCCAAGGGGCTGGCTTTACCACCAACTTTCACATCCCAGTTGCGCTTGGCGACATCGTGGTCAGCCTCAGCAAGGGCTAGGCGCAACTTAGCGTCTTCAACCCGCGCTTCGGCATTGATAAGGTTTAAGCGATAATCAGTATCATCAATTTGGATGATGGTTTCATCTTTGCCAAAAGATGCGCCTTTACCGAAATTATCAGCAACAGCAACAATGCGGCCTGAAACTTGTGGAACAAGGTTAATCTGGGTTTTGGCAGTTACTTCGCCTTGGGTGCGAACATCAAGTGCAACATTTTGCTTGTTCACATTTTCCACAAATAGGGAAACAGGGCGTTCTTCCACCACTTCTTTTTCTGGCTCAGGTGCGGTTTTATTTAAGGCAATGAAGCCACCTGCACTTGCAGCCAAGACGACAATAGGCGCCACGATTTTAATGATTTTCATTTTTCTATCTCGCTGTTCGTATCAAGCCAAGGTTAATAGTTTGACCAAACCCCCAAGCTTATAATTCTATGGTCACGTGAGGCCCTTCTTAACGAGGACCTTATTTATACGCCTATATATAGGAATTAGTTTTTTGAATGCAATAGCAAAAACGACGAAACGCTTGTAACGTAAGGTGAATAAGCGTTTCAGCTGTTTTTAATTTAGTGTATTACATCACTAATACAGAGCATCAGCGTAAAAACTTGAACGAATCAGGCTTTTTTGGCTTTAAAAAATTGGAAATCTTTGCGTCTGAACACCCCAAATAGCAGCAAGATACCACTTAACATAAGCCAGAATGTACAGAGCGCAATGGTGATGATCAGGCCACTGTTGAAATTATGCTGCTTTTCATAGTCCATCATGTGCAGCATCCACAAAATATCAAAGATGCCTGTGGTGTCATTATAACGGTTTTCCAATCGCCCTGTTGTTTGGGAGAAATATAACCGTGTTTGGCGTTCATCATCAAAGGTGGCCTTCCATAGCGGTGTGGTAGCTTCGCGTGCCTCAACCGGGGCGGCGTCAACTTTCTCTAGTTCTACCAATTCACCATCGCCTTTATAATCACTATGGGCAAGGGTTCTGGCTAAATCTTCGGTGATGCTAAAACGGTTGCCTGTTTCAGCATCAAAGCTAAAGGGCCCCTCACTGGTGCTAGTGTTATAAATATAGCGATCAACAGCGTACGAAAGTGACAGACGATAAATGTCTTGATCAAGCGGGTTCAAGACGGCAGTCGGTTCAATCAATGTTGGGGCAGCGGGCGATAGGCGTTCAAAAGGCACGCCTGCGGCAATGTCTGTGCCCTTTACCACTTTTTGATCAATCAGCGCCATTAATGATCCCGTGCCAGTCCATATAACCAATTGCAGGCCAATGACAATGCTGAGCCATTTATGCAGGGTGCGGAATGTTTTTTGGTTCATACCATAGTGGGTTTTAAGGTTTTTATTGGCTTTCTTTTTTAGAGAAAAATAAGCCAGAAAAGCCCCGCTTATGGCACCTAAAAGGGCAATAACGGTTATGACCCGTAGCAGCATATTGTTAACATTGTCACGGGTGTCGTAATCCATGATGTGGAACATCCACAAAAAGTCATAGGCACGCCAGAAGAAATGTCGCTTGCCAAGTAACTGTCCAGTTTGTGAAGAGAAATAAAGCGTGCCATCCTCACCATCATCAAAACTAACCCGCCACAAAGGGGTTGGGCGGCCACGCAATTCAGATGGTGCTTTGTCTAAAAGGGTAATATCGGTGATCTCGGCATCACCGTTATAATGCAAGGTAGCAAGTTGGCGAATGGTATCAGCATCAAAAGAAGGGCGCACTTCACTATTCTTCAAATTGATCAAGCGTTCCCCATCGCCAATGACGCGCACGTAGGGCGTGCCAAGCAAGCTAAAAATTTCAAAATTAACCATGTCAGGATTGTCGGCGCGTAATTGTGCAAGCGAAAAATTAGTCAGGTCTTTAGGTTTTAAGGCCTCGTTCACAGGGCGCACCAAATGATCACCATGAATATATTCAATGGGAATGATCACCATATAAAGACCTGTCACAACCCATAAGAAAAACTGTGCTGATAACAGTAGGCTGATCCATTTATGTACTTTACGCGATACTTTCTTAACTGACATTACGGTCTTTATCTTTCCAATAAGGTGCTCTTAACTCACGGCGCAACACTTTACCACTGGCATTTCTTGGTAGCTCTTTCATGATAACAACTTTAGTTGGACATTTATAATGGGCAATTTTCTCACGGCAATACTTAATAATTGACTTTTCATCTGCGGCACTGTTGGGCTGTAAGGAAACTGCAGCGCACACAACTTCACCCCATCGATCATCGGGGATGCCAAAGACCCCAGCGTCAGCAATCTCATGATGGCTGATAAGGCATTTTTCCACCTCAGCCGGATAAATGTTTTCAGCCCCTGAAATGATCATATCTTTCATACGGTCATGAATGAAGATATACCCTTCTTCATCGCGGTAGCCAGCGTCACCTGTGCTTAACCAGCCATTTTTATCAATGGTTTTGGCGGTGGCTTCTGGTTTGTTCCAATAACCTGCCATGCAGCTTTTGGTTAGCACTTTAACCTCACCAATGTCATTAATGCCCACTTCATTGCCATCAGCGTCTTCAATGCGCACGGTAATGCCAGTGAAAGGCTTACCGCATGATTTTAAAAGCTTACCTGCTTTTTTATGATCCTCGGGCATTAAAATGGTGGTTAACCCCATGGTTTCTGTCATGCCATACACTTGGTAAAAATTGCAATTAAAGACCTTTTCGGCCTCAGTTAAAACCGAAGGCGCAATGGGCGAGCCACCGTAATAAATATTTTCAAGGCAGGAAAAGTCTGTGTCTTCAATGCCAGGGGTCATCAACAAAAACTGAATGATAACGGGGGCGAAAAACGCGATTGTAATATTTTTTTCAGGTATGATTTTTAAAATCTCAACGGGGTTCACCTCGCGGGTGATAACCGATTTCGCTCCTGAATGCAGGGCGATTAACAGCGTGTTCATGCCAGCAATGTGATAAAATGGCATGGCCGATAATTGCACCATGGTTTGATCAAACATCACAAAGGTATTATCCACAATATCTAACGTGTCTTTTAAAACTTGATTAGTCAGCAGCACACCTTTCGGGTGGCCCGTGGTGCCACTGGTATACATTTGTAAATAAGCGTCTTCGGGTGCTGGGGTATAGTCAACAGGGGCGGCTGTTTCATTGGTCAATTGCTCTTCAATGGCGGGCACATCTCTATCATTTTTACAAAAGGCAAGGCAGGTGAGATGCTTTAAATCGTCGTCTAAAAAATCCTTCAGCATTAAATAATCTTGGCCCAGCAATAGAAACTTACTGTCAGAATCTTTCAGGATATAACTAACCTCAGGCAGCATTAGGCGATAATTTATCGGCACACACACCGCACCAATTTTTGCTAATGCGCCAAGCGCCATGATATACAGATCTGAGTTCTTATCGAGAAAGGATACGCGGTCACCTGCTTTCACACCCAGTGAGGTGAAATAATGCGCCAAATTATTGGTCTGATTGTCCAAGTCTTTATAGCTGAAATGACGCCCTTCAAACTCAAGTGCGATATTGTTACCGTAAATGTTTGATGTGTGTGAAAATAAATCAGCCAAAGAAGCGGCAGACGACATACTATTTCTCCCCTAAACCCTATTATTCTTCATTGGGTATCAATGCAGACCACTATAAATCGCGAAAATAAAACGGCAAGAGAATATAGAAACTTGCTAATATGATTTGATGTATTATGGTCTTTTCTAGGGATAAATGTTTGTGGGGGACTTTGGGGATGTCAACGAGTTTAAAAAAATCATTCATAATGCAAGCGGGCATAAGGCAAACTAGTGTATTATCTGTCATTGTTTTGATGATGGTGCCTCAGAACCTATCAGCATCGGAAAATAGCCAGCAACAGGCTGATTTAATCATTGAAAATGGCATAGTTTATGATGGCAGTTTAGCACCTAGCCAGCGGCAAGATATTGTTGTTCGTGATGGTAAAATTATTTTTGTGGGTGATAATGCAGCGGGACAATTCCAAGCGACTAAGATTGTCCATGCCAGCGGAAAAGTGGTGATGCCCGGTTTTATTGACCCTCATACCCATGCAGGTGAAGAATTAAGTGATCCTGAAAAAGCTGCGAATTTAAATTATCTTTCCCAAGGGGTGACCACGGTTTTTATCGGTAATGATGGTCATGGCCTTGCCAATATAGCAGAGCAGAAAAGCCTATTTGAAAGCCATGGCATTGGCACCAATGTGGGCATTTATGTGGGCCATGGTGGTGTGCGTCGCTCGGTGATGGGGGTGGAAGATCGTGCCCCTAATGATGCTGAAATGGCAGAAATGAAAACCTTAGTTAGCACCGCCATGAGCGATGGCGCCATTGGCTTATCAACAGGGCTTTTCTATGTTCCAGGTGCCTTTGCCTCAACAGATGAAGTGATAGAATTAGCCAGCATTGCTGGGCGGATGGGCGGTGTTTATGATACCCATTTGCGCGATGAAAGTACTTATAGCATTGGTGTTTTAGGGGCCATTGAAGAAACATTGGACATTGGATTAAAGGCCAATATTCCGGTTAATTTCTCGCACATTAAGGCACTTGGGGTTGATGTTTGGGGTTACAGCACACAAATTATTGACCGCGTTAATAAGGCCCGTGCGGCAGGGCAGGCAGTGACGGCAGATCAATATCCGTGGCGTGCCAGTGGCACCAGCGTGACGGCAGCCTTAATGCCGAAATGGAGTTTGGCGGGTGGCTTTGAGGCTATGGTTGCTCGAATGGATGACCCTGAACAAATGCCAAAAATTAGGGAAGAGATGACTGATAATCTACGCCGCCGTGGTGGTGCAGAGGCGGTTTTGATCACCGGCCGCATTGACAATGAAATGGCGCAATCAATTATAGGTAAAAATCTCAAAGAGATTGCCGCTGATTGGGGTGTGAGTGCTATTGATGCTGCCATCAAACCTGTCCGGGCGGGTGGCGCT